>CACWJS010000006.1:0-46109 GCA_902761275.1 uncultured bacterium | reverse complement strand
CCCATCGCGACGCCGAGGATGCCCTTCTTGCCCATCGTGATCATTCCCGCGAGAGCCGAGACGTCGCCGTCGTTGTAGATCTCGAAGGGAACGCCCCAGTCCTTCTCGACGCGGAAGAACATGTCCTGCGCAATCGGATACTTGGACGGGTTCTTCTCCTTGATGGCGCGGAAGAGCGAGGCGACGCCCATCTTCTTGCCGACGAGCGTGCCGGCAGTGGAACCGCCGATCGCGTCTACGCGCGGCAGAGTCGCCGCGGCGGCCTTGAGGCCCTCGGTGAGCTTCGAGTAGTGGTACTCGGGGTCGGCGTTGTTCCGAGGATCCCACGGGCACTCCTTGGAGAACACGACCTTGCCCTTGTTTAGCGCGGAGATCTTGAAGTCGCTCGCGCCGAGGTCGAAGCCAATGCGGCAACCGTCGGCGACGGTCTTCACCTTCGTGAGAGTCTCTTTCTGAGCGGGCATCTTCTTGAGGGGAAGAACAACTGTCTCGACAGGACGCCCGTAGAGGTCGGAGAAGAACTCGTAGTCGAACTTGCGAGAGCCCTTCTTCGTGTACGCCTTCGCGACGGGCCGAACGACAGCATCGGGACCAGCGAGATAGAGCTTCCAGCCGCCCGCAGCCCACACGATGAACTTCGCGATGCGGTCGACGACATGCGAGACGAACTTGGTCGCCTCGGGGCTGAGACGCTTCGGAATCTCAAGGTCGTAGCGGTAGACCTTGCCGTCCTCGCGCTCCCACGCGACTGCAACGACGTCGTTCTTCGCGCCGAGCCCGCTTTCGATTTCGGCGAGCGCCATTATCGGAGCCCAGAACTCCGATCCGCACTTGCACTTTGCCTTGCCGCATGAACATGCCATGGTTTTTCTCCTTTGCTTTTTTGTTTTTGGTTTTATGTGTCGAAAGCGGATAGCAGCGCCGGCGTTACGTCGACGAGCGATGACACGCGCTCCCGCAGAAATTCCTCCTTCGGGCCGAAGGCGACAAACGGAACAGGGTTCAAGGTGTGTCCCCTCTCCGAAATGTTTTCGATGTTGCCGTGGTCCGAAGTCATTACAAGCGTCACCCCCATCGCCTCGGTGAACCTGACGATCGCGGCGAGGAACCTGTCGTAAGTCCTGAGCGCAGCACACGCGCGCGCGTAGTCCATAGAGTGGCCGGCGACGTCTGACTGGAAAAACTCGAACAGCGTGAAGTCGTACCTGCGCACGATTGCCGCAAGGTGCTCGGCCGCGCGCTGCGGTGGAATCACCGCGATATCGGGCCAGCGGTCCTGTATCGTCTCGCGCGTCAGGTCCTGCATGACGGCCTGGCCGTTCTGTAGATCGTCGACAGTCCTTATCGTCTCAGGGGTGGTAAGTGCCATCACGGTAGTGACCGACTTGAAGCGACGTGCGGCGAGCTCTTCCGCAGAGTCGACGAGGTAGGCGTCGGAAAAGCAGACTTCCTTTCCCCTGTCGCGCAGCTGCTTGAACAAATTGTCGGTCTCGATGATCTTGCGGAGATTGGGTCCAGGGAACCCTTCGCAGTGCTTTCCCATCGCGGAAGCGCAGTTCACGCCGGTGAACATCGTCGCCTGGCCGGTGGCGCTTTGAGGCGGGCCATCGATTCCAAGTCGTGCGTCAATTGGCTTTCCGTGTTTCGAGATAAGACGGCACAAGGCAGGACAGACCTCTGGATTGACAGGGTTGTCCGTAGCAGCGTCGCGCAAGCCTACGCCGTCGATGAACAGGAAGAGCACTTTCATTTGAATGTTTGTATTTTATCAAATTTTAACCGATTAATGCAACCTCGCTAAAGCAATATCAGCCACAAAGAACAGGTGTATAGTTGGAGTTCTGAGTTGGAGTTGGAGAGTGGTGGTGGAGATCTTTTATGAAGTTTTTTAACGCAGAGACGCAGAGACAGAAGTTGGAGTTCAGAGTTGGAGTTGGAGTTAGGGGTTGTCTAGAAAATTCAACTCCGATGGTTGGCAAAAGAGGCTCCGCTACCGCTTCGCCTTTGCTTCGCGCATTTCAACCCCTAACATGTAGAGATTTTGCAGTTTTTAGCTGGAGGAAGTGTCCTCCAGGCCTCCAGCTAAAATCTACCCCACCACCCTCCAACTCTGAACTCCAACTCCTGTGCACTGACCCCTACCCTACCTCCAACTCCAACTCTGAACTCCAACTCCAACTACTGCCACCCTAACCCCTTAAGATAACTAGAGCTCATTTCTTCACATTTTATGTTAATAAGTTTTTGATAACTGTTAATATATTTCCCTTGACATTTGAGTTATAAACATTTTATTTGATTTTTTATTTGAATATCCGCAAAAAATATCAATTTATCAGGTTTAGCTATGTCGCATAATTTAATCAAAAAAACTGTTCACAATGTAGTTGATAATTGATATAATCTTTACCGCCTATGAGCCTGTTAATAGATAGCGATGTTATTGTAGTTGGCGGTGGTCATGCCGGTGCCGAAGCGGCTCTCGCGTCGGCACGAATGGGGATATCTACCCTTCTTATCACCGCAAAGGTAGACAGCATCGCAAAGATGCCCTGCAATCCTTCGATTGGCGGACTTGCCAAGAGTCACCTCGTTTACGAGCTCGACGCACTCGGTGGCGAGATGGGAAAAAATGCCGACGCCACCGCCATTCAAGCTAAAACACTCAATTCAAGCCGTGGGCCAGCAGTCCAAGCAACAAGAACCCAATGCGCAAAGGCAGAGTACACCTTGCGGATGCAGCAAGTTATCGCATCGCAGCCAAAACTAACCGTCCTCGAAGACGCCGTCATTGGACTTCTTACCGAGCCATCGACTGATGACAACTCTGCCGTGATTGACAACAATGGATCATACAAGCTTTTAGGTGTTGTTACCGAACACAATGGATCTATTACCGCAAAGGCAGTTGTTTTAACAGCCGGGACAACCTTAAGGGGCAGGATTTGGATTGGAAAAGAGTGCCAGGAGTCAGGTGGAGACGGCCGTCCAGCTGTAAATTTACTGTCCGAATGCCTGGAAAAGCTTGGCTTTTCCCTTATTCGGCTTAAAACGGGCACACCCCCACGCCTTAAGGCATCAAGTTGCAACTTTGCCGTCTGTCAGCGGCAGGATGGAGAAAACCCAAGGCCATTGTTCCACGTGGAACACGGCTCAAAGCAATCTCTGCGCACTCCGCGTCTTTGCGTCTCTGCGTTGAAAAAAAAGGAAATGTTCCACGTGGAACAATCGTTGGGTGAACTGCCTTGCTGGATGACTCACACAACAGAAGAAACGCATAGGATAATAAGGGAAAATCTAAGTGCTTCTGCGCTCTACGGCGGCGCTATTGTGGGTACTGGGGTGCGTTATTGCCCTTCAATTGAGGATAAGATAGTCCGCTTTGCAGAGGCAAAGCAGCACCATGTGATGCTTGAACCAGAGGACTCTAAAGGCGAGGTTATTTATCCCAATGGTCTATCCTGTAGCTTGCCGCGCGATGTACAGGAAAAGATGGTAAGATCAGTGCCTGGGCTTGAGCGTGCCGAATTCCTTGCTTATGCGTATGCAATCGAGTATGACGGCATTGATTCGCGCGAGCTTAAGCATTCACTTGAGGCCAAACGAGTGGATGGTTTGTTCTTTGCTGGGCAAATAAACGGAACCACTGGTTACGAAGAAGCTGCTGCTCAGGGTATTATTGCCGGAATAAATGCCGCTTTAAAGGTCAAAGGGGAGCCGCCACTCGTTCTAAGTCGGCAAGACGCCTACATTGGTGTCCTGATTGACGATCTTGTGACAAAGGGTACAGACGAGCCGTACAGGATGTTCACGAGCAGGGCAGAGCGCAGGTTGATTTTGCGACAGGACAATGCAAGGTTTAGATTACTTGAGGCGGCAAGGAAGGTTGGCATCCAGCCACCTGATTACTTGGAAACTGTTTCTAAAGTAAAAGACTATCTTGATCGTGCCATAGACGCCGCCGCGAAAGCGCCAAGCACTAATGCGGCAGAATCGCAAGCACCGATCTCTCGCTGGTTCACCGAAGAAAAGATTGAAAACGAGTTAGAGATTATGCGACACTATGCGCCGTACATAGAACAGGAGAGGAAAGCGGCAGAGCGGGCGAAGATAGATGAAGCAATCAAGATTCCAAAGTGGCTGGATTATGACAAGTGTGGGGCGGTTAGATACGAGAGCCGAGAGAAGTTGAAGAAGTGGCGGCCAGAGACACTTGCCCAGGCAGCTCGCATTTCTGGCGTCAATCCTGCGGATATCGCGCTCCTCGCTGTAATCATAAAACGAGGAAAACACTAAACTTCAGACGGATGTAAGCAATTTTCGTAACCAACCTGACAGAATTTATCCGCACCTCAGACATAAACAGGCAATAGGCATGTCGCAAGGATTTTTGATATAATCCGCGTCATGAAAGTCGAAGCCAAATATTGCGAGATAGCGGACAGGCTACGAGAAGACATACTGTCCGGAAAGTATTCCCCTGGTTCGGCTTTTCCGTCTCTCAAGATGGTCTGCCGCAGGTTCGGCGTGTCGTATCTCACGGCGGTCAAGGCACTTGAGTCGCTTAAGGATCTGGGGCTTGTCAAGTCGCAGAACGGCGTAGGCACGTTTGTGGCCCGGCGGATGGCGACCATCGGGCTTGTCATGCCGATGCTGAAGCAGGTCGAGGTGTATCCGCCGATCTGCCAGGAGTTCTCGCGGCTCTGCCTTGAAAAGGGCGTTTCCATTGACTTCGCGGACATATCGGCGCTGCGTTCGGACAGGGTGCGTCCGGTCGTCGTGGCAGCCGCCAAAAGAATGGTCGCGGACGGTGTCGCCGGCGTAGTGTTCCATCCCGTCGACTTTGGCGACGACACGCACGAAACGAACCGCGAGGTGCTGGATATCTTCAAGTCCGCGAACATCCCCGTCGTCATTCTCGACACGGACATCGATTCCGAGCCAGACGAGGATCGCTTCGACTTCGTGGGCGTAGACAACTTCGAGATCGGGAAATTCCTCGGCCGCCATGTGATCGAGCGCGGTGCAAAAAAGATTTTCTTCACAGCATGGTCCGATATGAGCGCCAATGTCCGCCGGCGGCTCGACGGGCTCGTGGCGGCTATCGCGCAGAGGCGAGGCGTTAGGTTCGTTGGAAGCGGTCTCTATCTCTCGGAGAGCGACGCGTTGGCGGAGAAATGGCGGCGTAGTCCGCCTGATGCGGTCGTCTGCTCGAGCGACCTCGTCGCGGCGAACGTGCTGAAGCTGCTGCTGCGGATCGGAAAGAAGTGCCCGCGCGACATCCTCGTGACCGGCGTGGACGACGTCAATCTCGCCACGCTCGTCTCTCCCACGATCACGACCGTACGCCAGCCGTGCGCGGAAATCGCCGCGACGGTGCTGGAGACACTTTTCTGGCGATTCGACAACCCGGAGAAGGAGAAGCGCCGCATCATGCTTGCCGCAGATCTTGTCGTCCGCGAATCCACAACGCGCTGAGGGTGGCGCAAAAACCGCTATATATAGGTTGCCCGCGATTGGCACGAATATTGTATAATTAACAACAATGATGAAAGGGGCGATGTCAATGAACTGGAAAATCACGGAATCTATTGCGGTATGTCTGATGCTCGCGGCGGCGGCGCTGCCGTGCGAAACGCTTGCGCAGGGCCCCTCGCGCACGGTGCGCATAGCCGCCGTCAACTCGGAGGGCGGCGTAGTGACCTCGGTGGACCTCGCGGTGTCGGCCGGCGCGGAAGCGATTACGCTCTACGCCGTGCATGGCGCCGTTGACCAAGGCCCGGACATGAACGCCTGGGATACCATCGATTCCGTGGCCACCGTCCCGGCGAGCGAAAGCGAACTCACCTACAACTATCCCGTGAGCCAACCTTTCGATGCCGCCTACCGCTTCGCCCTCGCCTCCTATACTCTCCCGTTCAAGAAGCAGCTCGCCTTCATCAAGTCAGATGGTTCTCAGCATTTCATCCTCGGCGACAAATGCCCCAACCAGGATTGGCGCGTCACGGCGGATGTCAGCTTCAACTATTTTGTTTCAGGATATGCTCAAGGTTATTGGGGGGCCAGAAAAGCGGCAAGAGACTCGGCCTTCCTCTGTCTGTGCGAAGCCAACGACAAACTTCGCTTTGACACAGCAGGCGGAACGCCAACCTACACCGGCACAAAAGACCGGCGCTATCAGATCGATCAGACAAACCAAGGCGTGCCCATTACTTGGGATGGCGGATCTAACACGGTAAATGTCAGCAAAGACGCTTTCACGTCGCCCTGTCCGATGGGACTTTTCGCCGTCAACTCCAATGGATCAGCCACCTCGCTGAATCGTGGAAGGATGACCCTCTATAGCTTCCGGGTGTGGACAAACCGTACGGACTCTACCTCGCTCATCTACGACCTCATCCCCTGCGTCAAGAACGACGACACGGTGACGCTCTACAACCGCGTGGACGGGAGCTTCTTGTCACCCACCGGAACATTCACCTACGCAGAGGCCGATGTCGTAACGCCCACGGTCGGCGACTTCACGGTCGTCTCTGCCTCCGCGCTTCTGACTGGAAACAAGCGAATCCTCTCGTCATCCATCACGCAGATCAATGGCGTGCCAACGGGACGCGTTTCCCTCACCACCGGGTTTGAGACGAATACCGTTCTGGTCGCCTACGGCGCGGTGGACGGCGGGGACGACCCGGCGCATTGGGACAACTGCGCGATTCTGGGCGATGTCGCCCCCGACGCGACTTCGTTCTCGTCCGCGCTGCCATTCGCGTGGAGCAAAACGGCCTGCTACGCCCGCTTCTTCACGGCGTCGCAACTTGACTTGCTTGGCGACAAGGTGTTAAAGTCATCGGGAACGCAGTATATCGTGACCGACTACACCGCGAATAGCTTGACGAGGATCAGGGCACGGCTGGCGTTCATCGACACAACGTCCCAGACAGTCGTCATGTGGTCTGGTCGCGAATCTGCCGGCGTCAATACTTTCAACACATTGATTGATTCTTTTGGCGGGTCATATATCAGGTTTGACTACAAGAATCAGACTTCAAGAATGTTTACTACGCCCGCCGAAGGCATGGAGTTGCACATGGTTGCGATGGGCGGCGCATTGTGCAGGCTGGACGACGAATCAAAGACGATAACCGGCGCAACTGTGTCCGATTTCACCGCCGGCGCGCCGCTGACGTTCTTCGCCATGAACACGGCCGGCACGATAAACTACATCTCGTGCGTCGCATTTGCCGAAGTGAAGATCTGGTCGGACTATGCGGACGAGGCCTCGCTCGTCCGGCATCTGGTGCCGACAGTTCGCGACGGCAAATGCGGCTTCCTTGACACTCTTGAAGGCGGAAAGTTCTATCCCAACAGCGCCGAATCCGGCAACGACTTCGAAGTCCTATATCCTAATCTCAATGTCCTCAGCGCTTCGGACGTCATGTGCAAAAGCGGATCTGGACTGACGATCTTCGTTCGGTAGCTGTTGTGCTGTGGAAACTTAAAAGTTGTTGTAAGTTGTCGTAGCTGTTTTCTTATAACGATTGATTAGCCGTATGAAATGCTTTGCAAGTCTGCTGTGCGCCGTTGTGTCTTTTCTCGCCGCGTTTGGTGAACCGGTCGAGCTGAACCCGGTGATTCCGTTTCTCGCGATCACAGGGAGGCCGACCGATGCCGAACTTGCCGCCAAGGTTGCCGCGCTAAAGACCGACGGCTTTGACCAGTTTCTCATCTACGCACGAAGCGGTCTCCAATACAAGTACATGGGCGAGGAGTGGCTGCACGCCGTCGAAACGCTCTGCCGCGAGGCCGAGCAAGGCGGCATGAAAGTGTGGCTCTACGACGAGTACAACTGGCCGAGCGGCACCTGCAAAGGGCGCGTCCCAGCCGCCGACGAGCGTTTCCGCTACAGCGAGTGGGCGATATATCCGAAGGACGGCGGCGGCTTCAGCTGGGAGTCAGTCATGGCGCCGCAGGGATGGGTGAATGTCTGCGAGCCGGAGGCCGTCCAGCTCTTTATCAAGATGACGCACGAGGTCTACGAAAAACGCCTTGCAAAGTACTTCGCGTCAAAGACAATTCTCGGCATTTTCACCGACGAGCCAGGCCACCCCGTCGCCGTTCCCCTGAAGAGCGGCTGCCGCAAGCATTTCCGCCGCTGGATTGGGATGGAAGACGAATACCGCGCCGAGACGGGGCGGGAGTTCCGAGCCGATGTCGAGGGCTTTCTTGCGGGCGGCGGCTCCGCCGAGGTGTGGTCCATCTACACAAAGCTGATGGGGCGACGCTTCCGCACCGCGTACTTCGACCAGATCCGCGCCTGGTGCGACAAGATGGGCATACTCTTCACGGGCCACATGATCAACGAGCACGGTATCTGGGGCGCGTGTCTTTGCAACGGCGATCCGCTTTTGGCAATCAAGGGCGAGTCGCTGCCGGGCATCGACGAGATCTGGACCTGGACAAGCTTGGGCAAGGGCTACGACACGAGGAAGACCGAGCCGGAGTGGCTCACCTTCGCGACGGCGCAGCACGCGACCTCGCGCAACAAACGCGGCGGACTTATCGAACTCTACGCCTGTGGCCCTAACGACATGACGGCGGCGAGGATGCGCCAGATGGTGTGGATGTCGGCGCTTCACGGCATTGACCACTACATTTCATCGATGCAAGTCATGGACCATCGTGGGCTCGTCGAGAAGCACGGCTACTTTGCGCCGATGATGGCAGGCCAGCCCTGGCATGGAGAGCTCAAGGATTTATTCGCCGACGCAAAGCGCGCGGCTCAACTCGCCCGTCGCCAGGATACGGTGTACCAAGTGGCGGTGCGCTATCCGCGCCGCGAAGGTTCAATCGCATGTCTCGCGGGATGGAGTTGCCCGCGGATCGAATGGCTGCTACGCGAACTTGACGGACGGCAGATTTCTGTCGATCTGCTCGCGGACGAGGATGAGTCCAACCTGCCAATCGTTTTCGAGGCAAAGGACAATGGTTTTGTCGACGCGAAAAGCGGCACGGCATTCACCGACATGAAGGATGCCGCACTTTGGGCCTGGAAGCACACATCGCGGCGCATCCGCTTTCTTGAGAAAGACGGCTCGCCGGCCGACGGTCTCATTGTCCGCGAATGGGCTGACGGCACAATTGCCGCGCTCGATCTCATGTGCAATGGCCCGCGCCAACTTGTCGCCGTATCTGGCGATGTTCGCCGTCCCTGCGAAATCCAGTCGCGCGGCGTAATGGTACTTGGCCCCGGAGAAATGCCGCCGGAGCCATCTGCGGAGAAGCGCGTGACGCTCAAGCTCGGTCGCCTTGACTACGCGTTCGACCGAGTTCCCGTTTTCCGCATGCCGTTTGCGGCGGACAGAACGGCGCGCTTTACGGTAGCGGAAGGAGTCGGCGGCATTCGGCTCGTGTTGCGGACGTGCGCGATGTCGTATGCAGTGACGGCCTCGGGGCGTCCAGTCGACGACGGCGAGGGCGAACCGGTTGGCGAGCAGGTTCTGCGCCACAAGGCGGAGCCGTACCGCTTTGAGCTGGACGGCATGCCGATTGCCGCGGAGCGTCCCTGCGCATCGCTGCCTGTAGAGTTTCGTCCGCTTTACGCCGAGACCGCGCCGCTTGAGCTGAAACCGGGCGAGCATGTGCTGCGACTCGTTTCGGGCGAGCCGGATGTCAACTACTTCCTGCCGGCGGCATTTGCGGCAGGTGTGTTCGCGGAGAAGGGCGGAGTTCTTTCGCCAATCCCTGCGACCCTTGCGCCGGGCGCTATTGCCGAGCAGGGTTTCGCCGGTTTTTGCGGTGCCATGACATATACGCTCGATAATGTCGAAATCCCGGCGGGAGCGACTGCGCTGGAGCTTGATGTCGGCAACGCATTCGCGCATGTGCGTTGGAACGGTGCAGATCTCGGCACTCGCGCATGGGCGCCGTATGTTTGGTCTCTTCCTTCCGGCGCAGCGCCGCGCGGACGCCTTGAGGTGACGGTCTATACGAATGTTCTGAACATTTTTGGCGACCACCAGCGCAAGGGCGCAAAATGGGACATGAAGTTCTGGAATCCACAACACGATGCCGATTCCACGCCTGGTCTTTTGGCAGTGAAGGTCAAATAATTTAAGAAAGTAAAAAGTTATCAACATTGGTTGTTGATAAGTGGTAGACATAAGAAGATTTCTTTCGAATGACGGTTCTGCGGAGTTTTTGCTATATTTCTCACGTCACTTTGGAAAATCAGGTTTAAGATGAGCAACGAAACTATAGACATGGTCTCGAAAGGACTATGGGACCGGGCGCGGACGATATGCATCACGATGATGCAGGGGGATGTGAAGCGCAGCCGGGCCGAGAGAAATTTTTCGATGATTCAATCTGTCGTGCGCGATGGAGACACCTTCAAAATCCTTGCGCTCAACAAGATGTCCGCCGACATACTTGAACGCGAGTACGCAGAGGATCTGAAGAAGAGTTTTCTTCTCGCTGGCGCAGAGCCAAACATCACGATCGAATTCTCGTTCGACGAAAACGCAAAGCCCGCGATAATAGTCCCCAAGCCGAACACCGTCGTCGAGAAGACGAAGACCGGCCGCATACAGACATTCATATCTACGATGCCGTTGAAGGAATACTACACCTTCGACGAGTTCGTTGAAGGTCCTTCTAACAGCTACGTCCTTGCAGCTGCGAAGGGCGTTGCTAAGACTCCTGGGCAGAAAGCTCTTAACCCTCTTTTCATTCACGGGGGCACGGGTCTTGGCAAGACGCACATCATGCAGGCGATCGGCAACGAGGTGAAGCGCAAGAACCCGATGGCAGCCGTATGCTACCTTACCGCCGAGGCGTTCCTCAACGAGTACGTCAACGCGATGACGCAGAACAGTCTTCAGACTTTTCGCGAGCGCTACAGAAAAATAGACGTTCTCTTGATCGACGATATTCAGTTCATCGCGAAAAACATGCAGAACTTCCAGGAGGAGTTCTTCAACACGTTCAACGCCCTTACAAACGCCGACAAGCAGATTGTCATCACATCGGATGTCGCTCCAAAGGATCTTCCTGGAATAGAGGAGCGTCTTATATCTCGCTTTGAAGGTGGAATGCTTCAGGAGATAGAGTCACCCGGCTACGAAACTCGTCTCGCAATTCTTAAGAAGAAGTCTGAGGGCATGGTTCCTGAAGTTTCTAACTCAACTCTCAAGTTCATTGCTTCAAACATAAAGAGCCACGTGCGCGCAATGGAAGGAGCGCTCGGCAAGGTGAACATCTTTGCAAACCGCGATCCTTCAATGGTTCTCACTGATGAGGTCCTTTCATACATTTTGAAGGACTTCATCGAAAAGGAAAAGAGCAGAAAAAAACTCACTGTTGACGAAGTGCAGAACTGCGTCTGCAAGAAGTATGCCGTCAGCATGCAGCAGATTCTTTCTCCTGAGCGCACTCAGTCAATAGTAACTCCTCGACAGCTCGCTATGTACATCTCAAGGAAGTTCACTACGAGAAGTCTTCCAGAGATAGCGAAGAAGTTCGAGAAGAGCCACGCCACTATCATACACGGAGTGAAGAACATCGCAAAGCGACTCGATGTCGAACCTGAACTCAGGACTTCTCTTGACGAAATACTCTCAGATCTCGGTTGTTCAATGAAGGACATGGTTGGTTGAAAAAAAGTAGAAACTGTGTAGACATCCTGCAATACTATCTACAGAAAAAAGAGATATAAAAGAAAATGAAATTTCAGTCAATAGAATGTCAACAGGCAAGGAGTGAGTCTAACCCTTGTTTTTCAAGCTTCTTCTTCGCTTGTCTACATTGTCAACAAACCTAATAAGTAATATTTGCTCTATTTAAAAAACAACAGTAATATGATAAAATCTTCGGTGTGAAGGCAACAGGTCCTTAGCACAGAAAGGAAAAAAATGAAATTCAAGGTAATAAGGTCCAAATTCATAGAAGGGCTCAAGAGCGTACAGAACATCGTCGCGGGCAAGGGATCTCTTCCTATCCTTCAGAACGTAATGATCGAAGGCAAGGGAAATTCGATCAAGCTTACCACAACCGACCTCGACATATCGATCAAGTCCGAAGTAGAGTGCGAGATAATCGAAGAAGGAACAACTACTCTTCCCGTAAAGCTTCTTTTCACTTCCGTTACAAAGGCAGCTGAAGGTGAAGTAGTTGTTGAATGCGATTCTCAAGAGAGGGCTACAATCAAGGCGGGAAGCGCACGCTTCAAGCTTCAGGGAATGCCTGCTTCCGAATTTCCCGTCATTCCGGAAGACGGTGAAGCATACATGTATTCGATTCCCCAGGTGACAATCAGGGAAATGCTTCGAAAGACAGCATACGCCGCGTCGCAGGACGATACTCGCCGCACTCTCAAGGGTGTGCTCATGAGTTTCAAGGAAGAAAAGCTCACGATGGTTGCGACCGACGGTCGTCGTCTCGCGCTTGTCGAGAACGAACTTGAATTTCCAAAGGCAGCAGAGAAGGACATCGTGCTTCCCTCAAAGGCAGTTGCAGAGCTTCAGCGCTCTCTTTCGGCCGAGGGAGAGGTGTCGATCATGGTGAAGAAGAGTCAGATTTGCTTCACCCTCGGAAGCGTACAGATATACTCGAAGCTGATGGACGACACTTATCCAAACTATCGCCAGGTCATTCCGAAAGAGTGCGCCGAACAGATCGTAATAGACCGCCAGCTTCTTCTCAACGCCCTCGACCGAGCGAGCGTCATGACGATAGACGAAGCTCATTCGACGAAGCTAATATTCGAAGCGAACCGTCTCACCGTCACGTCTGCCGCATCCGAAATTGGCGAAGCGAAGGACGAAGTGCCGATTAAGTACGCCGGCGAGAAAATAGAGATAATGTTCAACCCCAACTACGTCATGGATCCTCTCAAAGCAATCGACGACGACGAGGTTACCATCGGTCTCAACAACGGTCACAGCCCTGCTGTTATCAGGTGCAGCATTCCTTTCCTCTACGTGCTAATGCCTCTTAGGATAAATTAAAGTTAAATGTTCAAAGTTTAAAGTTCAAAGTTGCAAGTTCAGAAGAAAAAGAAGTTGAAAGTCTAAAGGGTGGACTATGAAGCTGTGGACCGACAGTAATTATCCTATAATCATTTCTTGTGCTAAGGAACTTTCGCGCTGGACCGAGATAGAGGTGATAGACATGGGGTATCACCCAATCGAAGTCACCGAGAACACAGTCGTTGTGCGTGGGTCGATGCGAGACGTGATGAAGCTGAATCTCCATCTTCGCACTGCCCATCGCGTGCTTGTCCCTCTTCTAAGAACGACATGCTACAACATAAAGGATCTCTATGAAGCCGCGCGGTCGATAGACTGGGAAAACCTCATCGAGGCCGACGGCTACTTTTCAGTTTCTTCGATCGTCCATAACTACACAATACGTGACACACGCATTCCATCGCTCTACACAAAAGACGCGATTGCCGACCGCATGCGCGAGAAGTGTCAGCGCCGTCCCGACTCGGGAGGAGAGAACAAGGGTGCTGCCGTGTTCGTATACTGGGAGCGCGACGAGGTGATAATATACCTTGACACTTCGGGCGAGCCGCTTTCTAAGCGCGGCTACAGGAAGATTCCCGGCTCTGCGCCTATGCAGGAGACTCTCGCGGCGGCGTGCATAATGGCGCTCAAGTGGGATGGCAAGACGCCTTTCGTCTCTCCGATGTGCGGCTCCGGAACGCCTGCCATAGAAGCTGCGATGATCGCTATGAACAGGGCTCCCGGCTCGCTCAAGGGTCACTTTGCTTTCCAGTCTATAAAGGGGTATAGCAGCATAATTCCTGGCGAGAGCGCCCCTCGTGTCGCGCCGCGCCAGCATGTAGGCGCGAGCCCAGAGCAGATTTGGAAGGAAATTGTGATGGATGCAATCGCGGAAGAGAATAAAGAGGGTATTCCGCCGATCATAGCGACCGATATTTCGCCCGAAGCCGTCGACAACGCGCATTCGAACGCAATCGCCGCCGGCGTTTCTCAGTACATAACTTTCAAGGCGTGCGATTTCGCAGACACTCCAGTTCCCGAATCTGACGCGTCTCCTCGCGGCGTCGTGTTCTTCAATCCCGAATACGGCATCCGCCTCGGCACGTTCGATGAACTTGCGCCGGTCTACGAGCGCATAGGAACTTTCATGAACGAGAAGTGCAGCGGTTACACCGGTGGCCTCATCACCGGCAATCCCGACCTCGCGCGCCTCGTCAACCTCTACTACAGGACAAGGATCCCGTTCTTCAACGGACCTATCGACTGCCGGCTGTTCGTGTATCCCGGCTGTGAACTAAAAGGACAGAACGTCAAATGAACTTCGAAGAATTCCTTGATGATCACGCGCCAAAGGCGCAGCCAGCCGAACAGCCCGCCGAAGAGGTTGTTGAAGAAGCTGCTGTCGACAGCATCGACGTGCAGAAGGCGGTCGTTGAAGCCCTTGCCGCCGACAAGGCCGAGCAGGCAGAGACGATTTCTGCGCTTCGCGCAGAAAATGCCGAGCTTAGGAAGAGCATTGCCGAACTCAAAAAAAGCATTTCAGAACTTACCGACCGGGCTGAACTCGCAAAGAAGCAGATGCTTGACCAGAAGGCGGCACTCGAGAAGGTAGGCGACGTTCTTGCGATTAACGCCGATAACGGTCTTTCCAACAAGGTGTCGCTTCTTGACCGCGACATCGACGTTCCCGACCGCTTCACTGGCGAGACGCGCGACCACGTCATCGAAGTCGTGCGCGAGGCGCGCGACAAGGCCGAGGCGGAAGGGCGTCTCAGGCGCGCGCAAGTGCTTGAGGGCGTTCTTGCTGCGAACGAGCCAGAAGGAACGCTTGCGAAAAAGCGCGCAAATCTTGAAAAGCTTTTTGCAGACAACGGCAACATAGTTTCAGGGCCGGTTATTGCCGAGCTTGAGAAGATGGGCATTTCCCACAAGAACGGGGAAGAATATCTGCTTCCATCCGAGATCGTCAAGCGCAACTATTAATAGGCGAATTGATATTTAATCAACAATATCAACACAATTATGAACATTGTTTATATTATTGTTGATAATGTTGATATTAGACCCCTTGATTGTTGATAAAATAAAGTCCATAATATCGCCGCCTTGAAAAACCTGAATCCAGAATTCTGCAAAAGCGTAAAGCTCGCTCGCCGCGAGGCAGGGCTGACCCAGGGGCAACTTGCGGCCGAAGTCGGCTGCAAGCAGTCGGCGCTTTCGATGTTCGAGCAGGGCGACGGAACGAAACTGAATGACGAGGTTATCGAGAAGCTGGCGAAGAAGTTTAACCTTAGCTTTGGCAATCAGGATTCAAAGGAAGGCAGCGCAAGCAACTTTCAACTTTCAACTTTAAACTTTAAACTCTCCTCTCGCGGCTTTTGCCCGAATCCCCACTGCCCGACGAACAAGGAGTATTTCGTCGAGGAGATTCGGCTTTTCCTTCCCGACCGCGAGGCGGCCGATCCCGTCGGCGGGAAGTACTGCGCGATGTGCGGTGAGCTGTTGGAGAGGATGTGTCCGAATTGCGGTGCGCCTGTCCACAGTGGCGCAGTCTGCTCGCTCTGCGGCCAGCCCTACATCTCAGCGGTGTAGGCGACCGCCCATTTGTGGTATAATATCGTCTTATGAAAAAGATTATCATTACCGTCATTGGTAAGGATGCTGTTGGCATTCTCGCAAAGACCTGCACCTACCTCGCCAAGGAACATATCAACATTCTCGACATCAGCCAGACCGTCACCGGCGGTTTCTTCAACATGATGATGATCGTCGACGCGGCGAAGTACAAGAAGACATTCGACAAGCTTGGCGCGGAGCTCGCTCGCCTCGGAACTGGCATGGGCATGAAGATTCGCTGCCAGAAGAGCGAGATTTTTGAGAAGATGCATCGTGTGTAAGAAGTTGGAGTTCAAAGTTCGAGTTCGAGAAAGGAATTTTTAATTCCATTCTCCAACTCAAGACTCCAACTCCAACTCGAGACTCCAACTCCAACTCAAAACTCCAACTCAATAATGAAATGATTAACATCTCAGAAGTTCTTGAAACGAACCGGATGATTCTCGAGGAGAATCTCGACGTCCGGACGATCACGATGGGCATCTCGCTCCTTGACTGCGCGGACTCGTCCGTCAAGAAGACGTGCGACAAGATCTACGCGAAGATAACGCGGCTTGCGAAAGACCTCGTGAAGACCGGTGATGACATCGGCCGTGAGTTCGGCGTGCCCGTCGTCAACAAGCGCGTCTCCATCACGCCCGCCGCAATCGTCGGCTCGTCCTGTTGCAAGAAGCCGGCCGACTTCGTGAAGATCGCGAAGACGCTCGACCGTGCGGCGAAGAAGCTCGGCATCAACTTCATCGGCGGCTACTCCGCAATCGTCTCGAAGGGAATGACTCCCGCAGACGAGCTCCTCATCCGCTCGATTCCCGCCGCGATGGCCGCGACTGAGCGCGTCTGCTCGTCCGTCAACGTCGGCTCGACTAAGACCGGCATCGACATGGACGCCGTGCGGCTCATGGGCGAGATTGTGAAGGAGACGGCCGAGAAGACTAAGAGCCGCGGCTCGATTGGATGCGCGAAGCTCGTTGTCCTATGCAACGCGCCCGACGACAATCCGTTCATGGCCGGCGCATTCCACGGCGTGAGCGAGGCCGACGCAGTCATCAACGTCGGCGTCTCGGGACCTGGCGTCGTCAACCACGTGCTGCGGCACACTTGCCGCGGAGTCGGCTTCGAGACGCTTTGCGAGACGATAAAGAAGACGGCATTCAAGATCACGCGCGTCGGACAGCTCGTTGCGCAGGAAGCGTCGAAGCGTCTCGGTGTTCCGTTTGGAATCATCGACCTCTCGCTCGCGCCGACGCCAGCGATCGGCGACTCGGTTGCAGACATCCTGAAGGAGATCGGTCTCGAAGAACCAGGTGCGCCCGGGACGACTGCCGCGCTCGCGCTTCTCAACGACCAGGTGAAGAAGGGCGGCGTGATGGCGAGCTCGTACGTCGGCGGACTTTCGGGCGCGTTCATTCCTGTCTCCGAAGACCAGGGGATGATCGACGCAGTGAACGCCGGTGCGCTCACCATCGAGAAACTTGAGGCGATGACGTGCGTCTGCTCCGTCGGGCTCGATATGATCGCCGTTCCCGGTTCGACTTCCGCCGCGACGATCTCCGGCATCATCGCTGACGAAGCGGCGATCGGCATGGTCAACCAGAAGACGACCGCCGTGAGAATCATTCCCGTCGCGGGGAAGAAGGTCGGCGACTCGGTGGAGTTCGGCGGACTTCTCGGCCATGCGCCTGTGATGAGGGTGTCGAAGTTCTCGTGCGAAAAGATGATCGCGCGCAAAGGTCGCATCCCTGCTCCGATCCATTCGTTCAAGAATTAAACTGAGGGAATTTCCACAACTTTAAACTTTGAACTTTAAACTTAAAACTTAAAAAGTGGAATACATGAAGAAAGCAGTATTGACAACAGTCTTGGCGCTTGGCGCCGCGTCTACGTTCGCGGCAATTCGCGCCGTCTCGCACGACATGTACGGCGGCGACGCCAATTGCTGGCAGATGAAACGCCACGCCGAGAAGATGTGCGTCGTCACGAACGGCGGCGCGAAGGTCGTCTTCATCGGCGACTCGATCACGCATTTCTGGGAAGGTGCCGGTAAGGAGCAGCTATCGAAATACTTCTCCGAGGGCGACTTCAAAATGCTCGACCTCGGTGTTTCTGCAGATCGCACTGAGCATGTCCTCTGGCGCATTGACGAGGGCAAAGAGCTCGACGGCTACGAGGCGAAGTGCATCCTTCTCATGATTGGCACGAACAACACCGGCCACTTTCCGATCGAGAAAGAATCGCCCGGCGATACCATTCTCGGAATCCGCGAGATACTGAAGACAATCCGCGCGAAGCAGCCGAAAGCGACGATAGTCCTGACGGCGATCTTCCCGCGTGGCGCGACTGCCGACGATTCTCAGCGTCTCCGCAACGAAATCGTCAACAGGGAGATTCAGAAATTCTGCGACGGCAAGACAATCTTCTGGTGCGACTTCAACGACCAGTTCCTCACGATTGACGGCAAGCTCTCGCCCGATGTATTCCCAGACCGTCTTCATCCCAACGCCCTCGGCTACGAGATCTGGTACTCCGCCGTCAAGCCATACATCGACTATGCGCTTTCTGACGGCAAGCTTCCCGCGCCGGCGAACCGCTACGCGTCCCACTTCAATGACAGGGTCTACCGGACGGACCAGCAGATCAGCGTCTTCCCGGCATCGCGAATCCGCAGCGAGGGGTATGGCGCGCAGGACTGGTGGCTCGATCGGCTTCTCGCTAAGCGCAACCAGATCTCCGAATGCGGCGGAAAGATCGACCTTGTCTTCTTCGGCGACTCCATCACCCACAACTGGGAGGGCCCCGGCAAGGCGTCGCTCGACGAGCTCGGCAAGACGTATTCCATCCTCGACATCGGCTACTCCGGCGACAAGACCGAGAACCTACTTTGGCGCGGCGAATACGGCGGCGAGCTTGACGGTTACAAGACGAAGTGCGTAATGCTCATGATCGGCACGAACAACACGTGGCACAGGAGCGACAAGCCCGAGGCGATTGCGGCGGGGATTCGCGCCGTGCTCGACCTCATCGCCCGCAAGCAGCCCGAGGCGACGACGCTGCTCCTGCCGATCTTCCCGTTCGGCGCGAGCGACGCGGACGCGAAGCGCGTCAACAACGAGAAGGCCAACGCGATCATAAAGGGCTATGCGGACGGAAAGAAAGTCATCTGGGTTGACTTCAACTCGAAGTTCCTCGACGAGAAGGGCGACAACGTCGCGCTCATGCCCGACCACTGCCATCCGAACGAAAAGGGGTATGCCGAGGTGTGGCTTCCCGCCGTCCTTCCGTACTTCAAGGAACTCTGCGGAAAATGAACGCCATGATAGCCGCCACCGTCTACTGCATTGTCGGATGCAACACGGGTTCGCCCGACAAGGACGCGCTCAAGGTTCTCGAGTGCGACACCGAAACTGGTGCTGCGAAGATCGTGCAGTCGGTCAACGGCTGCGAAGGAACGACGTACTACCAAATCTCCAAGGACGGGAAGACGCTTTACTCCGCCATTGGAGAGAAGCGCGATGAAAAGTCGCACGGCGCGCTCGTCAAGTTCGATCTCGAAGGTCACCGCATCGGCGAGATGACACGGCTCGCGGAACTTCCGTGCGAGACGCCGTGCCACATCGCGCTTTCGCCAGATGAGAGTGTCGTGTCGTTCGCGGCGTATCTGTCGGGGACTTACGGTTTTGCGGAGTTTAAAGTTGAAAGTGAAAAGTTCAAAGTAGAAGAGACGTCCACAACTTTGCACTTTCCACTTTGCACTTTGAACTCATCTGTGCTTCCCGACGATGCGGTGGGGCCTCGTCAGGATCGCCAGAAAAAGGCATACGCGCACCAGACGTTCTACACGCCAGACGAGAAACTTATGGGCGTGTGTGACCTCGGCTGCGACAGGTTGAACTTCTACGACTACAAGAAGCCGGGCGGACTTGAAAAACCCGTCCTGACAATCAAGGCCGATCCTGGTGACGGTCCGCGTCATGCGATCTTCTCAAATGACGGCAAGTTCCTTTTTGTTGTGAACGAGTTGTCATCGACCGTTACAAGTTACAAGGTAGAACCCCCCACTCCTCCACTCACCAACTCCTCCACTCACCAACTTCCGCCGTTCACTCGCATCGGGAAGTGGTCGATGTTGCCAGAGGGTTGCTCGGTCAAGCCAATCGATACGAAGGCAGCGGCAATCAAGCTGACAGCCGACGGGAAGATTCTCATGGCGTCGAATCGCGGGCACGACTCAATCGCGTTCTATGCAGTGAATGGCGATGGCACGCTCACACTGAAGAATGTTGCGAAGCTGACTGGCAAGTTCCCGCGCGACTTCGAGCTTATGCCGGGCGAGAAGTTCATGGTCGTCGGGCACAAGATGTCGAATGAGATTCAGGTCTATGCGTTCAACCGCGAGAAGTGCGAGCTTAAAGCCGTCGGTGCGCCGATTCCCTGCTGGCGCCCGCTGTGTTTCAAATTCGAAGAGTGAGAGTTAATAGGGAAATGTGGATAACCACGAAATACACTAAATACACGAAATATTTTAACGCAGAGACGCGTAACCGCACCCCTGCTAGGGCATCCGCTTCGCGGACGGCCTACGGCCGGGGGATATGCGGAAGCGGGGCTCGCGATTCGTAGCGAGCCAAGCCGAACGGAGTGAGTACCGAGAGACGCAAAGTGCGCAGAGAAAGATAGAGACGGGGAAAACTTCAAAGAGCTACAATACTACTCTGCGTCTCTGCGACTCTGCGTTAAAAATCAATACCCCAGGCGAATGAATTATAATGACGCTGATAATACAGAACGGTTTGATTGTTGATGGCTCGGGGAAGCCCGGGTTCCATGGCGATGTCGTCGTTGAGGGCGACAGGATTGTCGATATTATTAAGCCGCAAAGAGCGCAAAGTTCACAAAGAAACTGGGGCTCCGCCCCAGACCCCAAAACACTTTGCGACCCTTTGCGTTCTTTGTGGCAAAAACAAAATAGCAAAGCTGCGACCATCGATGCCACCGGCTGCATCGTGAGCCCCGGCTTCATCGACGCCCACGCGCACTCTGACGCCTACCTCGTTCTTGAGCCAGACGCGCCGTCGAAAATTTCTCAAGGCGTCACGACTGAAATAAACGGCCAGTGCGGCGGCTCGGTCGCGCCACGCTATGGTGAAGCGCGTCTCTCCAGTGACTGGGCGACGATGCTCGGCTCTCGCCTCACTTGGCGCTCGCTCGCAGAATACCGCACAGTCCTCGAAGCGGCGAAGCCGGCGATAAACACAATTCAGTTTGTTGGTCACAACACTCTTCGCTCTTCCGTCGTCGGCTATGCCGGACGCGCGGCGACGGAGGACGAGTTAAAGGAGATGCAGCGTCTTCTCGCCGAGTCGCTTGATGCCGGCGGCTGGGGTCTCACGACTGGGCTCATCTACCAGCCGGGAAAATATTCGACGCCCGAAGAAGTCGTTGCTCTCGCAAAGGTCGCCGCGGAGCGCGGCGGATTCTACGCGACGCACATGCGCTCCGAGGGTGACAGGATTCTCGAGGCGATTGACGAAGTGATCGACCTCGTGCGCGCGACTGGAATACGTGCGGAGATCTCGCACCTCAAGACGAGCGGCAAGCGCAACTGGCACAAGATCGACGCAGTCCTGGAGAAAATCGAGACCGCGATTGGCGAAGGACTTCTTCTTGGAAGCGACCGCTATCCGTTTTGCGCGGCGGGAACTGATCTCGACATTGTTCTTCCCGACTGGGCGCAGGAAGGCGCCGCGCCAGCAGAGATGGCACGATTTGCAGATCCCGCGACGAGGGCGAAGATTGTCGCAGAGATCAATGCTTCAGACCGCGACTGGTCGACGGTAATGATCGGTGGAACATGGAGCGATGCGACAAAGCCACTGAGTGGCAAGACGGTAAAAGAAATTTTGGGTTCACAATGCGCGATGGGCGACATTGTGGGGCCGCATTTGGTAGGGGCGCCTCTCACCCCTCTAGCGACCGCTGACGCGGCTCGCTTCGCTCGGGGGATACGAGGCGACCGCGGACGCGTCGGAGACGCGTCCCTACCAGGAGAACTAATCTGCCGCATTCTCGAACTTGACGGCTGCAAGACTGGCGCGTTCTTCTTTGGGATGAGCGAAGACAACCTCGACAAAATTCTTTCTCGTCCGTGGATCGTTCCCGGGAGCGACGCGTCTCTTCGTGCGCCGTGGGGACCGTTGGGCGCGGACCATCCGCATCCTCGCGCATACGGCACGATGCCGGAGTTCTACCGCCGCGTGCGCGCGCTCGGCGTTTCGCGCGAAGAGGCGATTGCGCGCATGACTTCCGTTCCCGCGCGGCGCTTTGGCATCGCGCATCGCGGCGTGATTGAGAAGGGCGCGTTTGCCGACATCGCGATCTGGAAGGAAGAGGAGTTCTCTTCGTCGGCGACATACGTCGAGCCGCACAAGTTCTCTCGCGGAGTGAAAGCCGTCCTTGTGAACGGCGCGGTGTCGTATGCTGACGGAAAGTTCTCCGCCAATAGAACTGGAAGATTCTTGGAGAGGATATAACGTAAGTATGCTTTCCCTTCTTGCCAAGCATGTTGTCTCTTCTTCGCTGGCTTTCTTCGGCTCGCTTTTCGCTTTGCTTTCGCTTGCCGCGCTTCTTCGTATTTGCCGCCGTCCGATAGTAAAGCTGCCCGCCTCGACTCTCGTCGTGCTATCCATTTTTGCGGTTATATCGGCCAGTGTCGCCGACAAGACGCGCTCTGGCACGCAATTCCCTTCTCGTCAGGCGCCTGGCAACTTCATTGCCGATCTTGACATTGGGGAACTCGGCGAGATACCGCCTGCATCGAACCTCTGCATCTCCGCGATCTTGCGTGGTACGAATTCAACCGACATTCTCATATCATTGCCATACGACCGTAGGCCGGTCGGCGAGAAGGTTGATGTGTATGCTGCGACAGACCTTACGCTTTGGGATTGGATCAAGCCATATTCGTTTGACGTTTCTTCTGTTGTGAGCAATATTCTCGTCTCTGTGACTGACGATTCCGTTTCTACGAACGGAGTGTTGCCAATGTCTTTCTATTCAGTTGGTGATGCGGCGGACAGCGATTGCGACGGCGCACCAGATTCCGACGAGCGGTTTCTTTCGCGGACGGATCCTTCGCAACCCGACACGGACGCCGACGGGTTTAACGACGGCTGGGAAATTGCCCATGCGTCACTCGGTTACGATCCCCTCGCAGCCGATACCAACGGCTTGCTTGCCGCGTCCGCCGACCTTGACGGTGACGGGCTGACGAACGCGGATGAGGCCATGTTGGGAACCGATCTATCAGATGCAGACGGCGATACCGACGATGACGGAGTGCCTGATGCGCAGGAAGTCCCTGTCGCGGCACTTCGTGCCCAAGTCGGACTTCTTGCCGCGCAGTTCCTGATGTCGCCCAATCCAAGCCCAAGCGCATGGAATCTCCTGCCCGCCCTTGCGGGCGTTACAAACCCGAATTCGGGAAATAACTCCGACTATGTCGCGATAGGATTCTTCTTCGGGGATCCGAGCTCAAGCCATTCCGAGAAATACTGCCTTGTTGTCTCGCCTCGTCCGGGGTCGGGTCTTGGCATCGCGCCAGAGACGCAGACCTCGTTAAACGAGAGCTATGGTGTCTGTGACATGAAACTCATGTTTCTGAAAAAAGGCTGGAAGTACGACGTGACTCTGAGGCATGCGGCCACGAACATTTCTCCAGCAAGCGACAAAGATCCCGACTATGCGCTTCTCGGTGCGTATGGTGATGCCGCCGTCAGCTTTTCCGATCCTGATGGACTCTTCGGTGTAGTGAGCGTTACGGATAATGTCTTTACAGGGAACGGCAAGACTGCGACGATCACGGTGATGCCCGACACCGCTTGCGACTTGGTCATCGACAATAGGAAGTCGAGTGTAATTCTATACCACAACGGCTATTATGATGGAGTTCTTACTGGTTATCACGCGCCTATGTCGACAACAGTCCAAATATCCGCCAAGTGCCTTTCTCCTGTCGGTGGAGAGTTGACATTGAGAGATGAGTCCGATTCCGATGTCGGTATCTATTCCGATTCCGGGTGTGAAAATGCGGTTTCGCTTCCGTTCTCCTGGACGGCATCAACGGCAGAAGAACGAATATTTTACGCGAAAAGCATCGTCCACAGTTCGCAGAAGGATGATGTCGTGTTTACGCTTTCGTGTACGGCGTGCGATGTATCGAATGTATCCACGGCAAAACTTACGGTCGTGGAAGTCAGTTCGCAAGCGATCTCACCACAGCCGGCTAATCGCTCGCGGCATGTCTTTGGCGTTTGCGAGGAGGCAAAGATTCGGCAGTTTCCTTCTGAACCAAAGATGTATTGTGCAAAGTTTCTGAGCGGGGGTGGGGCGGTAGAAGACAATGATGGCGGCTGGAGTCTGATATGTCCGCAGATAGGAACATCTTTTTCGGTGGAATGCATTACTGACTTGAGCGATGAAATGCTTGTGCTTTCATATTCGACAGTCTTGCCAGAGCAGATTAGGGGCGAATCGCCACATGCGCCGACATCGCAAGAATACAGCGATCACAACAAGTCTCCATTGTCAAGCGGGGAGGCGGGAGTCGTTATGATGATGAATGGGCGGGTCAATCCTTGCAATGTCTCCTTCTATCGCTTGTTTGTCTATGAAGGCGTTGTTGGGACTTCAGAAAGGTCTGGATGTTTTCTTGACTATACCACATTTCCCGAAGCGAACTATGAGCACAGTATTGCCAACGGTGCCTGCGCGAATCCATATCTTGAAGCATCGGCTGTCGGGTATGACAACACGACCGACAATCCAGATTTTGCCGGGACATTTGTTGGTTGCTTAAGCGCATATTCTCCCGGAAGTTTCAGTTTGGGGATTCCTGTCTATTGGTATTGTAATGACAGTACGTCGCCAACCGCATTCCCTGTTCCCAATACGCAGACGACATGGCTCTACTCGAATGGAACTGTGCGCATCAGTAAATGTGGTGTAACATGGGAACGTGATCTTGACGGAACAGAGCGACAAATCCAGGAGGATTGAAACATGAAGATATTAGTGACCATAGCAAGTATTCTTTGTGCGGCGATGCTTTGGGGGGATGCATTGCCGACGAACGAGGAAATCAACCAAACATTTCAGACGGCAACCGGCTACGAGCAGATAAATGGGCAATTGCATACGGCATTGACAAATACTAAGTATTCAACGGAGTTTCTTGATTCTGAAATAGCGCGTGTTCGGCTATGCATTATGACAAATGCATTCTGCAGACGCGTTGCGACAAATGCGCCCGCGGTGATGGTAAATGAGTTTTCTGCCAAACGACGTTTGCTCGGCTGGGTGTTTTCTGCTAAGGCCGTGAAGAACGACATAAATGCCTTGAACTACTGTGCAGACTACATAAACATGATTCGTCCTATTTCGACAAACGACTTCGCATCCGAGTATGCACAGTATCACGCGGCTACAAATATGCAGGCGTTCTGGATGAAGTGGAAGCCAATACAGCACTACAATTTCCGCATCCCGATGTATCGCTTTTCAGTATTGGAGGAGTTCTGGTATCCGATCGCACATTACCAGAAGTCGCTTCCCGAGGCCGAGATCCCCGCCTTTAGGTCAAATATCGTGATGCGTGCAGGGTTGTCTCAGGAAGAGGCAGAAAAGCTGTTCGACCCAGAGGACTGGTTTTTCAAACCCGTTCCATCACCACAAGAATGACTTCAGCGAAAAGATTTGCGACATTCCCTTTGGCGTCATAGCCGTCACTCCTGGCCGCTCGCTAGAAGAGGCGTATTTGGGGAAATGAATACGGGTCTTAGTCGGCGGTGGCCGAAGACTCCCCCTGAATTTGGGGTCAGGCCCCGTCAAACCCTTGATTTTACGGCCTATCGTGGGGTCTGTCCCCAAAATTGACCTTGCTGCAAGGGTAGGGTCAAATTACCTAACGGTTGACGGAGTGCGAAAAATTTTGCTATAATTCTTTCGAAAAATTTGGAGAATAATTATGCCACAGATAAAGCCAGTATCAGAACTTCGGAATTACCCAGATGTTCTTAAGAATGTCAAGGTGGGGCATCCTGTTTATCTGACGAAAAATGGAACAGGTCGTTATGTCCTTATCGACATTGAGGATTATACTGTTGTTGAGGCGGCGGGAAGGTTGAGTTTTGAGCTTATGCGGGGGCGCACTTCTGGCGAAACCGACGGATGGATTTCAAAGGAGAATATGAGGGCGCATTTTGGAGAACGAGCCAATGCCTAATCGCATCCTTGTATATTCGCCTTTGTCAAGGCGTGACTTGGACGAGATATTCGATTACATTTCGCGCGAATTGGAAAATCCGGTTGCAGCACATGAGACAGTTAATGCAATCTTGGATGGAAGCGAGTCATTAGAGGGATTCCCATTTGTGGGTAGTCTTGTAGAGGGAATACCTTTCTTGAATGAAGAATATCGCTTTCTTACAGTTCGCAATTACTTGATATTCTATCGAGTTACGGATACTCAGATCTTTGTGGATAGGATTCTATACAAGAA
This sequence comes from uncultured bacterium, assembly GCA_902761275.1. Classification (GTDB taxonomy): domain Bacteria; phylum Verrucomicrobiota; class Kiritimatiellia; order RFP12; family UBA1067; genus UBA1067. The sequence goes on along the minus strand of CACWJS010000006.1, from coordinate 19,937 downwards.
ACGAGACTATGGCCAATTGTTGGGTTTGTAATTCCTAAGTACAATACAACACCCGCAGCAGAAATTACGAAGACTTTCTAGGAGAATCAGCACATGAAAAATTTAGTACTCCTAATTCTCGTGTTCGTCGCGGTGGTTGCGAAGGCTGCCACGACAAACCTTACCGGCGTCGTCACTTTTGAGCGCGGCGACCTGTCGTTCTTCTTCATCGACGACGCGGTGGGCTCGCATTGGCGCGTGCAAGGCGGAAAGGGCTCGCCTGCGGTGAAGATCGGCGACCTCATCCATGTCGAGGGCGAGCGCGAACAGACTTCGAAGCGCCGCGTCGCCGACGCGACTATCACCGTCGAGGGACATGCCGAGGCCGCCATACCTCCGCCGTTCGAAACCGGCATCGCAGATCTCTTCGCGCGTCTTATGCCGTTCGGCAACACCGACCTCTACGGCAGCGTTGTCGTGACCGAGGGACTTCTGCGCGACATCAACCGCCGCCAGACTACGACGCAGCTTTTAGTTGGCGAGGGAGAATGCAACTTGCAAGTCGAGATTCCCTGGGCGCTCGAAGAGGCGCTTCCCGCGAATCTCGTGCTGGGCGCGACCGTGCGCGTGAAGGGCGTTCTCACATGGACGTCCATCGAGAACTACGAAGAGGGGATCTTCGGCCGCATAGAGAACATAGAGCTGATTCCCCCGACGCCCGAGTCGGTCGAGGTCATTCGCCGCGCGCCTTTCTGGACGGTGGGGCGGCTTCTCTTCATCTTGATGTGGGTGTGCTTCCTCGCCGCGGCGCTCGCCGTGTGGACGCTGACGCTGCGGCGGATGGTTGCGCGGCGCACGCAGGAACTCGCCGAGTCGGTGCGCCAGCGTGAGCGCGTCAAGATCGAGGCCGACGCCGCGCGCCGCGAACGGTTGCGCCTCGCCGCCGATCTCCACGACGGCTTCCAACAGTATCTCGCCGGCGCGACGTTCCGGCTCAAGGCGGCGATGAACTATCTGCCCGAGGGCGCCGACGAATCCAGGGCGCAGCTTGAGAAGGTGAACGACGCCCTGAAGCACACGCAGTCGGGCTTGCGGTCGACGCTCTGGGCGATGAACGAGGAAAGCGAGGGCCCGGAGTCGCTTATCGAGCTTATCCAGTTTGTCGCGCGCCGGCTTTCGCAGTGGGAGGGGATTGTCGAGATCTTGAGCGAGGGCGAGGAGCGCAAGATTGCGCACAATTTCGCGGGCACGATACTCCTTATTCTGCAGGAGGCGGTTGGCAACGCCATTGACCGCGGCCATGCGAAGAGCGTCAAGGTTCGGATTGTGTTTGGCGAGAAGGGGCTTGCGATGACGGTTGCGGACGATGGCTCGGGGTTTGACACGGCGGCGGCGCGCAAGGAGGGGCACTACGGGCTTTCGGGCATGGAGCGTCGCACGGCGGAGCTTGGCGGGAAGATAACGATATCGAGTAAGATCGGCGAAGGAACGACGGTCAGAATCGCGCTACCGCTATAGTCGTCGGCGGTGTCCGAAGGCTTCTCCCCAAAATCCCCCAAATCGTTCACTCCTGTCATCTACTGTTCTTTGTGGCTGATTTTTGTTTTTAGCCACAAAGTACAGGAGAAACAGGAGAGGAGAGGTTGACGAGTATTGTTAGCCACAAAGTACAGGAGAAACAGGAGAGGTATTTGCCCTCCATTCTCCAACTCCAACTCTTCTCTCCAACTCCTACCGCTCGGCGGATACGCCGTATCCGCTCGCTCGAACCTTCGCTCCACCGCCGACTCCTAACCCCCCACACTCCAACTCCAACTCTGAACTCCAACTCCTGACCTCTGACCCCTGCCTCCAACTCCAACTCTGAACTCCAACTCTTACCCCCCCTATTGACTAGTATTTAGGATTATGAGATAATACGCGTGTTTCATAAATGCAATTACTAAAATTGCACTACAAAAAGTATGTCTAATTATGAGGTGGGTGTATGACGGCAGAGCAGATGCAGGAATTATTTGAAACGTCAGATCGACTTGTAAGCCAAGTCACGCTTGGCTTTCATCGCTATTTATACAACGAGATTGACTGGCGCGATAGGTTGATTTGCATCATGGGGGCGCGAGGAACCGGTAAGACAACTCTGATGCGGCAGCGCATACGCGAGGCCTTTGGAACAGGAAGTGAGAAAGCCGTCTATCTAAGTCTTGATGACTTTTGGTTCTCGCAGTACAGTGTCAAAGACGCTGTTGGCTACCTTTATACCCATGGATACACGCATGTCTTCATTGACGAGGTGCATCACTTCGGCAAAGAATGGCAACAGCTGATAAAGAACCTCTACGACCAGTTTCCGACAATGAACTTTGTCTATAGCGGCTCGTCCATGCTGAAGCTCGAAAGCGGCAAGGCCGATCTGTCCCGCAGGCAGGCAGTATACAGGCTGCGAGGGCTATCATTCAGGGAATACCTGTCGTTCGAGAGGGTTTTGGACCATCGTGTCGTTACGCTTGACGAGCTCGTGGCCGGCCATCGGGACTTGGCATCCGCCGTGGTGGAAAAGACAAAGATACTTCCGCACTTCGAGAGATACCAGCGCATAGGATTCTATCCGTTCTACGCGGAATCGCACGCACAATACTATGATCGGTTGCTTGCCACCGTCAGGAAGGTCCTCGAGTCCGACTATCCTTCGGTCGAGGATGTTTCGCAAGAGACGATCAGGACAACGAAAAAGATGCTGAAGGTGCTTGCAGCGTCTACGCCTCAGACGCCAAACATGAGCGAGCTCTATCGGGAGCTCGGCACGGAACGCAACCAGGGGCTTAAGATGTTGAATGCCCTTGACCGCGCCGGACTTCTTGCGCTAGTTCCTCGGAAGGGGGCGAAGCTCGGCAACCTCTCCCGGCCAGAGAAGATATACTGCGACAACACAAACTTGATGTACGCGCTCGTCCCGCAAGTTGACTCGGGTGTGCGCCGTGAGACATATTTCTTCAATCAAGTCAGGAAAGACCATGACATAAGTTTCGTGGGAGTTGGGGACTTCTGCGTTGATGGAAAGTATGTTTTCGAGGTTGGCGGCAAGGGTAAGGGCTTTGGGCAGATAAAGGACATTCCAAACAGCTATGTGGTGAATGACGACACTGAAATCGGCATTGGCAACAAAGTCCCACTTTGGCTCTTTGGCTTTTTGTACTAGCGGCATAAGATTTGGGTAAAATTGGGGACAGGCCCCGTCAGACCCTTGATTTTATTGGCTATCGTGGGGCCTGTCCCCAAAAAAGGAGATCGTCGGCGGTGGCCCCTGATAAAAATTGCCCCTTGCCAAGGAGGAGAAAGCTTTGGTATACTAACGGGCGGTTGGCAACCAAGTGGTTGGCAACGGAATGGTTGTGATGTGGGGAGGTGGGTATGAAATTTTATGGTCGAGAGAAAGAAATTGGTGAGTTAAGAAAGCAACGCGATATTTCGCGCAAGTTTGCGCGGTTTACCGTGGTGACGGGACGTCGTCGTATTGGGAAGACACAACTAATCCGCCAAGCATTTGACGATGGTGCTTCCCCATACGTTCACCTTGTCATCACTAAAAAAACAGAGAAGGTTCAATGTGAAAACCACCAACGCGAGGCCGAGCGAGCCCTTGGCATCACGATAAGAGGTCGCTGCGAGCGTTTTGCTGATCTCTTTGAGGATTTGATTAAAGAATCGGTGTCGCGTTCCTTTACGCTCGTGCTCGACGAGTTCCAGGAATTTGATCAGGTTGATGACTCGATCTATGCTGAGATGGCAGGAGTCTGGGATCGATACCATTCTGATTCAAAGATAAACCTTGTCGTCTGCGGAAGCGTCAACCGATTGATGAACAAGATTTTTTTTGATAACTCCCAGCCGCTTTATGGCCGAAATACAGGACGACTTGACGTTGTGGCGTTCGAGACGTCAGTGCTTAAGAATATACTCTTCGATTTTAGTCCTCATTATTCAAATGAGGATCTTCTCGCGCTATGGGCCATTTCGGGCGGTGTTCCCCGTTATGTCGAGTTGCTGATGGAAAGCGGAGCTACTACTCGCGACGCCATGATTGACACCGTGTTTGGCGGCATAACGTCCTTCATTGACGAAGGCCGCACGATCCTTGCTGACGAGTTTGGCAAGGAATATGGCACCTACTTTACAATCCTTGCCGCAATCGCATCGGGGCGAACGACATACGCGCAGATCGTCAACGAAGTTGGAATGGAAGTGGGGGGATATCTGACGCGGCTTGAGACACAGTATGGCCTTATTGCCAAGAGGCGCCCGCTGTTCGAGAAAACGGCGAACAAGAACTGCGTCTACCAGATCAACGACTGCTTCTTCCGCTTTTGGTTCAGGTTTGTGTTCGGGTATTCCGATATGATCGAACTGAAGCGGCTCGATGACTTGCGTGTCATCGTCAAACGCGACTTCAGCACTTTTGCCGGTTATGCGCTGGAAAGGTACTTTCACTGGAAGTTCGCCGCAGAGTCGCACTATCGCAAGATCGCCGGGTGGTGGGATAGAAAGGGTGAAAACGAAATCGATATCGTCTGCGAGGATGCCAGGGATGGGCGGCTTGATTTCTACGAGGTCAAGACCGATGCAGAGAGGTTGAATATGGGGGCGCTCAATAAGAAAGTGGAGGCGTTCTTCACAAAGAATCCCGCAGAAAGAGCCAAGCTCGGTCGCGTACTTGGAATCTCATGCAAGGATATGTGACCCCTAACCCCTGCCTCCAACTCCAACTCTGACCTCCAACTCCTAAAAACCACTTCCACAAGTGGGTGAATTTTGGAGGAAGTGCGCCATTGACTTATGTGCGCCAATGGTGTATAATGTACGCATGATTTTTGTTGAGACAAAGGTTTTTACGCGGCGCATTCTTGATGCAATGAGCGATGACGAGTATGCAAGTCTGCAAAGTCATCTTGCTGACACCATCCAGATTCGGGCGCAATGATTCCTGGAGCAGGCGGCGTAAGAAAAATAAGATGGGTTGGCTCTGGACGCGGAAAACGAGGTGGCGCACGCTTGATCTATTATTGGAATTTCGGTGATAAAATATTGATGTTATATGTGTACTTGAAGAATGAGCGCGATAACTTAACAGAAGAACAGAAACGATTGATGAAGCAAATTGCTGAGGAGTATAAACATGAATAAGAAAAACTTTGACTTGCTTATGCAAAGCATGCGCGAGGGTGCAGAGATTCTTAATGGAACTCGCGAGCCCTCTCGTCGATTTGTTGTCGAAAAGAAAGAGGATGTGCAACAAGTTCGGCAGGCATTTCATCTAAGTCAAAACACTTTCGCCAAATTTATGGGGGTTAGTGTTGGAACGCTACGAAATTGGGAGCAGGGGCGTCGTCGTCCAAGTGGTGCGGCACGTGTTCTTCTGCGGATTGCTATTCGTCGGCCGCAGTTGTTCGCAGAGGCGGTCGATGAGGAGTGCCGTGACAGTGCAATGGCATAAGATAAACAAATCCCGCGGCAGAAACGCCGCGGGTTTTGTTGTGGGGGGAGTTGGAGAGGGGTAATAGCCGTGTAGAACGCGTAGAGGGGAGGAATAAACTCGGGGACCCCGCAAAACCCTTGATTTTATTGGCTATCGTGGGGTCTGTCCCCAAAAATAAATCGAGCGTGGATGCTATGGGGTCTTGTGCGCCAAATTACCTAACGAAAACGCGCCAAATTACCTAACGAAAACGCGCCAAATTACCTAGCGGTTGACGGGGTATGATGATTTTTGCTATAATTTCTCCGTTATGGCGAAATATCGAAAAAGAGTGGCCGATGCACTTTTGGCAGAGAAGTTGTCCTATATGGGTGCTGTTTTGGTGCAGGGACCAAAATGGTGCGGTAAGACTACTACATCACGTCAGGCAGTGAAAAGCGAGGTCTCTTTAGAAGACTCGGTAAAAGGAAGTGCCAATCGACTTCTCGCGCAAACTCGCCCAGATAAGTTGCTGGAAGGGGCGACGCCGCGTCTTATTGACGAATGGCAAGAAGGTCCGCTAATATGGGATGCTGTGCGCTCTGCGGTTGATAAAGGCGGCAGAGGGCTCTTTGTCCTTACGGGAAGCGCGGTGCCACCCGAAATCGACGAAGGGTCTGACGACCGTGTGCCGAGACATACCGGCACGGGACGAATAGCGCGACTTACCATGCGGCCGATGAGCTTGTGGGAAAGCGGTGAATCGACGGGCGAAGTGTCGATGCAGCGTGTTTTCTCGGGGGAAGATGTAACTGGTGCGAAAAGCACTCTCGAACTGGAGGACGTTTGCGAACTCGTCTGCCGCGGTGGATGGCCGGGGGCGCTTGGCTTGTCTGGAAGGGCGGCGCGTGGTCCGGCCAAGGAATATTTTGCGGCGATAGCCGAAAGCGACATTTCCAGAGTCGACAAAAAGCTCAGAGACCCCGAGCGTGTGCAACGGCTCATGCGTAGTCTTGCGCGGCTACAGGGCACCCAGTCGTCTGCGTCCGGAATTTGCGAGGACATGAAGGCGAATGACACAGACACGCTGACTGAAGACACCGTATACTCTTATCTCAAGGCATTGCGCAGAATCTTCGTCACGGAGGACATGCGCGCCTGGTGTCCAAATTTGAGATGCAAGACGCCGCTTCGCACCACCGACACGCGGTATTACACCGATCCGTCGATTGCCGCGGCCGCCATGGGTGTAGGACCGGGCGACCTGATGAACGACCTTACGACTTTTGGTTTTTTCTTTGAGACACTTGCCGTCCGGGATCTCCGCACCATAGCCGATGCACTTGGCGGTTCGCTTCTGCACTACTTGGACAAGAGCGGACTTGAATGCGATGCTGTCTTGAGGCTGGAGAACGGCTCTTACGGACTCATTGAAATCAAGACCGGTGGCGAGACGTTGATCGAAAAAGGCGTCAAGACACTTGACGCGCTGTCCGCGAAGATCGACACTACGCGCATGCCCTCGCCATCGTTTCGCATGGTTCTTGTCGCAGACGGGGACTTTGGCTATCGCCGTGAGGATGGCATCATAGTTTGCCCTATCGGTGCACTCAGACCCTAAACCCGGGGACAGACCCCGTAAGATCCTTGATTTTATTGGCTATCGTGGGGTCTGTCCCCAAAAATGGTGGTTGTCGGCGGTGTCCGAAGGCTTCTCCTCGCGGAACCTCGGCGAATACGCCGTATCCGCTCGCTCGAACCTTCGCTCCACCGCCGACTCCTAACCCTCCACTCTCCAACTCCAACTCTGACCTCCAACTCCTAAAACCGCTTCCCCCATGTGGATGAAAAAAAATTAAAATTCATCCAAATTTTGGATCGGCAGCGGATTAAAATAGGTAAAATACCCCATTGCAGCGTGCAACCGCATATGGTATACTTGTAGCCTACAACCATAGAGAACATACTCAAATACTGATTATATTCTAGCCATGAATGTCAACACAGTAAGGAAATGGGCGCGAGAACAAGAAGTGAGGGGTAATCCCGTATTCACTATGGACGCCTTGAAGAAGGCATTTCCTGAGCATACTCTTCAGTGCCTACTCAACGCACTTATGCGACTGAAGCGCGATAACATCGTCTATTCTCCATATAAATCATTTTATGTGGTAATTCCATCCCAATATGCGCTCAGGGGAGCAGTCCCACCATACTTTTACATTGATGCGCTGATGAAGCATCTGAATCGCAACTACTACTTCGGCCTGCTTAGCGCCGCATTGCTCTGGGGCTCGTCTCACCAAAAACCGCAATCGGATTTCGTCTTCACAACATTACCTAAAATATATTCTCCCACAAAGAGTAAGCGCGACATCAAGTGGATTTACAAAAATGCCATTCCAACTCGCTTTCTATGCGAAAAACCAGGAGAAGCCGGACCTGTCGTATACTCAAACGCTGAACTGACAGCCATAGACCTTGTTCAATACGAATCCCAAGCAGGCGGTCTTTCCGTTGTTGCCACCATACTGTCGGAATTGATAGAATCCACCGATTTCGCCAACGCATCGGAGGGTGTCTTCAATCTTTGCTCCACACCGTGCATCCAGCGTCTCGGCTATATCATAGATACAGTTATTGGCGACAAAAGGCAAGGCGAAACCATCTATTCTGAACTTCGCAAGCTCAATTCCCGAATCCGCAATACCGCTCTTTCATCCAGGTCGGAGCCAAGTGGAGAAGTGGACGAAAAATGGAAAGTCATCCTAAACACGCAAATAGAAATTGACGACTTATGATAAGCGCAAACATCGACACAGCCGCTGTAATGAAATGCTTTTCGGAATATATCAGATTCTCCGTCGGATATGTGCCGACAATGAATTTGTTCGAAGAGAACATGGCGATGAAACTTTCAATGCCGGAATTCCTTGATGACACGAACAACTACTTGCGTAAGGGAATCGCCTTTAACGCGCTTTCTAGTTGGCCGATGGTCAGAGATCGACTCTATCTAACCCCCAAGCCCCCTCGGCACTCGCTCCGCTCGGCGTGTTCGCTTCCCTATGGGTCGCGCCCACCCACAAGGGGCGGTTACGACCCCTGACCTCCAACTCCAACTCTGAACTCCAACTTCTGACCCCTGCCCCCTAAAACCACTTCCCCCAGACGGGTGAAAATTTTTTCATTTTCCCCCTTGCGGGGGAGACGAGAATTTGGTATCATACGTGTTGTCTGGGAAAATGCACCAACAAATTTCAAGGACAAACAGGGAGTAAAGAATATGAAAAAACTAATAACTGCAGCCGTTGCTTCGGCCTTCGCGTTTCTCGCGATGGGCGCGGCAAACGCCGTTGACCTGCCCTCTGGCACAAGTTTCGAAGGCTTGTCCACAGGCGAGAAGAACTTCAGCGACCTCGTTGACTATGATGATAGCGGCACCGATCAGGGGAGTCTCTTTTGGTTTACCACGGTAACTACAGGAACTGATGCCTATACCAATAATCCAATTGCCACCGTTAAGCAGTATCTTGATGGGGAGACGCCGACAAGTGCTATTGATATTCCCGTGACAAATCGTCCAGCTCAGTGGGCCGGCGATCTCAATGGCAAGTATCTTGCGGTTGACACAAGTAACGATTTGCTTTATCGCACGATTGGGCCAAAGGCGGCCTCTCTTAGTGGCTTGGAAAAAGTCGAAATCGGTGACGGCATCTACCTTGATACGCTCGTTCAATTCACGGCGGCCGACAAGGCGTTTGAAGCCGGAGATATCGCAGTAGGCGACAAGATTGCGATTTCGTATGTCGAGCGCGAAGAGGAACGTGACGGGGATGACAATATTACCGTGACAGCGCTGACCAACTTCGTTGTTCGGGCGGCCTATGTTGACGCCGCAAACTCAACGATTGTTGCGACGAACTACTTCTTGACGTTCCCTGGTCAGTCCGCTAACGAGGTTCAGTTTGACAAGACCGCGTGGCACCGCCTGACGGTTCGCGCGATTTCCAATGTTGGAAATACATACGCCCCCGTCGGCTTTGTCGTTTATGTTGACGGTACGAATCTCGTTTATACGGCGGAATCTGTTGGTTGCAAGGCGGCTGGTGACTCTGCTTATGTCGTCAGCCTCAACTCGGTTGTTTCGACTTACCTCTACAACAACGAAAAGCAGGCGCTTTTGCCGAGCTTGTTGTCTTCTGGAGATGACGATTTTGACACGCTTGCTGCTGTTGGATTCAAGGGTAATGGCTCTGTTGACGATATTTCGTTCACGGCTGACAAGCCTGGCATCTTGCCTGTTGAAGGTACAGCTGTGACTATTGCGTGGGATGCAAACGTTGCAACCTATACAGTTGCCGCAGGCGAGACGGTGCTGATTGATGGTGAAGCGGTTTCTGGCGCTGGCTCTACAAATCTGCTCCTTGCTGCTGAAGTTGCAGCAATCACTGTAACCGCAACGTATGCTGAGGGCTACGAGGCTGGCACGTGGACTGTGACTGGGGCTGGGGCGTCAATTTCTGGCAGCACCTTTACCGTTGCTCCTGGTGCTCAGTTGAACATTGTTTCGATGGAACCGCTCTTCCAGGTTGGCGAGACGCACTATGGTACCTTTGCTGAAGCTCTTGCCGCTGCTGTCTCGGCTGGAACTGAGGTCTCGCCGGCGACTATCAAGCTTCTTGCGAATTACAATGCGTCGATTACGTTCACGACAGGATACATTGTGCTTGACCTGAATGGTAAGACCTTGCAGGGTGGCGACGCTGACGAATACACCATTAATAACAATGGTGCGACGCTGACAATTATTGATAGCGCGACTGGTGGTACTGTTGAGGCGCCAACGTATGAAGGTGCACTTGGTGCCTTCTACACGGATGACGGTCTGACTACGATAAATGCCGGTACGTTTGAGTCCACTCTGTATTCGGAGAAGTTCCAGGATCCTGAAGCGACTGGTGACATTGTTGTCAATGGCGGTGTTTTCTATGATCCAGATTATGATCCTGAGGATGTCGACTCGAAGTTCTATCTGTATGACTATCTGGCTGATGGCGTTAAGGCTACCTACGATGCGGGATACTTCACTGTTGGTGAGCCGATCATTGGAACCTACACTGTCACCGTGACTCCGAATGCCAACGCGACGTATTCCGCGGCCTACAATGACGGTGGAGCGGCGGTTGAGTTCGTGAACGATGTTGCAGCGGTCACCGTTGGCAAGACGATCACGATCACCGCGGCGCCGGCTTCGGGTTACGAGTATGCGGATACGCCGACTGGCTGGACGGCTGGACAGGATGGCAAGATCACCATCGAGGTCTCGGCTGAAGCTACGGTCGCGATTCCTGCGCCGACGGCTGTGGTCATCGGCACCTACACTGTCACCGTGACGCCTACTGCCAACGCGACGTATGCGGCGATATACAACGAAGGTGGAGCGGAGGTTGAGTTCGTGAACGATGTTGCAGCGGTCACCGTTGGCAAGACGATCACGATTACCGCGACGCCGGCCTCGGGTTACGAGTATGCGGATACGCCGACTGGCTGGACGGCTGGACAGGATGGCAAGATCACTATCGAGGTCTCGGCTGAAGCTACGGTTGCGATTCCTGCGCCGACGGAGAAGAGCAACTGGCCAGCCGGTTGGAACAGCGGCAATGAGCCGGCGAGCATGGTGACGGCGTTCAATACCTGGATTGCCGCTGGCAACGATCCGACTGCGGCGAACGCAGAAGCGGCGTTCCTCGTGGGCGTAAATGTTGCTGATTACAAGAACGACTTCGCTGCGGCCTCCATCAGCATCGTTGGTGGTAAGATCGTGATTACGGGCAACTATAATCTCTCAACCGTCAATGGTGCGCTCTCGGTCAAGATGGGTGATGCGCCGAATGCGTTGGGCGCGCCCACGGCTGTCACGGCAACTGAGGGTGCTATCTCCCTGACGCCTGCGCTTGGCGAGACGAAGAAGTTCTACCAGCTCGTGATTGGCTACCCGGCCGAGTAACCAAGAGTTCAGGAGGAACAGAACAAAGCCCGCGGCAGAAACGCCGCGGGTTTTTGTTTTGGGGGGCTATTGACAGTGATGCATTATTGTGCCATAATATGATGCATAAAAATGATGCAAGGAGAATGTCATGGCTATTGCCGCATTAACTTTTAGGGCTGAGAGTGATTTCATAGATGCAATTCGAGCGTATTCCGACAAAAAGGGAGTAAGCGTCAATGCTGCGCTAAAGGAAATTATTGCGCCTGTGGTGGGATTCGTCAGACGCCGTTCGTCGTCAATGCCGCAGAATAATCTTGCGAGATTCTGCGGAGCCCTGAAAGATGTCGACTGCAAGGAGCTTGAGGAGAGCCAGAAGGCGTTTTCGACAATCGACGAGGAAATGTGGAAATGAAATCTCTCCTTCTTGATACGAATGTCCTCATAAGGTTTCTTCGCGGAGATGACCGGATAGCGAAGAATATTGCGGGGTATGCGACGGTCGTTGTACCGACAATCGTTATCGGCGAGTATAAGGCCGGGGCAGATCCCGATACCAATGCTGGGCGCATTCAGCTTTCTATGCTGGATTCATTTCTGGAGGATGAGGCGGTGAAGGTTGTAGAGATGTCCGAGGACATAGCAGATGCCTATGCTCGCATCTTCAGGGTCCTCAAGAAGAACGGAACGCCAATTCCGCAAAATGACTTATGGATTGCGGCATGCGCAATCACGAAAGGGGCGGTGGTGTATTCGTTAGATACCCACTTTTCCAATGTTCCATTGCTGGAGAGAGTTGTTGGCTAACCTGCCCGCGGCAGAAACGCCGCAGGGTTTTGTATTTTGGGGTGGTCATAGCCGTGTAGGGCGTGTAGAGGGTTGGGAAACGGTGTTTGCGCTCGGCCCCTTGCGGCCCCTTCGGGGTTCGCGCTTCGCGCTCAGGCAACCCGACGCCTGCCGGCGCGGGCGAATGACGCGCGACCACGAAACGCTGCCGGCTTGTCGTGCGGCGTTCCGCCGCCTGAAAGGGCGCGGCAGCGCGTTGGCCAGAAGGTCGCTTGGATGCTTCATCCTGCAACCTCGGTCACTACGAGGGAACGACCTTCGCCACGCGCCGCGGCGCCCTTTCGGCCTTCGGCCCACGACAAGCCGCAGCGACACGAAAACTGCCTTCGCAGTACACGAAAACGCCCGCTTCGCGGGCTTCACAAAAAAAGCATAGGGCGCCTACGTCGTGTTGCACGAAACTGCCCACTACGTGGGCGTCACGAAAAACACACAAAATCCGCACGGGGCGGCTACACTGGGGGAGCATTTTCTGCGGATGCAAATTTTTGCTATAATTCGCGTCATGAGTCGTCAAATGATATATCCAGACGAGTGCTACGCCATTCGCGGTGCGGTCTACGAGGTCTACCGCGAACTTGGAAGCGGTTTTAGGGAAGAGGTGTACCAGCAGTGCCTTGAACGCGAGTTCGCGGCTCGCGGCATACCATTTGACTCAAAGAAGGAGCTTCGCATCTTTTACAAAGGCGCACCTATTGAGAAAACGTATGTCCCCGACTTTTATTGCTACGGGAAGATCATAGTTGAGATCAAGGCCGTGGAGTCATTGACCAAGGAACACAGGTCGCAGTTGATGAATTACCTTCGGCTGACCAGCAGCAAGCTTGGGCTGCTCGTAAATTTTGGCGCCTATCCGAAGGCCGTTGTCGAACAGTGGGCTAACTGACTCCTTCGGGGTTGCCGTTTTTCGGGTGCCGAGACGTAGGCGCCCCTTGGGGATTTCGAGCTTTTCGTGAAGCCCGCGAAGCGGGCGTTTTCGTGCGCCACGAAGGTGGCTTTCGTGTCGCGGGCATCTGACGCAGACCGAAGGTCGAGACGGCGCGGGGACGCCGCGCGAAGGTCGCTGCTACCGAAAAGGCAAAGAAACGTCAGAGAACTGCTAACGCGGCCTTCAAGCAGCGGCGTCGCTGTGACGTCTCAATCGGCTATGCCGCGCGTCAGATGCGCCGCGGTTCGTGGTCGCGCGTCAGCGCCTGTGGTTTTAGCTGTGTAGAACGCGTAGAGCGTGTATGGGGAAACAACTGTTGTTTATGTTGTTTCCAATAGAACCCTGCGGGGGATTGACAAGGATGCTAAATAATGCCATAATATCCCCGTTTTAAAAACGGCCATTTTCAAAACGGCCATTTTCAAAACGTCGTATCTGCCCGAAGGTCGCGCCATACTCGCCGAGGAGTTCGGCCCGGATTACGGCGTATACTTCACGATTCTTTCGGCCATAGCTTCTGGTGCTACGACTACTGCGGAGTTGAAGAACATTATTGGCGTGGACGTCAATGGCTATCTCACCAAACTTGAAGAGCAATATCAGTTAGTATCGAAGAAGCAGCCGATTTTCGATAAGCCGACGGGGAAGAACTGCCATTACCAGATCGACGACTGCTTTTTCCGGTTCTGGTTTCGCTTTGTCTTCAAGTACAGGGGCTATATCGAGCTTGAGCGGTACGAACAGCTACGTGAAATTGCATTGCGGGATTTCGACGTGTTTAGTGGCTATGCCTTAGAGCGCTATTTTCACTGGAAGTTCACCGAGACGACGTCGTATGCCAAGATGGGTGCCTGGTGGGATCGTAAGGGATCCGAAGAGATTGATTTGGTGTGCGAAGACGAGCTTGGCGGTGAAATAGCATTCTTTGAGGTCAAGACGAATCCAGGACGATACAGTGACGCGAGGCTTCAGGCGAAGATCGAGAAGTTTTTTGAGAAGAATCCCGAGAAGCGCAATCTTAGGCAGAAGTCCGGGCTTCTGTCTATTGCGGATATGTAGGGGGAAACAACTGGAACAACTTGTAAAAACAACTTCTTTTACGCCGCGCAACAAGCGCGGGGATTCAAGAGCGCCGCGAGGCGGAACAATTCAACGTGGCCCACTTGCATCATTATAATGTTTTTGTTATAATCTCTGCATGACGGCAAACTGGCAAGTTGAATTCACGGATGAATTTGGTGAGTGGTGGCATTCGTTACCAAGTGAATCACGTGAAAAGATTTATAAGGTAGTTTCATTATTAGAGGAACATGGCCCGACATTGGGGTTTCCTTATTCATCAGACATAAAAGGATCTAATATCCCCATGCGAGAACTGCGTACCCAGCATGGCAAACATCCATATCGCGTTTTATACGCATTTGATCCCGAACGGACAGCAATTTTGCTAATAGGAGGAGATAAGTCTGGGGACGCACTTTGGTATGAGAGGATGGTTCCTTGGGCTGAGCAAATCTATAGACAGTATCTCAATGAAATATTGGAGGAAAAACAATGAGGCACAAATTTGCAGAACTGAAGGCGGAGTTTTCGGCAGAGCAAAGGAAGCGACTCGATGCAGAGGCCGAGGAGATGAATCGCGAGTATGTATTGGCGCAGATTCGCACTGAAGTAGGCCTTACGCAGAAAGATGTAGCTACGAAGCTTTCGATATCCCAGCCGGCCTATGCAGCATACGAAAAAGCTGACAACATGCGAATTGGAACTTTGCGAAAGATAGTAACTGCACTAGGCGGTGTTCTTTCATTCCATGTAGAGTTACATGGAAAGGATTATTCGCTTCAAATTCCACATCGTGTGCCGGTTGGATAAGCGAAGCCCGCGGCAGAAACGCCGCGGGTTTTGTTTATGGAGCGTGAAAGCGAGCCGGGCATGGTGTTGGTAGGGACGCCCCTACCAAGGCGTTCGTTGGATGCGGTCGGCACGGAGTGCCGCCCCTACCAGAAGCGGAATGCCGCCCCTACCAGACAGAAAAAGTTGTTTCAAATGTTGTTTATGTTGTTTCCAATAGAGCGCAAAAGGTACGACGAACGACGAACGGCGATTGACCGCGATATAGGAAATATGCTATACTGGGCATCCCATAAGGATTCTGTATGCTTTTGATCCTGTTCGATCTGCTTTGTTGCTTATTGGAGGTGATAAGACTGGAAATGACCGGTGGTATATCGAAAATGTGCCCAAAGCGGAGCGTATATTTGAGGAACATCTAAAAGAAATAAAACAGGAGGACAAATCATGAGCGGACATCGTTCCTTCAATCGTTTGCGCGATAAGATGTCGCCAGAGCGCAGGGCGGCAAATGAAACTGCGGCTTCAGATATGAACCGCGAATATGTCTTGTCGCAGATTCGCCGCGAGCTTGGTGTCACGCAGGTGGAGGTTGCTGATCGCCTTCATATTGCCCAGCCGACATACGCGGCTTTTGAGAGAAGTGATAATCTGCGAATAGGAACATTGCAGAAAATTGTAAGCGCACTTGGCGGTATTCTAAAGCTTCAGATTGAAATAGGCGGCAAAGACTACCCGCTGCAGTTTTCAAATGCGTAAAAGAGAAGAATAAATCCCGCGGCAGAAACGCCGCGGGTTTTGTGATTTTAGCCGTGTAGAGGTGTAGAGCGTGTAGAGGGAAACAACTGGAACAACTTGTAAAAACAACTTCTTTTACGCCGCGCGTAACCGCCCCTTGCGGGGGTTCGCGACCCGTGGGGAGATGCGCCTGCGACGAAGTCGTCAGGTTGGCCGAGGCCGAAGGCCGAGCCGCGAAGCGGCCGCAAGGGCCCGCGCGAACACGCCGAGCGAGATGCGCCTGTCGCGAAGCGATCAGGTTGGATGAGCGAAGCGAACTGCGAAGCAGCCGCAAGGCCCCGCGCGAGTGCCGAGTTTCGCGGCGAGATGAGGAACGTGCGGGCATGTTAGCCCGCACACCTTGAAGAGTTGTTTTCAAAAGTTGTTTATGTTGTTTTCAATATAACTTCAGGGTCAGAGCGCCAGCGCAAATTTTTTCCCCCACGCAAAGGGATTTGTGCTATAATGCGAACGATTGGACATAGGGGAACTATCTCTTCGAACAACGCGAAGTGAATAGTTGCCTTGTGCACAACCATGTTCACAAGCTGTAAAAGGCCTGAAAACATTGTGTAGAAATGATGTAAATGTGTTGTAAAGAAATTAGATATGCGATGATGTGCTAAGCAGACCGCCGAGAGTAGCGGCGGTCGCGCGAGTGCACGATACGCCGCGCAAGAGCGCAGCCCTATCCAGGGCGGCGTCTCTTGGCGCACACTTTTTCGGCGCCGCTCGCACATCTTTTGTCCTCGTTATTTCTACGCTGCTTTCCCTTTTCGCGCGCGCCGATGTGAAGACGCTTCATGATCTCGGCAAAATTTTGTGGGATAATCAAACTGAAGTAATCTATTTCTTCGAAGGCAATGTTTCTACCGACGCAGAATATGATGAAGTTGTCCTCAAGTTCACCGACACTTCAACGCCAGGCACATTGACCGTAGGTTCAGACACAAAAGTTTCTGTCCGCTCGCTTGTTGTCGGCGGCGGCGGTGCTGGCGGCACGTCTACTTCGACAGCTGCAGGTGCTGGCGGCGGCGGTGGCGCTGGCGGATTCGTCGACCAGACGCAGATGATTGAAGAGGGTACATACATAATCACCGTCGGTGCGGGCGGCGCAGCTGCCACTAGTACAGCGACGGCAACACGTGGCGGCGATGGCAACGATTCGTCCTTTATCGGAGGCACTGTCTCAATCACTGCGAAGGGCGGCGGCGGCGGCGGCGCGAAGAGTGTTGGTAATCCAGGTGGCTCTGGCGGTGGCGGATCTTATGCGTCTGCAGCGTGCAATGGTGGTGCTACGAATGGTCTGTACTATGTCCGCGGAAGTGCTGGTGGTAAGGGTGCAACAAAACAGTATGGCGCTGGTGGCGGTGGTGCTGGTGGAAGCGGTAAAAATACTACGACAACTGCGGGTCCTGGTGCCGGCGGCATTGGCTTGACGTCTGATATCGTTTTAGACGAGAATGGGGATGCAATATATTATGCGGGCGGCGGCGGCGGCGGCAGTATGACTACGCGTCAAACTGCAAAAAGTAAAGGTGGCGGCGGTGCTGGTGCCAAAGGCGGTGACACTGAGGCTGGCGCGGGAGATGATGGTTTTGGCGGCGGCGGCGGCGGCGGCGGCAATGCCTGTGTTGGTGGCAAGGGTGGAAACGGTGTAGTCATTCTTCGCATCCGTGATTTGATCATCTCGCCTCCTGACTATGTTGAACTTGAATGGAATGGCGAAGAGCAAATAGGATATGAGCCAAAGAGCTACTATGAGCTTGTCGGTGGAACGACAAGCGCCACAAATGCAGATACATATACGTACCAGATTAAACCCGCTGGCGACTTTGAGTGGAAAGACTGGACCGTTTCGAGCAAGGAGACGAAAACAATAGAATGGAAGATTGCCGCACTTAAGGTGGAAATTCCTACATCTGTGGTCATTACATACGATGGTGCGGTGCATGAAGTGGCATCATCGGATGAGATTTATGAGATTGTTGATGGAACTGCCATTGCAACAAATGCCGGCGAATACTATTACACCCTTCGCCTTCGTGACACGGCTAACACGGTCTGGGTAGATGGAACAACAGCCGACAAGACAACGGCATGGTCTATTGTGGCTAAGCAAGTTAAAAAGCCGGCGCTTGTAGAAGGGCTTATCTACAGCGGTACGAACTCGATTGTCTTTACCGAATACGAAGGCGTTGTCTACAAGGAGGGCTTGACTAATTCGGTGAACGCCGGATATTTCCACTACACAGCGGCTCTTGACAACCCTGCTGGCTATACAAACTATGTATGGATCGGCGAGAGCGGCGATGCGAGTGTCGCTAATGTGCGCATCGATTGGATGATTGCGTCGCAGCTCGTTGACGTTCCTGTGGCGCGAACCGGCCTTGTCTACAACGGCTCGCCGCAGAATGCGTTTGAAAGTCTCGACTGGGCGCATTACTCGCTTGTGACTGGCAGCACCACAAACGAGACGGCGGGCGGATCGTACGAAGCGGTGTTCCATCTGTTAGGCAATAGTGAGGCAGAAAACTTTGTCTGGAACGTTGTACCCGAGACGTCTTCCAACTATACGGTTCCATGGTCGATAGGCGCAGCCACCAACGAGATAACGGAGCTTAAACTTGTTGGGTGGCGCATTGGCGCAACACCGAAGACGCCTACGATTTCTGCGAAGTGGGGCGCCGACACGGTTGAGTACTACTACGGGTTTGGCGATGACGCCGAGTCTGTGACGAGCTGGACAAATGATACCGATGCAATCACGACTCCAGGTACGTGGGTGCTCCGCGCGGTGATACCTGCGACCTCAAGCTGGACGGCTGCCACAAACACGACGACATTCCTTATGTGGGATGACCCGGGAGTGCTCTTCCACAACTGTATAGAGATTTTCGTCAAGGGCACGACGAGTGATCTTTCGAACTTCGTAGTTCCCATAAGAATTTCCGAAGACAGCATGCCGGGCTTCTACTACAAAGAGGCCAGCCCCACCAACCTTGTTTTTATCGACGACTTTGGTAATCTGCTCACCTATGATGTCGATACATGGAATACTTCGGGCGAGTCTGTCGTCTGGGTGAAGCTTGTGACGTTGCCGATGGCGGGCATGCCTGTCACAATGTACTGGAATCTCCGCGAAGGGCAGGCGGCTCCAGAGAACACCTCGACCGACGTCTGGAGCGACTACATCGGCGTCTGGCACATGAGCGTGCAGAATGGCGGCATAGTTACAGTAAAAGACGCTTCGGGTCATCAGGATGGTACTGGACACGCGAGTTCTTTGGTGGCGGACGGCGCATTTGGCAAGGCGCTCGGGCGCAATGTAGTCGGCGACAAGGGACCTGCAGTCACGGTGCCGGTTTACCCTGCGTTGGATGCCCTTGCTGCGGGTTCATTTACTGTTTCCGGGTGGGTTAAGCCCAGCGTGACAAAAGTTGATTGGGCCTATCTCTTTGCCAGAAAAACCCAAGACTCCTACAATGGATGGGCCGCCTCGTTTTCTGGTAACCAGCTCAGCAATATTCGCTTCTTTTTGAGTAGTTCTTACTACACATTTGATCCTAATATCGCAAGCTACTTCAGCACCGAATCGTGGACGAGATACGATTTTGTAATACGCAGCGGGTCTTCTGTGCAGCTTTACCTTAATGGTGTTCTTATTCAAACTAAAAGCACTACGATCTTGCCTGTCAGCGGATCGGAGCCGTTCACGATTGGCGGTATGAACCACCAGTCGACGGCGTCGGGGTTGCCAACTGGCACGACGAGCACCTTTAACGGTTATAGCGACGAAGTGCGACTTATGCCTGCGGCGGTCGACAGCGGGGCAGCCGCGTGTGGAGATCATCTGCGGCGAAGTGCGATGGGCTTCTCCAGGGCGCGCAGCAGCCCCGGCGAAACGCGCGAAAATATGATGACAAACCAGCCTGAAAGTCGATTTCAGGTTGGTTTTCGTCTTTTTTGTGAATGATATAATCAATTTGTTTCAAGAATATATCATTTGCGCCGGTTTATTGAAACTGCATAATTATGGATGGTATAATCAAACCGCAATCAAGGCTGCGATGACCGGGCGTCAAGGGGCGGCGGCAATCGCGAAAATACTTTGG
>CACWJS010000005.1 GCA_902761275.1 uncultured bacterium | reverse complement strand
GCCTTCTTTGCCGACTTCAGGCGGCTCACGGCTGCAGACGCGTTCTCCTCGGGATCGCCGCCGCCAGTCATGACGAAGAGCGCTACGCCTACGACAAGCGCGACGACACCAGCAGCCGCCACGAGCCAGTCCCAATGTGCGGCAAAGAAATCGCCTCCGGAATTCCTGGAGATCATTACACTCCCTCCTTCTCTTCCTTTACGCCCTCGGCCTCGGCGGGCTTCTCGTCCGACTCGCCGGCTTCGGCGGGAGCCGCATCGGTTGCCTTCGCGCCCGAGCCGAAATCATATGTTGCGACTATCGCCCGCACGAGGAACGGATCCTCCTTAGCGGGATCGCAAACTACGCCCTTGCCGGTCTCTGCGGCTGCTTCCTGCGCAGCGGCATCTGCACCGAACTCCGCCTGTTCGCCGCGGCGCCTCCGCCGCGGACGCGAGGACTGCTGCTGCTCGCCAGCGCCCTTCTTGTCGCCCTCGCCCAGCGCCTTGCCGATCATGTCGCCTTCGCGAGCGAAGTCCAGCGTCTCCACGATGATGAAGCGCTCCGACGTCGCAAGTGCATTGGCGACCTTGACGAGCGCCGCCGGCTTTGCGCGGAAGTTAATCGCGTATTTCTCTTCCGTATAGACGGGCTTTTCCTCCTCGGCGTCCTTTTTCTTGCGCTTCTTGGACTTCTTGGTGTCCTTCGGCTCCGCAGTCGCCTGCGCCGGCTGCTGCGCCGCGGCTGGCTCGATGCGAACGACTTCGATTACGCCGCAGTCCGAAAGCGTCTTGACAAGTATGCAGACGTCTCCCCACAGGCGCTGCAGGCGCGGGAGCATGGCTTTGTCCGGCAGCTTGTCGCCAGTAACGAGGTCAGGGAAGCCAAACGCGGAGACATCCTTCATAATCTTGCCGTCTACGCCGCCAGGAAGGCCCGAGAGCGTACGGGCCTCGTCAACGAGCTTCTGCTTGAACGCCGCCTCGTTGACATCGGAGACGATCGAGCGATCACCGGCGGAGGCGGTCGAGAGCGCGGCTTCGGTCCATCCGGCGAGAGCGTCCCGATTCTTGTTTATGGCCGCGACACTGGCGGCGTCGGGGCTTATCGCGGCACGATACAGAGCTTGTACCGCCGAGGAATTGCTTTCCGCAGATTCTGCCGCTTCGGACTTCGCGGAGTAGGCACTAAACGCGAGATATCCAAGCGCGGCCGAGGCGACAAGCGCGAAGGCACCTATCGCAAGCATTACTATCTGGTTCTTGGACAGGTTCATCGCTCTTCTCCCTTCCCGAACTTGAACTTTACGACGACGACAATCTGCTTGAGCGCAGCGTCCTTGCCGACATCGGTCATCGACTCGATCTTGACAGACGCCGGGTCAACCACCGGCGAGCCCCTAAGCCGCGCCTCTATGATCTGCGCGGCGGTAGAGCCGCCCGTCTTCGTACGGGAGACGAGCGTCTTTAGGTCGTCAGACCAGCCGCGCACCGTTATGCGGTCGCCTTCCCACTTCTCTATCCACATCTCGTTTCCGAGCGCGGACCGGATGGCCATGATCTTCGTAACCGAAAGCGCGCGCTTGTCGAACAGGTTCCTGAACACATTGGCCTTCGCTACTTCGCGCTCCTCGGCGGCAATCGCGTCCTTGACCTTCGACTCGGCAGACCTGAGGCGAGACACTTCTGACGCGATCGCCGAGCTCTCGGCCTCGGCTTCGGCAGCACCGCGGCGGGCGACAAGCATCACGAGCGCGAGAGCCGCGACAAGCGATACGGCGCCAATTGCTACAAACGGAATCCTCGCGACGTCGACGCGCTCCTTGATGAGCGACGGCGGCAGGAGGTTGATCGCAAACGTCGCAAGGCCGGCCATGTGAATTGCGAGTCCGGCCGTCGCCGGGAGAAGCATGCCGTCGGCCTCGATTGCCTCGGCATCAACCTTCGGGCCGACGCCGACGACGGAGAAGGGATTTACGTACTCGACCTCGAGCTGCAGGCTCTCGGAGAAGAAGCGGTCGAGCTGCGGGAGAAGCGCCGTACCGCCCGTGACGTAGAGCTTCACCGGAACGCTTCCGCCCTGCTGCGAGCGGTAGAAGTTGATGGAGCGCGACACTTCAGCGTGGAGACGCGTCATTACCGCGCGGCAGACCTTGGAGACGCGGTCGCGCGTCTCGTCTTCGTCTTCGACAACGCCGCCGAGCGCGACATACGCCGCTTCGCGCTTGTACCCCTCTGCCTCGTCGGGCGTGCACCCGAGCGCGGAGGCGATCTCCTTGGTGATCGTGTTGCCCGCGACGGGGATAGAGCGGTTGTAGAGCTTATCTCCGTCGGCGATCACGAGCGAGGTCGTCTTTGAGCCGATGTCAAGGACGACGACGCAGCCTTCGTCCGCAGCGCCGATGTAGCGCAGCACGTTCGTGATCGCAATCGGCGCGACGTCGACGAGTTCGGGGGTAAAGCCCGCGCCGCGCACTGCGGCCGCGATGTCCTCGACCTGGTCGATCTTCGCGGCGACGATCATGACGTTCTTCTCGCCGTTTTCGTTGTCGCCGAGAATCTGGCGGTCGCAGATCATCTCGTCGATCGGGAACGGAATGTTCTGCTCGATCTCGAAGCGGACCATCTGATCGAACTTGTCCGCGCCGCCGGCGGCCGCTATGGAGGCGAAGCGCGGGAATACCATCTGGCCAGAGATCGAGACCGCGACGGGACCTGGCTTGATGCCCTTCTCGCGGACTATCTCGAGGAGCGCAGGCGAGAGAAGCGCGCCGGCGTTGCCCGCGTCAAGCGGGGCGGCGAGGGCGGCAATGCCGTAGTTGACGAGCGTCACTCCTCCCTTGCCGCCTTCATACTCGGCAAGCTTCACCGAGGAAGCGCCGATGTCTAATGTTAGGTATCTTTTGGCCATGTCGGTTCCTTTACTGCGCGACCTGCTCGTAGTCGTTCGGGTTCACGAGAGCCCAGATCGTCTTGGAGCGGTCCATCAGCCCCTGGCGGCGCTCAATCATCGGCTTGCCGTCCGATGTCTGCGAATTCATGATCTTCTGGTCGTTCCAGAACGCCAATTCGATTGACTTAGGATGCGTGGGTATTCCCTTGATTTCGCTTTCGCAGTCACCATTGAGCGTCTCGCCCTTTGCGTTTGTGATGACGAGGCCAACGGCCTTGGGCTCACCGAAGCGCTCGAGGTACGAGGGATGCAGGCATACAGACGCCGCGTGTGAACCCTGCGGGATATTCTGGTAGGTCGTTGAGGTCGAGAAGTAGGAGTAGGGGGAGAGGCCTTCCTTGTTGCCCTTGTTTTCGGTCGCCGACTTCGTCTCGAGAAGGACGTGCCACGTGAAGGTGAGCTGATCCTGCCACTTCGCGAAGGTTGTGTACTTCGCCTCAAGGACGATCCAGTTCCTTGGCTTGTTGTAGCACTTGCCCACGATGGAAGCGCCCTGGAGCGATGGCGCCGAAAAAGTGGCCTGGCGGCCGAGTTTCGGAAACTGGTCAATCAGGATCTTTGCCTCCTTGCCAGTAGTGGGCGCATCATCGTCGGCAGCCACCGGCTTCCTCGAGGTCTTTGGTGCGGCAAGCGCTACTGTGGCCGCAAGGGCCATCGCCGTCATCATCATGAGCTTCATATTCATTGTGTTGTCCCTTTCCTTGATTTAAAATTGTTTGATTGTTTGAATTGTTTGATTGCCTACGTCTTTCAACTTTTCAACCTTTCAACTTTCCAACCTTTCAACTTTTCAACTTTTCAACCTTTCAACTTTTCATAGCACTTTCATTTTTGGCAGGTCCTGGATGTCCACCAGTCCGACCACCCGGCCGGATCTGTCGCACACCGGCAGGTCGTCGATGCGCTTTTTCTCGAAGATCTTGAGAAGCTCCGCCGCATACGCGTCGTCGTAGACGAAGAGCGGAGACTTGGTCATGTAGAGGGATACTGGGGACGAGAGAGGGATGGGGGATTTATTTAGTTGGAGTTTCGAGTTGGAGTTGGAGGATGGAATCTCAGCTGCCTCTCTCGAACTCTGAACTCGAACCTTCTCTTCCGTTCCCCGCTCACTCACAATCCGACGGAAGTCGCCGTCGGTGAAGATGCCGAGAAGCTTGCCGTCCGCGCCTGCGACAACTGCCGCACCGCACTTCGCCTTCGTCATCGCCATCAGCGCGTCGAGCACGGTCGCCTCGGGGCCAATCTTCGCGAGGTGCTCACCCACGCGCATTACGTCCGTCACCTTCATGACGAGCGCACGCCCAATCGCGCCCGCCGGGTGGTTCATCGCGTAGTCCTCTACTGGGAACTTCTGCGCGTCGATAAGCACCATGGCAAGCGCGTCGCCCATCGCCATCGTCGCCGTCGTAGAGTTCGTCGGAGCCATGCCGAACGGACACGCCTCCTTGCCGCACGGAATCTCGATGTGGATGTCGCTCATCTGCGCAAGCGTCGAGTCGGCGCGGCCAGTCATCGATATCACCTTGAGCCCGTGGCGACGGATCGCTGGTATCAAGTTGTTCACCTCGGCCGACTCGCCCGAGAAGCTAAGCGCAACAAGAACGTCCTTCGCGGAGACCATGCCGAGGTCGCCGTGCATCGCCTGCACGGGATTGAGGACTATCGAGCGCGTGCCAGTCGACGAGAAGATGGCGCTCATCTTCTCGGCGATGTGAAGATTCTTGCCAACGCCTGAGACGACGACAATGCCGCCGTCCGCGACCGTTTCGAGAATCAGCCGGACCGCCTTGACAAAAGACGCGCCGAGAGAGTCGCGGGTCTTCTCGAGACCCTCGATCTCAACTGCGAAGACTTGCTTCGCGCGCTCGATCATCTTGTTGTCGGTCATAGTCATTTAGTCGTTAGGAGTTGGAGAATGGAGTTGGAGTTGGAGAGTGGAATTTCTCCTTTCTCGAACTCCAACTCTGGACTCCAACTTTCATGTCCCCTTTGTGGCTAATAAACATATTCACTTAGTCGTCGACTGAAGCAGCGTTACACAGATGGTTCCAACGATGTCCTCGGCGGAGCAACCGCGCGAGAGGTCGTTCATCGCCTTGGCAAGACCCTGGAGGTTCGGCCCGATGGCGTCCGCGCCACCGATCCTCTGCGCAATCTTGTAGCCGATGTTGCCGGCGTTGAGGTCAGGGAAGATGAAGACGTTTGCGTCGCCCTGCACGGCGCCGTTCGGGTTCTTCTGCTTTCCGGTCGCGGGAACGATCGCCGCGTCGAACTGCAGTTCGCCGTCCATCTTGATGCCGGCTTCCTCGAAGCGGGGCTTCGCGAGCTCGACAGCCTTCTGGACCTTCTCGACAAGCGGGCCCGCCGCGGAGCCCTTCGTGGAGAACGAGAGATATGCGACGCGCGGCTCCTTGCCCGTCAAGTCGCGATACGTCTGCGCCGTAGCTAAGCCGATGTCGACGAGCTGCTCGGCCGTCGGATCGGGAATAACCGCGCAGTCGCCGAATGCGAGTACTTCGTCGCCAGACGCCGTCGGGGTCTTGAGGTCGAGAATAAAGCAACTCGACGCCGTCTTGACGCCCTTCTGGGTGCCAAGCGTGTGAAAAGCCGCGCGGAGCATATCGCCAGTCGAGGCGATCGAACCCGCAACAAGGCCGTTGACGCGACCGAGCTTCACCATCATGCCGCCGAAGTAGATGCGCTTCGTGCGGAGAGTCTTCTGCGCCGCGGCAAGATCGATGATCTTCTGCTTTTCGGCGGGCTTCTTCGACTCCTTGGCGTTCCACGCCTCGAGGTACGCGGCTTCGAGTTCCGCGTCACCTAAAGTATAGTCAATAGTCTTGATGCCGCGGTCGGCGAGCTTGAGCCCCGCCTTCGCCTCGGCGTCGGCGATTTCCGCAGGAGTGCCGAGGACGACGGGCGTCGCGATCTTGCGGTCGACGCAAGCGCACGCGGCGGTTATGACTCTGGGGTCCATTCCCTCGGGCAGAACGACCGTTCCGTTCAGCTTCGAGGCCTTTTCAATTATGTTCTTGATTGCGTTCATAGCAGTAGGGTCAATTAGGGTCTTTTAGAGTCTTTTAGAGTCCTTTAGGGTCGATTTCACTTTCCCAGCACTTTCACGGTGTCACGAGCAATCATGAGCTCCTCGTTGGTGGGGATGACGACAACGGGGATCTTCGAGCCCTTCGCGCTGATGATCTTGACTTCGCCACGAACCTTGTTGGCCTTCGGGTCGAGCTTGATGCCGAGCGCACCGAGGCGGCGGATGATCCTCTCGCGGACCTCCTTCGAGTTCTCGCCGATGCCGCCCGTCATGATGATGGCGTCAGCACCGCCGATAACGGTGTTGTACGCGCCGATGTAGAGCGCAACGCGATAGGCAAGCATCTCAAGCGCGAGTTCGGCCTGCTTGTTGCCCTTGTCGGCCATCGTGCAGATGTCGCGGCAGTCGCTCGAGCCGGTGAGCGCGAGAAGGCCCGACTTCTTGTTGAGCAGCGTGTCGGTCTGGGCGGGTGTGAGCTTCTCGGCCTCCATGATGGAGAGAACGGCCGCAGCGTCGATGTCGCCGCAGCGCGTCCCCATCACCATGCCGGCGAGAGGAGTGAGGCCCATGGAAGTGTCGACCACTCCGCCGTTCTTGATCGCGGCGAGAGACGAACCGTTGCCGAGATGGCAAGTGACGAGGTTGACCTTGGCGAGGGGTTTCTTAAGAAACTTCGCCGCAGCCTGCGTGATGAACTTGTGCGAGGTGCCGTGGAAACCGTACTTGCGGATCCCCATCTTCTTGTAGTACTTCGGGGCGATCGCGTACATTCCCGCGCAGTCGGGCATCGTCGCGATGTGGAAGGCCGTGTCGAAGACGCCGACGTTCGGAACGCCCTTGAAGATCTTCTCGCACGCCTCGACGCCGCCGAGGTTCGCCGGCATGTGGAGAGGCCCGAACTTGACGAGCTTCTTGGCCTTCGCCATGTTCGCCTTGTTCATGAGCGCGGAGTCTTTGAAGACCTCGCCGCCGTGGAGAATGCGGTGGCCGATTGCGTCGATGCCCTTCGCGGCATCGCCCAGATCCGCGACGACCTGCGCGAGCGCGGCCGCGTGGTCCTTGGGACCGCCGCAGCCGATGCGTTCGACGAGACCCTTCGCGAGACGGGTTTCCGTCTTCATGTCGAAGAGCTGATACTTAAGCGAGCTCGAGCCCGAGTTGATTACGAGAACTTTTCTTATCTGCTTTTTCATTTTATCTTGTTTATTTAGCCGTGTAGAACGTGTTTAATTCTTCTTTATTCCTCCAACAGTTCGACCTTGAAGAAGCCACTTGCGAGGTCAAGCGGGCCATTGAGCGGCACTACAACATTCCCGTAAGTAGTGGGCGTTATCGAGACCGGATCAGACGTGTAGAACTCGGTCCAGAGTGCATCGCTCAGCGAATTCTTCTTCCAGACTTTGACCTTGACCTTCACCTCGTTGCTGGCTGGGAACGTGTAGTACTTCTCGACTACAGTCCCGGAGATGCCGCTCGCAACGTCCGCGCCGACGGAGATGTTCACCGCAGAGCCGTCCGGCTCAAGGGCGATGGAAACAACCTTGACGGTATTGGGCACAAGTTTGCCACGCGTTACTTCGGCAATCGCCTCAAGCGTCGTCTTGTTGGCAAGGTCGAGGCCAAGGAGCGCCGAGACGAAGTCCTCGCTCTGCATGGCCGTCAAGGACGCGCCCGGCAGCCCCTTGGAAATGCCCGCAGTCGTAAGTTCGTTGAGGGCGAAAGGCAGGTAGATGCCGCCGTCATTCTGCACCATGACCACTCCCGTAGGCTGAGTCTTGTTATTGCCCTTGAGGGTTTCCCAAGACGTTGTCCAGCCCTTCGCGGCGTATTCGTAGGCATCGGGAATCCAGTCGCGGTCAGAGTCGCTGTCCTCGATCCAGACATTGACGAACGGCGCAGCCGTCATCGTGCCGTCGTTAACGAGCGTGACGGCATCCGCCACGTACCCCCATGGTTCCCATTCGGAAAGCTTACCATCGCCATCCATATCAATGAACGCGCGAACATAGTATGTGCCGATCGCCGAGAGGCCCTTGAGCCAAGCGTTCTTTATGTCTGGACGCGCCAGCGCCGCGACGTCGCTCGTCGCCATGCCTACGCTGAGCGGCTCTCCCGTGAAGTCGGGCGTCGTGAACGCCTGGACAATTACCTTGCCCTGCGTCGTCGCCATGTCGGTGTACTTCTCAAGTACGATGGCGGGGCCGGCATACCGAACCGCAACGGCAATCGAGGAGTAGCCATGGTCGTTCACTTCCTGCTGGTTGTTCACGTCTGTCGCGAAGACGCTCGGCACAGACCAGGCGTCCGACCTGAACTTGGCGTTGTACATCGACACCTTCCATGTATAACCACCAACAGTGTCGTATGTATTCCCGCTGGACAGCATACTGCCTGCGCAGAGCGGGGCAGTCCACTCGAAGTTGCCAGCAGAGTTGACCTTTGGAGCGCGACGGAGGCCGGAATCGTAGACGACATTGTTCTGCCGGTTCATAACCTGCAGCCTGAAGGCCGTATATGTAGAGCCATAGCGCTTGACAAACTCCTCCTCACCATCCATGCGCCACTTGAAGGTAGGACGAGCCGAATAAAGGCATCCATCCACGGGCTCCGCAACTGGCGTCGCCTTCGCATAGTCAAAGCGGCGCACGATCCTATCCACGCGGGCAGTGACAACGGTATTGGTGTCTTCACCGCGCTCCCAGACGGCCGGACCATCGCCTATGACGACAAGGTACTCAATATTGGTTATGCTCGTTCCAGAGCCAATCACCTGAGCGATGTTGCCCGCCGTCCCATCCATTCCTCGCGTCACTCCAGCTGGGCTGGCGACCTTTGCCGTGAACGAGTCTGTCCAGTCGATGTCGAAGCCGCCGTCCATCAGGAAGTCGAGCTCGCAGAACTTCCTTGGATCCGGAGCAATTGACCACGTCTTGTCGTAGACGACATCCGCAAGTCCCTTACCCCAGTGCTTAACTACAGGATACCCGTTGATGGCGTATCGGACGACCCTGACTCTTACAGGCCGCACGCCATTGTCTGCCGCCGCTTCGAGCCCGTTCGTCTGCATACCCCAGCGGTAGTCGTCGAAAGGTGCGCTGTCAACGCGGTCGGCCGTGCCATCCGGCACAGAGAAGCGAGGCGTGATCGGGTTGTAGTCGGTCAGCTCAACCGTGAACTTAGCACCGGCCCAGCCAACGTCAACCTTGCGGACGACGCCATAGATGGTCCTCTGCGTGCCCACGGACAGGGTCTGCCCACCGCTTGTGGAATCCTGCCCACCGACGGTGCCAGATTCAGAGGATGCACCAGCCTCGACCACGAATGTCGTCAGGCCTTCGCGGAGGAAGCCGTTATCGGCTTTGCCAAGGTAGTGGATGCCCCTGACAGGCACGCTGATGACTGGCGACCAAGTGAACTTCACGTGGCTATTCGGCGGATTGAGGCCATGGTAATTTCCTGTGCCATTGTTGTTGTTATTGCCGTTAGATGAGCTGTCGGCGGAGTGCGCGGGATCGCCGACGTACAGCTCGCGTGTGAACTCCTCGTCGGCGAAGTCAATCGTGACGCGGCCGCTGTCGTAGTCGATCGTACCGACCTGGTGCGCCTCGGCGAAGATGCCGCCGAGCGTCACCAACTTGCCATGGTCGTCTATGACGTCATAGAACCAGAGCGCCTGATCGGGATCGCCGTAGTCGGTCGGCTGGAAGGCTTGCTGCCCGTTAATCGTGACGATTGTGCCCTCGACATAGCTCTTGTCCTTTACACAGAGCTTGAACGAACCCTCCTTGACCGCGCCGTTGCCGAGGTAGTATGTCCGCTTGCCTGTCGGCATGCGCCCAATGTACTTCTCCTTCAACTCCTCCTCGGTCTCGGCGTTCTGCTGCGTGGCCGTGCCGCTCTCGTTGAGGGTCGTCACAGTCCACGTAGCCTCCGGAGCCTCGAGCGCGTCGGGGTCGATCGCCTCGTTCCAGGCCTTCACGACGAGGGTGCTGCCCTCAATGTCGGACGTACCATTGTATACGACTTCCATCTCTACAACAGGTTCGGGGTGCTCGATAAGCGTGTAGCTGTCGATGCCAGCGTCCATCTGCTTCGCCGGGCTTGTGCCGGCGCGGTATTCGGCGTAGTTGGACCAACCGTCGCCGTCGAGGTCAAGCTCGGGATTGTATATGCCGCGAGCCGCGTAGTCCGTACCGTATAGGTTGCCCTTCTCGTAATCCGCCTCCCAATCGTCGCCAACGCGGTCATGGTCGGAGAAGACCTCGCCGAGATACAGCTCGCCGAACTTGCGATAGTAGTCAAGCGTCGAGTCGTCGGTCATCGCCTTGTTCGGGTCGAGCTTGACGATCTGGAAGACCTCGCTGATCAGGTACTCGGCGTAGTTGCTGAGTCCGTCGTGGTCAGGATCTTCGCCTGCGTCGTCGCCCTTGAGGTGGTAGTCGTAGGCATAGGAGTCAAACACGCCATCGCCGTCGGTGTCGTGGTTCCACGGGTCAGTCGGCCAGTAGCCGGTGTCGTACTCGCGGAAGAGCGGCAGGGCGTCGCCATCGAAGTCGCTCTCGCGGTCATCGTAGTCCCACGGGCTGGCCCTGTGCTCGGAGTCGAAGTGGAACGCCTCGTCGCCGAGCTCATTGTACGGGCCGAACATGACGTAGAGCTCCCAACCGTCTCTGACGCCGTCAAGGTCGAAGTCGCAGCTCTGGGTCCTGAGCGTGTATTCGTCCCAGTGCTCGCCAAGCACGACCCAGTCCTCGAGCGTGTCGCCTGCGCCCATCGCCGGATCAGTGACGCCAATGTTCTCGAGGTAGCGCACGACGAGATACTTGTCGAGCTTTGTCATTCTCTTCGTGTTGACTGCATCGTCGTCGAAGACGCAGGTCTTCGTGTTGAAGCCGAAGCGCGAATAAACCTGGGCGTGGACGAGCACGACCTTCGCCGACTTGTCGATCTTGTCGATGCGCCAGTCGCCGGCGGTGAACTCGACCTTGCGCCCGACGCCGACCTTGCCGCCGTAGTCGTATGTCGACCAGAGCTCGTAGATGTTCTGCGCGGCGACGTTGTCGCCCACTATAGGCGCGACAGCCGGCATGTCGATGATGGCGTAGACAGTCCCCTCGTCCGTCGGATCGTCCGCGTTCCTGACCGTGACGAGGTAGGCGTCGACCTCCGCATACGCCATTACGTCCTCGGCTATATCGCCATCGTCGAAGAACGTCGGGTCGTCGCCGTTGTGTTCCTCCCAACCGTCGGGAATTCCATTCAGGTTGAAGTCGCCGAAGACAACATCGGCGAGGTCTGGCCCAAGATCGCCGTCCTCCGCGAGGAACGTCTCATCGCGGTCGAAGATGGCGTTGTCGTTCCAGTCGGTGTCCTGCAGCCAGACAACCACGGTCTTGCCGTCGGCCTTGTACGCCTTGGGCGTGAAGCAGTACTCGATATTTCCGAGCTCGGTCGCGTAGCCCCAGGTATCCCACGGCTTGCGCGTCTTCATGCCGTCTTCGCCAAGGCGGACGTCGTTGTCGGAGACGTACCACGCGGCGACGTAGTATTCCGCATTCCTGCGGAGACCCGCGATCTCGAAGCCGTCGGCATCGACGCGCTGCACCTTGACCGCGTTCGCGAGATCGGGCGAGTCGTAGACCGCCACAACGAGGTTGGCGGCTGCCGGGGCGATAAGCGGGTGACGCACATCGACGACAATCGAGCCGTCGAATCTCGCCGCCTTATTCACGTGGAACGTAGACACTGGGGCGTATTCATTGTCAGCAGGCTTGCCGAACTTGTCGTTGCCGACCGCGACAGTGAACTGCCAGTCCTTGTCGTCGGCGGTGAGCGCGGGGATTCCGAGCGCGGCAAGGCGCTTGGCGTCGAGCGTGACGTGGCGCTCAGTGGCGTTCGGAAGCAGGAAGCCGCTGTCGCCGCCGTATACCGTCATGTCCTCGCCGACCTTGCCCAGCTTGAGCCAGAACTTGGTGTAGACGAGGCTTTCGGGCGTCTCGGGCAACGTGAACGTGAGGCCGGCGGAGCCGTCGATCTCGTCGGCGTAGGCGAGGCCTACCGCCACGTCGCGAATGAGCGAGTAGCTGTAGGTGAACGTCTGGTTGTTGTTGCCCGTCTCGACTACCTCGTTGGAGTAGACATAGGAGTTGAGGTTCGTGATACTGTAGGGACGCGGACCCGTGAGGACCTCGTACGTCGCGCTCTCGATGTTGACAGGGTCGATGCCGGCCTTGACGGCAGCAGCAGCAAGCCCGGAGTCGACGCCGATGAACTCATCGGTGACGAAGTCGCCGGGGAACAGAACCGCGCGCGACACGTTGTTCGCATAGACCCTGCGCCAGACGCCACGAGGCTCGACGCGATTCCCGTTGATCGCGGTGCGGACGATCGCGGCGGCAGAAATGGGTGTGCCGTTCGTATCGCCGGCAATCTCGATGACAGGCAGCGATGAGGCCTCGCCGATCCTGATGTCGACGGGCGTTCCGCTCCAGCCGATCTCGACCTCGTCCATGCCGAACGCGTCGTCCGGCGTAAAGCCGTCGGCGGATTCGTCGAAGTAGGCGACGAAGCGGGCGTTGCCCTGCTTGAGAGAGCCCTCATTCGCCGCGCCGAGCGTCACCTTGGCGACGCCGCCGTCAAACGCAGCCTCGACCGTCCAACGCGCGGTCTCGACAGACTCGCGGCCCTGATACGCCTCGACGACGACCGACTTCGTGACGTTGCCGATGTACCTAAGGGTGAGCGGTATCGAAGGCGCGGGCTTGACGAGATCGAGCGATGCAATAGCCGCCGTCGTGTTCGTCACGCCATCCTCGGAGACCGACGTTCCGTAGAGCGAATTCTCGGAATTGGCGAGGTAGGCGCGGATCTCGCTCCAGAGGTCCCAACCGCTGTCATCCATGACGCGTGTGCCGGCCATGTTGTACGCCGTGACGCCGAACGCCTCGCGCGCAGGATCCTCGATGAACTCGCCGCCGTTGAGGACGAGGCCGAGGTATGCGGGCTCGCCGCGATACATGCCGCCGACGCGGAAGTAGTCGGGTGTATTGCCGTCTGTTACGGGATTGTAGACGTCGAGATCGTTTACAGGATTGCTCTCCAGCTTGGAGGCAAGGAACTCCATGTAGTTGGAGAGTCCGTCGAAGTCTTCGTCCTTCATGAAGTCGCCGTCGACGATGTTGTATTTGCGGGCTTCGCCGTTGGTGTACTGCGTCACATTCTCGTCGTCCTCGAGCTGCTTGAAGAAGTAGTACTTATCCCACGGATCGGCAGTGTCGACGCCTTCGTCGAACTCGGCAACGGCAGTCGCAAGCGCCTCGCCAGCCAGCGGGAACGCATACGGGTCGTTCGTGTTGGCGTCAACCGTCCTCGTCGCAAACGCGACGTAGAGTTCCCAGCCGTCAGGCAGGCCATTGGCGTTGGAGTCAACGGCGCGCACGTTAAGCGGGTAGTCAATGTTGAACAGTCCCTTGAGGTACCTGACCTCAGTGACGTACTTCCAGTACGCAGTGAAGGGAGCGGTATTCGCGGCCATCACGGAGTTAGTGCCGTCGCCCGCCAAAGGCAGCGCCGTCGTCGGGTCGAAGCCGAAGTAGTCGTAGACGGCGGAGTGGATGAGAACCACGTTCGTCGAGACCGTCGCCCAGAAATCGTCGACCACGACCGATGTGTCGGTCTTCTTGCCGACCACGATGGTGCCGTCGTCGAGGGCAAACGTCTCGTAGAGGTCGGTGGCTTCGACCTGTCCAAACTCGTTCGTATGGACCATCATCGCGTACGTGACGTCATTGACCGTGTCGACTGCCAGCTGCATTGTGACTTCCGCATAGGCCATGTAGTCGAGCGGCTGTGCGAGGGCCGCATCGTCGAAGAGCGGGTCAAGGCCCTGCTCGACCTCCCAGCCGTCGGGCATTCCGTCGTCGTCGGTGTCGGGATCGAGCGGGTCGGTGCCGTAGTCGTCTTCCTCGGCGTCGGTGAGGCCGTCGCCGTCGCTGTCGATAGCGGGTGAAGGCGTTTCAGGATTGATCTGAGAAGCCGGCGTCCAGTCCTGAAGCTCGTCCGTCTCAAGGCAGTCGGGCGTCCAGTTCTGGTTGACGTCGGTGTCCTCCATTACGACGAGTGCCGCAGGTGCGTCGGTCTTGGCCGACGAGACTCCGAACGCCACGGGCAACCACTTGTCGGGCGCATCGGTGCCGATCTTGCAGGCATAGCCCCAGCTCTCCCACGGATCGCGCTTGCTGTCGTCGTTCGTGTCGATGAACGCCATCACGTAGTAGTTCCCGGGTGCAATGCCGTCAAACGTCACATTCGCCGTGACTTCGAGGAACGGCTTGGCAGGGTCGCCGACAAGCGTCGAGACCTTGCCTGCGCCTTCAAGCCGCTTGCGCGCGACCGGCGCGGAGGCGAAGTCGGCGGAATCGTACACGCCAACCACGACGTCGCCGAGCGAGGCGTCCGCCGGGCCGAAGTACCTGACTTCGGCGTCGAGCCTTCCATAGCCCGTGTCGGCATTGGTGGAGTCGATATCCGCCTTGAACGACGCCGTCTCGCTCCACTTGTTCTCGGTGAACTTGGAGTTCAGCTGGGCGACGCGCCAGTAGTAGGTCTTCCCGTCCTCGACGTAGAACTCTGGCGTGAATACGCAGCCTTCCGCTGTCGAGGCGGGCATGAAGTTCGTAACCGCGTAGTACTTGCTGAAACCGCTGTCCTCCGCGATCTGGAGCAAGAACGCCGAATAGCCCTCGCGCGCCTGCCACACGAGAGTCGGACGCGCGGAGGCGATGACATTGCCGTGAAGCTCCGTCGCGCCGCTGACCGCAGGGGCGGTCTGGGCCATGTCGAAGGTGCGCCTAAACGTGTAGATCGGCTCGGGGTCGCCCCAGCCAAGGTACACCGCATAGTCGGCGCTTAGGAGCTCTTCGGCAACCTTGTCGGCCTCTATGCCGAGCTGGTCGACCGCGTCTGCCGCAAGGTACGTCCAGTCGAAGTCATACTCATCGTCCTTGACGAGATCGG
This sequence comes from uncultured bacterium, assembly GCA_902761275.1. Lineage (GTDB taxonomy): Bacteria > Verrucomicrobiota > Kiritimatiellia > RFP12 > UBA1067 > UBA1067. The sequence goes on along the minus strand of CACWJS010000005.1, from coordinate 24,405 downwards.
CCTCGGTGAACAGCTTTCCTGCGCGGAGGTCAAGCGTCTTCGCGTAGACGGCGCGCGGATTCACTTCCACACCGTTGATCGCCGTGCGGACGACACGGACGCGCGTTGCGACGTTCGTCTGCGCAGGAACGGTGAACGCAACGGCATCGTTGCGAAGCGCGATTCTCAGGTCGGACACGATGTCGTGACCGACATTGACGTCCCTCGTGACGCCGATGGGCTCGCCGGCGGTGTACGCGCCGTTTCCGTCGAGGTCGGCGAACGCCACGAAGGTGTTCTTGCCCTCGCGCAGATAGCCGCTGTCGGCCTTGGACATGGAGAACGTCTTGACTGCGCCGTCTTCGGAGAGGCGGTTCATCGACCTTACGCGCCAGAACGCGCGGGTCAGGTTGTAGTGGTAGATGGTCGTCTGGTTGCCGGACGATATGACGTGCCTGAAGTCGGTGTTCCTGTAGATAGAATCGCTGAAGTCGACAACGATATCGCCGTTGGCGTAGTTAACCCATCCGCCGGGCAGCGAGCCGGTGTTTTCGCCGTTGGAGTCGTCGGCGGGATTGTCCTTGAACGATATGACACCCCAGTCGGCCGTGTCTATGTTGTGGTGCTCGTAGTTGACCTGGCTGCCGCCGTTCTCGTCGCGCGTGATAGTCTCAATGTAGTAGTCCGGGTCGTAGAACTGGATCTTGACGTGCTCCTGCGCGATGCTGCCGGGGCCGATGTTGAACTTCACGAGGCGGTTCGGCGAGAACCCGAGGAAGCGTGTCTGCTGCGCCGAATGCTCGCCGGAGCCCGCGACAGTCCAAGTCGCGTCCGCGGCACCTGCGCCGCCCACGTCGCTGCTGGCCCTGATGATGATGGAGGCGTCGATCGGCTCGTCAGAAGGAGCGGCGACCGTCACGCGCAGCGTCGGAACAGGATATGCCTCAAGCAGGTTGTCCTCGCTCAGGTCGGCCCTTACGAGCGAGAGCGCCGCAGATCTGTCGGGCGCGGTCATGGCCCTGTTCTCCGCCCAGTTGGACCATCCGTCGCCATCGGCGTCGGCAAGGGCGTCGTAGACGTAGCGGTTCGCGAAGTTCACGCCGTACGCATCCTCCCACCAATCGTCCATGAAGTCATGGTCGGCGATGAGGCCGAGGCCATCGACGTCGATGCACTCACCGATGTACTTCGTCACGCCATCCTGATCGAACTGCACGAAGTAGTCGAGGCGATTTGGCTCGACGGAGCAGGGATTTGTCACATCGAAGTCAAAGCCCGTGAGCCGGTGCGCGAGGTACTCCGCCCAGTTGCTGAGACCGTCGTTGTCTTCGTCAGCGAGCTGCGAGGCGACAGTCTTGAGGTGGAAGTCGTGCGCGTCCTTGTCCGTAAGGCCGTCGAGTGCGAGCGCCGGAGTGGAGACCTCCCACGGATTGGACGGGACGTTCCCGCCGTCATACTCCTCGACGAGGGTGAGACCTTCCGTGCCGCCGTCGAACTCCGTATTGCGGTCATCGAAGTTCCACGGGCTCACGGCGTCGCCGCCGGCGAAGGCCGCCGCCTTGTCGTCCGCAGGGCCGAACATGACGTAGAGCTCCCAGCCGTCCGCGACGCCATCGCGGTCGTTGTCGTCGTCGCCGGGCTTGAGCGTCCAGTCGCTCCACTTGCGGTTGAAGTTGACCCAGTCCTCGAACGTGTCGCCCGCGCCCATCGCCGCATCAACGAATCCGAGCGCCTCGAGGTAGCGCACGACGAGGTACTTGTCGAGCGCGGTGAACGGCTTCGTGTTCACGGCTGTTCCTTCAGCGAACGCGACGGGGTTCGCCGTCGCCGGGTCGTATCCGAACTCGTCGTATACCTGCGCGTGGACAAGGGCGACAGTGCCCTCCGAGACCGCGATTATGCGGTTCTCCGTCCCCGCCGGGGCCGTGAGCGTCGTCGCCGCGCCGCGTCCGAGCAAGTTCACGAGCCCGTCCTCCGTCATGACAGGATAGCTGTAGACCTTGTAGAGCGCGAGACCGTCGGCGGAATCACCCTTGGTCGGGATCTTCTCGCCGGTCGCGAGGATGTAGTTCTCGCCCACGGACTCAGCCGTGTTCTGCACCGTCACGACCGTGCAGACATTCGTCGCGAACGCCATCACGTCGGTGTAGGCAGCGAGGCTGTCCTCGTCCTCGTAGTAGGCGCTGATCGGATCAAGACCAGCCCAGACCTCCCAACCATCGGGCATTCCGTCGCCGTCAGTGTCCCAGACGTACGGGTCGGAGCCCCAGAGACGTTCATTCAAGAACTCGTCGGTCTCGTCAAGACCATCGCGATCCCAGTCGCCGTCCGTCGATACGCCGACGTTCTCCTCGATGCAGTCCGGAATTCCGTTGTCGTTGAAGTCCGTGTCCTCCATGAAGACAAGGGCCGTCGGAGTCGCCGCCTTTGTCGAGACAACAGTGAGCGCGACAGGCGAGTAGATGTCGAACTCGTCGGTGCCAACTTTGTTCTGGTAACCCCAAGTCTCCCAGTCGTCACGCTTGCCGTTGCCGTTCTTGTCGATAAACGCCATCACGTAGTACTCGCCGGGTTCGATGCCATCGAACTCCACGTTCGAAGTCGGCTCGAAGTATTCGCTCGCGTCCTTCAGGACAGCGAGATCCGCAATATCACCAGCAACGAGACGCTTTGTCGCGACAGGCGTACCCGCGAACGCGGCATCGCGCCAGACGCCTACGATGACGTCGGACTTGTTGTTCTCTGCCGGGCCGTAGTAGCGGACCTCTGCGGCGATCTTGCCGTAACCTGTATCCGCCAACGTCGAATCGACAGCCGTCTGGAACTTCGCCCAGGTTGCGGTCTCAGACGCACCAAGCTCAGCGCTCGGCCACTTGGCGTTGAGGCCGATGACGCGCCAGTAGTACGTCGTGTTGTCGTCGAGGTCAAGATCCTCGCCAATCTGCACGTCCTCACACTTGAAGACGCGGAGCTGCTGGCCGTCGATAGTCCTGGCGGCGGGCAGGCTCACGGGCTTTCCAGAATATACGATGCCCGCCTCGTCCTCCGAAGTCGAGATCTGCAGCACGAACGCCGTGGCACTGTCAAGACCCGCGAATGCGAACGTGGGCTTGCGTGACCTAACCGTGTACGCCTTGTCGGCAGTCGGCAGGACAGGCACCGCGATAGGACGCATGGAGCCAAAGGTCTTCGTGAACGTGTCGGAGCTGTAGAAGGAACCAGAGGAGGAGTCGCGGAGGACTTCGTATGTCGCGGACGCGATCTCGCGCTGCGGAATTCCCATAGAGGCCGCGTCATCCACGAGGTTGCGGGCGTCGAGGTCGATTGCACCAGACTTGAGGATGTCCGCCGCCGTCACATAGTCGTCGGCCGTACCGGACCAGACGGGACGCACCGGGCACTCGCGGCCATTGATGGCGGTGCGGCGGATGACGACGGTGCTTCCGTAGGAGAAGATTTCGCGCGCCGGAATCACGCTGCCGCTCGAATCAAGCGTCATTTCGAGATCGACACGGTCAAAGCCGACATTTGCCGTGCAGAAGCCGCTCGCCTCGCCGTTTTCGACGACGAAGGTGTTGAGGCCCTGTTCGAGGCCACGGCCGTCGACGGTCGCGACCATCAGGCTGCCCTTCAGCTCGCCGTTGACGTAGAACGTCGCGTATGCATTGGACAGGTCGTGGCCGCGATACGCCTTGAGGGTGACAGGGTATGTCGCCCAGACAACGTTTGTCGTCTCGTTCGTCGTGCCCGCGTTCTCAACCTGGTTGTAGGTGTAGCTCTTCGCGCCGATGTCACCGGCAAGGACGAGGTTGATCTTCGGCACGGGAACGCCCGCGTACGCAGCGGAGTTCGTGTAGACCCAAGTGACATCCTCGCCCATGTAGTCGGTGTAGGAGTTCGTGACAACCTCCGGCCTCCAGGCCGCCGCCGCGCGCGCCTCGCTCCAGAGCGACCAGCCGTTGCCGTCGTAGTCGGTGTGCGCATCGTAAACATAGCGGTTCGCAGTGTCGAGACCAAGCTCATCCTCGAAGTAGTCCTCCACGAAGTCGTGGTCGGAGAACTCGAAGCCCGCATAGCGGCGGTCGGTTCCCGTAAGACCGTTCAAGCGGAAGTAGTCGAACTGGTCGGCGACGGTGAAGTTCTTCGTGACGTCGAACGGCCCGTACGTGCCGTCGCGGTCTGCGAGGAACTCCATCCAGTTGGAGAGGCCGTCGTTGTCGACATCGGAAAGCTGCCGTTCCGCGGAGCCGATGTCGAAGTAGCGAGCCTCGAAGTCGGAGATCGGGTCGGCATCGCCCGGAAGCGCATCGCCGAAGTCGAACGTGTACTTGTTCCACGGATCGGTCGGGTACCTGCCGCCGTTGTACTCGTGGAGGTTGGTGAGCAGATCCAAGTCGCAGTCGCGGTTACGGTCATCGGCGACCCAGGCATTGATGACATCGTCCTTCGCCGTCTTTTCGAGCACCTGCACGCCGTTGTCGCCGAACATCGTGTAGAGTTCCCAGCCGTCGGGGAGTCCGTCGAAGTCGAAGTCGGTGCGCTTAGCGTTCAGCGTCCAATTCGTCCACGACTCGGGCGAGACGACCGCGCCTACGGCGGCGAGGTAGTTCGTCACGAAGTACTTATCCTTCTTCGTGAAGCTCTTCGTGTTGACCCACTCGGTCGGCGAAATGCGTCCGTTCGCCGTGTTCTCATTGAAGCCGAACCATTCGTAGACCTGGTGGTGGATAAGCACAATCGACTTGTACTCATGCCACATCACCTGGAGACCCGCCAGTTCCGTCGCCGGGTCTTCGACCGCCCTGCCGAGGCCAAGCGTCTTGGACGAGCGCTTGCCGTAGCGGTAGGTGGTGTAGAGCGACACGAGCTCGGTTGCGTCGGTTCCCTTCGGGATTACGATTCTGCCGTCGAGCTTGTCCGCCGTCGGCTCGATAGCCGGATCCGACACAACGTACCAGACCCAGTTCGTGCCAGTGACGTCGTCCGCCTTGCCAAGCTGGACGCAGTAGAACTCGACCGGCGCATACGCCATCACGTCGCGTTCAAGCACTTCGTCGCCGTTGTCGAAGACAGGATCGTTGTCGTCTTCGTCGCTTACGCCGTCAAGATCGAGGTCGCCGATCTCGTAGTTGTCGCCGATCGGCGTCGTGGCGGAAGACCACCTGATCTCCTCCTCGCGGTCGACGATGCCGTTGTCGTTCCAATCGGTGTCCTGCAGGTAGACGGCGTTCGTAGTGGCGGCGCTTGCAGCGGCGGCAATCGCCACAGGGTCGAAGGCCATGCTGGTCGCGATCTGCAGCGCGTTCGTCGCCGTCAGGTTGCAGTAGTAGCCCCACGTATCGTACGAGCGGCGCTCCTTCTCCGAACCGCGCCCGTCGGCGGCATCCTTCACGTACCATGCCGCGACGTAGTACTTAACACCCTTACGGAGTCCAGTGAGCGTGACAACGCCGGAAGCATTTCCGTTCGTAATGGCGATCGGGTTCGCGAGGTCGGCCTTCTCGTATGCCGCGACTGCGATGCCATCGGCGAAGTCGACAAGCGGATGCTTGACGTTGACCGCAATAACACCATCGCGGATTGCTTCCTCCGGGACGGAGAATTCCGCCTGCGCCGACCAGTCGGCCGCGTCGGCCGGACGATCCGGGAACTTGTCGTTGCCGAGCGCGACGCGCACCGTGTGCGCACCTGCGGCCGGGAAGGTGATACCGTTCTCGGCAAGCCAGTCCGCATCGATTACCATGCGCCCGCCAGCAAGTCCGTCAAGGACATAGCCCTTTTCGGATTGCCTGTCGCCATCGATATCGAGCCAGAACTTCGTGTTCGCGAAGCCGTCCGTCGGCACCGTGAACGAGAAGAGGCCCTCGCCGTCCGCAGCGCCGGAAACGACCGACGGCACGTCACGCCTGAGCGAGTAGTTGATTGTGATCTCGTCGTTGACCGCCTGATCGACGATATGCGTGATGTTGGTTATATTTCCGTCATCCAGCTCGACTTCCTCGATCCAGACGTAGTGGTTCAGGTTCGAGACGTTGATCTTGGAGGTGTCGTCCTCCAGATCGGTTACGAGGTTCGCTGGAATGCGGACGACTTCGTATGTGACGGACTCGATCGCCGTAAGCGCCTCGTCTTCATAGTCTTCTGCAAGATACTCATCGAGGCCGATATAGTCCGCCGTGACAAAGTCGGTCGGATACAGGACATCGCGGCCGAGGTTGTTCCAGTACTTGCGCAGGATAACGCCGCGAGGCTTGTAGCCCGAGCCGTCGTCCTCGGTGATGTACTGGCCGTTGATCTTGGTGCGCACGATCGCAACAAGCTGCGCCGGGGCAGCCGCGGCCGCATCGACCGCATCGTTGTTCTCGCCGGGAACAGCGGCAACTGCGGCTGTCAGCGGGATGACCGGGAGAGCTGTCTGATTCGCATCGCCGAGCGAGATCGAGAGGTCACAGCCGAGGTAGCCGACGATGGTCTCGGCCTCGCCGAACGTCTCGCCCGTGGAGAACTTGGCATCGCCGTTGGCGTCAATGTAGGCAACAAACCTCGCCGGGCCCTGCTTGAGAGAACCAAGGCCGGGCGTCCTGATCTCGTTGACCTTCGCTATGCCGGCGCTGAACTTGACCGGCGTCGTCCACTGCGCCGTCATCTGCTCGCCCAACTCAGGATAGGCAGGATTGACCTGGTAAGCCTCCAGGACGAGGTTGTAGGATTCGTTGCCGAAGTACTTGAGCGTGAGGTTGATAGTGGGCTCGGGCGTGACGATCTGGTCTGCCGCAATGTCCTTCTTGTTGCGCGCGATGGCCTGCTCCATCTTCGCCTGCCCGCCGAAGAAGGCCACGGCCTGCGTTGTCGTCTGCACCGCGTCGGCTTCGTGGATGGTGCCCGGCCCGCTGACCGAGCCGTCCTTCACCTCGATGAGGATATTGCCGTCGGCGTCGATGAGGCGGACAACTCCAGCCCAGACCTCGTGGAAGAACTCCAAGGCGTCCTTGACGGTCGTGCCCGTAAACTCGCCGGGACGAATCACGTTCCAGTAGCGTATGAGGAGCATCAACTCGTCGCTGACAACGCCGGCAATGTTGACGGTCTGATCCAAGCTGTAGAGAGAGAACCTTGCCGTAGACCAGGCATCCCAGCCAGTATCGCCGTAGTCGCGCGTTCCGGCTCTATCGAACGAGGAGATGTTCATGACCTTGCGAAGCGAAGGCTCGATGAACTCGCCGCCATTGAAGAGGAGGCCGAGGTAACCGAAGTCGGCGATGTTGCGGAAGTAGTCGGGCGTCGCACCGTCGCTCCACGCCTTCGCGGGGTCGATGTCGGCGAGAGCCGTCCTGTCGTAGTAGTACGCCTGAATCTCCTCGAGATTCGTCAGGAGGTCGTTGTCGTCGTCCTCGTTGATGTTCGCCTCGCTGATGCCGAACCTGCGCGCTTCCGAGTCCGTAAACATCGGCGTGCCCTCGAGAAGCAGCCCGTTCTCGAAGAAGTTCTCGTAGACGGAGTACTTGTTCCACGGATCGGTCGGCTCGAAGCCGGCGTTGTACTCGTGGAGCTGGTCAAGCCCGTCGCCATCGGCGTCAAGCGTGCGGTCATCGTAATTCCACGGATCGTGCTTCACGTAGAGTTCCCAGCCGTCGAGGATGCCGTCGCCGCGGCCGTTTGCAACCGGATCAGCATCAGGGTATTCGGTCGGGAGCGCATACTGCCATGCATCGGCGACGCCGAGGACATTCGCCAGGTAGTTGGTGACGAAGTTCTTGTCCGCGCTCGTGAACGCACGGGTATTCACCCACTCCGACTTGTCGACGCGGCCGTTGGCCGTGTTCGGATAGAAGCCGAAGTAGTCGTACACCTGCGCATGGACGAGGATGAGTTCCTTCCGCTCCACGGCCTTCACGACCTTCTCTTCGCCGGTCCAGACAACATTAGTGCCGAGCGCGAGACGCTTGGCGTTCGACTTGCCGAAGTCGTAGAGATAGGTGGTAACGAGAGTGTTGAGGTCCTTGAGCGACGCACCGACTGGAATGCCGGGCGTCACCTTGTCAGAGACCGTCTCAAGGTCGAGGTTGGTAACCGCGAACCACGTTTCCATGCCGCCAATTTCCGCCATCACGCAGTAGAACGGCACTTCCGCATACGCGAACACGTCGTTCTCCATGGCGTCGCTGAATATCTCGGCCTCGTCAACACCGGCGATGTCGAAACCGTATTCGGGGTCGAGCGAACGCACGTAGTCGCCGTCGATCGCGCGGAAGTCCTCCTCGCGGTCAACAACGTTGTTACCATTCCAGTCGGTGTCCTGCAGCCAGATCGTGTTCGTCGCGGAGGCGATTGCGGCGGCTTTCACAGAGACCGGGGCAAAAGCCGGGCTGCCCGCAATCTGCTGTACGTTCGTCACGTTGAGCTCGCAGAAGTAACCCCACGTGTCGTAAGGCATTCTGCGGTCCGCCGAGCCACGCCCGTCACTCGGGTCGTTTACATACCACGCCGCGACGTAGTATTCGTGCCCAGGATGGAGGCCGATGAGCTCAATGGCCTCACCTGCAGCGCAGTCATTGGTAACAACGACCGGATTCGCGAGATCCGCGCTCTCGTACGCCGCAATCGTCAGCTTTGCGTCGAGGGTGGCCGTCGGATGCTCGACCGTCACCGCAAGGCGACCGTCGAAGGATGCGCCCTCGTTGATGAAGACCTCCGCCATCGCGCAGCTCGCGGCGAGAGGCCTGCCGAACTTGTCGTTGCCAAGAACCACGCCAAACGAGTTGGTGCCGGTCGGAATCGTAATGCCGTTCGCCTCGAACCAGTACTTGTCGAGGACAACCACTCCGTTGCGGATGTCGTTCAGTATGAAGCCCTTGTTGCCGCCGATGAGGGACGCCTCAGTGGCGCCATTCGTCTGGACGTTCAGCCAGAACTTCGTATTCGCCGAATCAGTCGGGACTGTGAAGGTGAACGTGAAGTCGTCCGCCGTGGAGCCTGCGCACGCAATCGACTTGGCTACGTCGCGCTCAAGGGAGTACTTGATCGTCACCGCCTCGTTCAACGTCTGGTTGACGACGTTGGAGGTGACGACCGTCTCTCCGTTCGTCTCTACGGACGTGACGATGACGTAGTTGTTGAGATTCGTGACTGAGAGACCAGCGACTTCGTCTGCCTGGAGGCGGAGCACCTCGTACGTCACGCTCTCGACATTCTCGATGCCCTCAATTGACGCAAGCGTCTGGTCGATGCCAATGTAGGTGCCAGTGTCGTACTCGCCGGGATAAAGCGCTTCACGCGCGGCATTGTTCGGGAACTGGACGATGAAGACGCCCTTTGCGCTGTTGTAGAGCGGCTTGCCGTTGATCGCGCTGCGGACGAGCGCAAGCGTAGAGACCGAGTTGGTGCCGTCCGAGAGACGCAACGCCGGAAGCGCGGGATTCGCCTCGCCAAGCGCAATTGCGAGATCGCAGCCGAGGTAGCCGACCTCCGCAATCGCGGAGCCAGACGTGTCGCCGGCCGAGAGCTTGCCGTCGCCGTTCTCGTCGATGTAAGCGACGAACCTCGCCTGACCCTGCTTGAGCTTGCCCTCGGTCAGCATGGACTGGATAAGCGTCACGTTGCCAACGCCGCCGTTAAACTGCACGCCGGCAGACCAGCGGGCCGTCAGCTGCTCGCCATACTCAGGATAGGCGGAGTTGATCTGGTACGCCTCGACGATGACCGGCCTGGTGGCATTACCAGCATACTTGACAGTCATCTTGACTTCCGGAACCGGGACGTTGCCGCTGTCTGTAGTTAGGTCGCGATAACCATAACGATAGTAGGTGTTTATGGCTCCAGATTGCTGATTGACCTCACTCACATGCTCGACAGACAATAGCTTAATTTTGCCCAAGCGCTGGAGTCGTTTCAGAGACTCGGGTGCCGTATCGAACGCCTTTTCTTCATCTTCATATTTAACATTTACCTCTCCAGAAAACCACGAGTAATCTGTCGTATTCGTATACACGATCGCGAAGTCAGCCAAGTCGCTGACCGAGTAACGGGCAACAGACCAGTTGTCCCAGCCGCTGTTCTTGTAGTCGCGAGTGCCAGCCATCGCCTCGCCATCGATGCCGAGTTCGGCTCTCGAATCTGGCTCGATGAACTCGCCGCCATTGAAGAGGAGACCGATGTACCCGAAGTCGGCGATTGCGCGGAAGTAGTCGGGCGTCTCGCCGTCGCTCCACGCATTCTCGGGATCGATGTCTGCAAGCGCCGTCCTGTCATAGTAGTACGCTTGGATCTCCTCGAGGTTCGTAAGAAGATCGTTGTCGTCATCGCTGGAGAACTGCGATGGCGCAATGCCGAACCTGCGTACCTCAGCATCGGTGAACATCGTCGTGCCGGGGAGAAGCAGCTCGTTCGCGGCGAAATACTCGTAGACGGAGTGCTCGTTCCACGGATCACTCGGCTCGAGACCGTCGTACTCGAGGTAAAGCGCGAGGCCATCGCCGTCATCGTCGTCGAAGCGGTCATCAAAGTCCCACGGGTTCTTGCCGATGTAGAGCTCCCAGCCGTCCGCGATGCCGTCACCATAGCGGCCTTCAGCATCACCCCAGTCTCCGTCTATGACGCCGGGCTTCAGAGACCAGAGATCCCATTCGCCCGCGGCATTGACCGCTGCCTCGTCGCAGAGCCCAAGCGCCTCGTAGTAGCGAATAAGGAGATACTTGTCGAGCGCAGTGAACGGCTTCGTATTGATGCGGTCATCTTCGGGGAGCGCACCCACAGCCGTTCTCTGGTTGTAGCCATACTTCTGGTAGACCTGGTTGTGGATGAGCGCCACCGTCGCCGCCGGAATCACCTCAATCACGCGGTTCTCGCCGAGCGAGACGTCGACGACCGAGACCGCCGTGACGACGTTCGAGGCCGTCGGGTCGACAAGCGTCGTGTCGACGACGAGGTTCGTCGCGTCGCCGATAATGTAGAACCCGCCGTCGATGCCGGCAACTTCGAAGGCGACGAAGTCGGTCACGTTGCTTCCGACGTCGAGCGGGATGCCGGCATCGAAGAGGAAGTCGCTGGTCGTGCCTTCGCGGTCGTTCTCGACAGTGGCGAGAATGTACTCGGCAGACGTCGGAACAGTCGTCATCGCGCCGATGCCGAAGAGATCGGGGCTGCCGTACTCGTAGGCGCGGTACAGATCGACGCCATTCATGTTGTCGCCGACGTGCGGCACATCCTCGCCCTCGGGCAGTATGTAGGCGACTTCGAGCCCGGTCAGCGTCGAACGTGTCTTAACCACCGTCATGCCGACCTCGGCATACGCCATGACATCGCCGTCGACGACATCGTCGGCATCCTCTGCCGAGAGCGGATCGGTGCCGGCCCAGACCTCCCAGCCGTCCCACATTCCGTCGCCATCGGAATCGACGTCGTCGGGATCGGTGCCGATCTCCTCTTCCTCGTAGCCCTTGAGTCCGTCGCCGTCGCGGTCGGACATGTCGTTTTCGGAGTCGTCGGCGCCTTCGCTCGCGATCGCCTCCTCGGCTGCCTTGAGGTCTTCCTCGTCGTCGAGCGGATCGACCATGAAGTTCTGGTTGATGTCGGTGTCCTCGATGTAGATCGCCGCGACGACGGGATCGCCGAGGACCTCGGCGTTGATCGTCACCGGAGCGGGCGTCCAGAGGTCGGCGTAGGTGGTTCCGACCTTGCAGGCGTAGCCCCAGGACTCGTAGCTCTGCCTGACTCCGTCGCCGTTGCGGTCGATGAACGCGAGGAGGTAGACTTCTCCGCTCGGGAGACCCGCCACCGCGAGGGCATTCGTGCCGTCGATGAGCGAACCGCCTTCGACGCGTGCGATCGGGTCGCCCACGAAGTCGGGCGAGGTATACGCCTCGACGACGACCTTGCCGTCGGTCGCGGCAGGGCCGAAGTACTTGACCTCGGCCGTCGCCTCACCGCGCAAGCCCACCGTGAACTTTGCAGGTTCGCTCCAGACGACGTCGGACGACGCGAGCTTATCAAGCGTCGAGTACTTGCCGTTCAAAAGCGCAACGCGCCAGTAGTACGTCTTGCCGTCCTCGAAGTACCACGCGGGCTTCGCGGAGACGATTCCCTTGACCGCGCCCGTGAGGAGGTTGGTTGTCGAAAGCGTCCCGGCAGCCGGGAAGCCGTCGTTCTCGGACACCTGCAGCACGTATGCCGTGTATGCGGACGTATCGGCTGTGAAGTCGAATGTCGCCTGCGAGGTCGTGAGGACGCCGCGCGAGTTCGCGCTCGGCGCAAGCGGAGTGCCGGTCGTGCGCGACTTCGGGTAGCTGTTCACGAACGTCGCTATGACGCCTTCGTTGGCGTTGGTCGAGCCAGCCTTGTACTTGGCGTTGCCGAGAACCACCTCGTACGTCGCCTCGGACACGGCGGAGGGCGCGATGCCCATCGCCTTGGCGTCGAGAGCGAGATACGGGTCGAGGTCGCTCTTCATGCTCGTGAAGAAGTCGCCCTCGTGCAGGTAGCTGCGGTTCGCGACCGTGAAGACGCGGTTCAGGAGCGTGCGCTTCTTCGCGGTGTCGTCGCCGTTGATGGCGGTGCGGATCACCCTGACGCGCACCTCCTCGCCGTCGATCGCGAAGCCGCCCTGCTGCTGTCCGCCGCCAACGACTTCTCCTTCGCCCACGGCGCCGGCGGTCGTCCCACCCCAGACGACGTTCGAGGTGTTCGTCGTCGTGCCCTCGAGCACAACGCGGTCGCAGGTGTAGTTCACGAAGTCGATGCGCGGCAGCACGGGCGTGATGTCCTTGAGTTCGACCGTGAAGTCGGTCGTGCGGTCATAGCCGACCTTGACGTCCTTCGCAATGCCGAACGGCTCCGCGCCGGAATAGGCTCCGTTCGAGTCCATGTCGGCGAACACGGCGAAGTGGGTCGTGCCCTCCTTGAGGTACCCGTGGTCCGGCGTCTTGAGCTCGAGCTCGATGTAGCCGTTGTGCGCAAACTTGGAGCTGAAGTCGGCTGCCGTCAGGTTCCACCAGCAGAGCTTCTTCTGCATCTTGGCGTTCGAATAGGCCTCGACTACGATGCCGCCCGCGTCGATGTCCTTCTCGCCATTGTAGGCGACGGTGAGGTGGACCGTCGGGTAAGGCGTACCCGAGTAGAGCGACTGCACGCGCAAGACCGCCTGCGTGTCGAAATAGATGATCGAGCCGGTGACGGAAGACCCGATGAGATTTCCGGCGTCGTCATACCGCGCGTTGAAGTTGATCGTATCCTCAATCACATCGTAGTTGTTGCGGATCGTGTCGTACTCCTCTACGGAGATGTTCGTCCTTATGACGCGGTTGGAGACAATGTCCGCGACGTACTCAACGCCCGACTCGACGTACGAGCGGAGCTCGGCCCAGTTGGACCAGCCGTCCTTGTCGGAGTCCTTCGTCGCGTCATATAGGCCGCGGTCGTAGCCATGTTCGTCCTCAAGGTAGTCCTCCATGAAGTCGTGGTCTGCGACAAGCTCGCCGATGTAGTGCTGCACGCCGCCGACATCGACAACGCGGAAGTAGTCGATCGTCTCGCCGTCGGTCCTCATCTTCGCGACGTCGAGGTCGAGGCCCCAGTCATCGTGCGCCCTGTACTCCTGGATGTTGGAGAGGCCGTCGTTGTCGGCGTCGGAGAGCTGCGCTTCGGGCGTCTTGAGATTGTAGAGCCACGCGTCGTAGTCGGTGAACGCGGACGAGATCGTGTGGGCGTTCCATGGGTCTGTCGGAGCCGCGCCGTCGAACTCGCGGCTGAGCTCAAGGCCGTCGCCGTCGCCGTCGCCGAAGCGGTCGTCGAAGTTCCAGCAGCTGATGGCCGTGCCGTTCGTGAAGTTGTCGAGGTTCATCTCGTTCTTGCCGAACATCACGTAGAGCTCCCAGCCGTCAGGCGCGCCGTCCTTGTCGTTGTCGACGTCGAGGGGCTTGAGCGAATACTGCGACCACTTGCCGTTGACGTTGACGTCGTCTTCGTCGCAGATGCCAAGCGCCGCGAGGTAGCGGATGACGAGGTACTTGTCAAGCGCCGTGAACGGCTTCGTGTTGACGGCGTCATCGGCCACGACTGCCGTCTTCGGGTTGAAACCGAACTCGTCGTACACCTGCGCGTGGACGAGAGCAACCATGCCGGGCTTGACGGCAACGACGCGGTTCGTCGTCCCCGCTGCGGCAGTCAGGGTGATCTTCGCGCCGCGCCCGTAGCAGTTGACGAGCCCGTCGCCCGTAGCGACAGGGTAGTCGTAAATCTCGTAGAGCGAGTAGCCGTCGATCGAGTCTCCTGCGACCGGCAGACGCCCGTCGTCAGCGAGGATGTAGTTGACGGGATCGGAGCCGTCGGTGTTCTGAACCGTCACGATCATGCAGCCGTTCGTGGCAAACGCCATCACGTCGCCGTCCGCCACTTCAAGCGCGTCGTCGAAGTTCGGATCGAGGTCGGCGAACTTCACCTCCCAGCCGTCGGGCATGCCGTCGCCGTCGGTATCCCAGACGGATGCGTCGGTCGCAAAGCCGTCCTCCTCGTCGTCCGCAAGACCGTCACGGTCGCTGTCTCCCTCAGCAGCACCGGCAGCGGCAGCGGCGGCGGCTTCGATGCAGTCGAGAATCTCGTTGCGGTTGAAGTCCGTGTCTTCGATGTAGATGACGACGGACGGGCTGCGCAGTATCTCGTCGGTGACCTTGACGCCCTGCGGCGTGAAGAGCGAGAGGGCCTCGGTGCCGACGTAGTTCGCATAGCCCCACGATTCGTTAACGTCGCGCTTGCCGTTGTTGTTCGCGTCGATGTAGGCCATCAGGTAGACGGTTCCCGGCTCGATGCCGGCAAATTCCGCGTTGGTGGTCTGCAGGTCGTCCCTGTCTGCGAGCTGCGAGACGTCGGCGCGCATCTGGGCGAGCGGCTGACCGGCGAAGTCGGCAGACTGGTGGGCCTCCACGACGACAAGACCCGCGAGGTCGTTCGTGTTGGCACCATAGTACCTGACGATCGCACCGCACTTGCCGTAGCCCGTGGGCAGCCTCGGGTTGATGTTCGCGTTCACGACGTCAATCTGGAACTGCGTCCACGAGCTCCAGAACTTGGGATCGACGTCGTTGTACTTCGCGTTGAACTCCGTGACGCGCCAGAAGTAGTTGCTGCCGTCGAGGAAGACAGGGGCGCCGTTCGTGGCGATTGGCGCACCGGCGTATATCGGCGCCGTGAAGGAGTAGCCGAAGGTCCCGACTGTAAGGCTGTCGCTGCCGGGGAGCTGCTTGATTCCGGTATCGTAGACGATGTCCGCGGCATTCGTCGAGGTCGAGACCTGGAGACGGAAGGCCGTCATCGTGTTGTCAGAGCACGTCCAGGAGAACGTCGGCGCGGCGCTGTACACGGGCGACTCGGCGAGAGGCGCGCGCGTGACCGGTATCGGCCTCTGGCGGCCAAAGCTGTTGACAAACGTCGCGATCGCGATGTTCGTGACGCTGCCATCGCCGAGTGTATTGACGCGGTCGATCTCGTATTCGACAGTATTGATGTCGGACACCGCGAGCCCCAGCTTCGCAGCGTCGCTCACGAGCCACTTCCAGTCGAGGTCGAACTTGTCGTCAGAGAGGACGTCGGCCTCGGTCAGGTAAGCCCTGTCGTCAAGTATGTAGGACTTCGACACAAGCGTGCGGGAAGGCACCGTCTTAAGCCCGTACATCCGCTGCCCGTTGATGCTGACGCGGCGGACAGCCACCTTGGCGGTAAGGCCGCCGTCGCCGCCGTCTGCACCCTCTGCAGCGGAAACGCCGCCTGCGACTCCCTCGATAACGGCGCGGTCGCTTGACCCGTCGGACAGGAGGTAGTGCGGGATTATCGTCGAGGTGTCCTTCAGCTCAAGGACCATCTCGGCCGTCTTGTGCCAGCCGATATTGACATTGCGGATTACGCCATAGGGCTCGCCGGCCGTATACGCTCCGTCGCCATTGAGGTCCAACCACGCCTCGATGGTGTTGAGGCCCTGCTTGACGCGGCCGATGGTGGGCTGGTTCAACCAAAGCGTCTGAGGCCATTCGGCGCTGATTGCATACTCGTATTCGAGCTTGACCAGCATGCCGTCGGGCTGAAGTCCGGCAAACTCGAGCGCAGCCGGGTCGAGGCTAAACTCGCCCGTGAGGAAGTTGAAGCTGCCGAAGGAGGTCTGCACGGCCGTCTGGGCGCTCATGATCACCGCGTCGCCCCTGCGCCCGTCGTCGCGGCTGACCGCCTTGCCGATGAGCTCGAAGTCAAGCGCGGGGTTGTCGAGCATGACATTGTCCCTGCCATAGGCGCGGACGTCGGCAATGTAGTCGGTGAACGAGCCGGTGAAATACCAGCACTCGACCGCTGCGCCGTTGCCGGTCGTCAGGGTCATGTTGCTGATATACGTGCCGGACGAGGCCGGATACGTATTCCCGGCGGCAGTCGGCCTGTAGATGGTCGTGGGAATGCCCCAGAAGTAGACGCCTTCCTTCGAGAGGTGGACGCCGTAGATGTAGCAGGACTGGGGAAGGATGCTGCCGGGCTGGAGGAAGCCGTGGATTGGCGTCTTGGCGTCGATGAACGCGCCAGGAGTGTATGCAACGACACCCACATTCGAGGCCTCCGGCGCGACAACCGTGAAGGTCGCGTCGGTGCGCCCGTTCGCCTTGGTCATCGTCCTGACCACGACGGACTTGCCGGAGACGTCCTGGATTCCGCCATTGTAGGTGAAGCGAAGCCCGATGGCCGGCTGCGGGTAGTTGTTGAGGACAACCTGGTCGGACAGGTACCGCGTGATGGAGTCGGAGAGAAGCGTGCCGTACCAAGTCGCGGCGCGGTTCTCGCTGAAGTTGTCCCAGCCGTCGCCGTCCGTGTCCTTGTCGGGATCGTAGACGTACTGGTTCGCGTAGGAGTTCGAGAAGGTCTTCTCCCACCAGCCTTCCATGAAGTCGTGGTCGGTCGCGATTTCGCCGAGGTACTGGTTGGCGAAGATGTTAGTGACCGAGCCATCCGCGGAGACGACAATGTCCGGCAGACCCGCGAGGAAGTAGTCCGTCACCTTCTGGCCGGAACCGGAACGCTGCCTTGCCGGGTCGAGGAACGGGAAGCCGTTCTCCATGCCGTACGGCGTAGCACCGAAGCTGAACAGGTACTCGTCGTAGTTGGACAGGCCGTCGTTGTCGGGATCGTCGTCCGCACCGTACTTGGCGACGCCGAACAGGTTCTCCCACCAGTCGGGCAGGTTGTCGCCGTCTTCGTCGGTGTTGACCGCGTATTCGGGATCGATCGTGCCGTCGGGCTGCATGCCGCGGTAGATGTCGATGACATACGCCTTGCCGGCGGGGATCTTCGCGCCGTGGTAGTCGATGAGCGTATCCCAGCCGATCGACGCAGAGGGATCGAGATCCTGCGCATAGTTGTTGCGCGCGTAGTCCTCCCACCAGTCGGGGATGCAGTCGCCGTTCGTGTCGTCGCCCGTCTGCTCCCAAGGATCGGACGCGCCGTTGTTCCACATCTTCTTGCACGTCTTGGCAAAGGCGCCGCCCATCGGGACGAGATCCGCCGTGCCGACAAAGCTGTTCCTGACCTGGAACCTGCACATGGCCTGGTTCGCGCGGAAGCTCTCGCCCTTGCGCTCAACGAGGATGTTGGCGTGGGCGAGGCGGTAGTAGCGGTCTTCGTTGAAGACGGTCGACGGATAGGGCATCGCGGAGTTCGGGAACACGAGCTTCGCCACGCCGAGGTCGGCGGCGGCCATGTAGACCGATCCGAAGTAGTCGCCGTACATAAAGCTGTCTACGGCACCGCCGTCGATGAACGGCAGGTGGCTCACGGTGTTCTTGATCCACGGGACGACGTGGTAGTCGTCGTAGACAGTAGATTTTACACGGCACTCGTCCCACCAGCCAACGAGCAAGTCGCCCTCGACGCCGCCACCCGAAACGCCCTTGAGATCAAGGAGGTTCGGGTAGAGCGCAGATATGTCGCTCGCGTCGGGATTGCTGGCGTAGTCGCTCATCGCGGCATACAGTACGTTCTTCGTGAAGCCCGCCGGAGTCTTCGCGACGTCGCTTTCGTTGACCGCACCGGGGAGCGTCGAGAAGTCGTAGTTGAGGACGAGCTCCGGCGGAAGCGTCGGGTTGCCGTCGTTGTTGTTTCTGCTGCCATCGTTGTAGAACCACGACTCGAAGACGGCGTCGCGATTCTCGGACGCCTCGGCGAAGCCCAGCGACTTCATGTAGTTCTTGCTGATCTGGTCGCCAGTCCTCGCGCCGTCCCAGACGCGCACTTCATCGACGTAGCCCTGGAAGTACTCTTGCAGGTTGCTGAAATCCTCTTTGTGCTCCCCGGCCTCGATGTAGTACGGGAAGAGGGCGTAGATGTTCTTCTTCTTCGGCCTTGCGCCGATCAGGAACGCGCTCGGCGCGCAGCGGTACTCGCCGTACAGGAAGCCGTTTGTTGCGGCCGTGTTCTGGTAGATAAGCGTCACGCCGTTCGCCGGCACGAGCGCGGTCGGCGCAGAATCCTTGAGAAGTCCGTTGACGTAGATGATGAGCTTGGAGCCGTCGAACGTGAGCGCGATGTGCGACCACTCGTTGAGCGGCAGCGGACCGCCGTCGACGAACTGGCAGCTCTTCGGCGCGTCAAGCCCCGACTCGATCGAGTCGTTGTTGTCGAACATGCCGTAGACCTTGCCCTGCGCATCGAGGCCGATGCGGAAGTTCGAGCGTATTGCGAGCGCATCGGTGTTCATCGAATCGCCTTCGTAGGCGACGGTGCGGTCGACGATCGTCTGCGCGACGCCCGTCTTCTCGGGCATCACCCAGCACTCGACCGTGAACTGCTTGAGGAAGTCGCGGGAGTCCACCGGCCTGATCTGCAAGTCGCGCGAGATCGCGTACGAATTGTTGCCGGGCAGGTAGAACGCCTGGCTACGGGGAGGATCGTCGAACCTGAGCGGATCGGACGCAGTGCGAACCGTCGACACGACCTCCACCTCGTCGGGCGTCATGTCGCCGTCGGTGTCGTAGCCTTCGTTCTCCTCGAAGCTGAACTGGTAGCTGACGAGTCCGCCGAAGTATATGTCGCTGGTGGCGTCGGTCATGGCCTCAAGCGCGGCTTCTTCGTAGTTGTCATTCGGCGAGCCGACCCACGGCATGCCGCTGTTGGCAAGGGCGGGAGACACGACGTAGTACTGCGCGACAAAGCTGGCAGGCGTCGTGCGCTCGGTGAACCACAGCGGCGTCGGATCGGTATGGCGCGCCACCGGGTCTGCAACATTGGCCAGAAGCCGTTCGTCGTCGTTTCTCATGCCGTCGCCGTCGGCGTCAGCCATTGGCGTGCCCATGCCCCAGGGATAGAGGACGGGATCGTACGCCTGCGGCGCCTGCAGCGGGACGCCGACTGATGTGCCCGTGCGGCCGGGTGAACCAGCATACGTCGGGTATATCCACTCGTTGCACCAGGCGTTGAAGGTAGGCCTCGAGTCGGCAGGAACGGGATTCTGGATGTAGAACTGCGCGGAAATTATGTCGCCGAACTTCAACATGCTGCCACTCGCTCCCAGTCCCCAGCCTGTCTGATTGGCAGTCGCTGGCGTCGTGCCGAGAAGCGGGTTGAGGCCGTGGTACATCTCGTAGAAATCGTCCATGCTGTCGCCGTCGGTATCGGAGATGCGCGGGTCGGTCGTCGCGTAGCCCGCAACGGAGTCGCGGTCTTCGGGCTTGAGACCGAGACCAACCATCGTGTTGTAGCCGTCGTCTCTGAGCGTTATCGGGTACAGGTACTGCGGATTGTTGAACTTATTGCTGGTCAATGCACGATCCCACGCATTGAGCGGCGGCGCGAAATAGCCGGCCTTCCTCCAGCCTTCTGTCGTCCAGGCGTACTGCAGCGCGGAGTCGCCGCCGCCAACCCGGTTCGCGACAAGCGTAGCGCCGTTGGTGAACCTCTTCTTCTGCGCCGTGTAGTAGATGTAGTTCGTCTCGGCGACGCCGGGGCTGATGGTCTTGATCACCTGCTTCACGCCGGTCGTGACCGTTTCATAGTAGACGAAGCTCCTGCCATTCCACGCCTCTGCCGCATTCGCGGCGAAAGTCCCGGCGTCGGCGGGGTCGAACACGGGATAGCCCGTGCCTGTGCCGTCGTGGGCGCCAGCCGAATCGCCGAAGCTCTGCGCATGATCACCCTCGCTCCCGGAGAGCTGGCGGCCCATGAGCGGCGTCGTGATGTCGTCGTAGCGGAAGTGGCGAACAGACTGCGTCAGGTACTCCTGGTAGTTCTGGAGCCCGTCGTGGTCGAAGTCGACGTCGCGCTTCGTCTTTAGGAGATCGTCCCACGACAGGCACGCTTCCGGGTTTATCTCGCTGTTGTAGTCGTCAAACACCGCGTCGCCCTTCCACGTGGCGTCCATGCCGCCCGCGATATAGACGGCGGTCGGCGAGACGGCGTTCTCGCCCGACAAGCCGTCGGCGAGGAATGTCGCCTCGTCAATATCGATGCTGACAATCTCGCTCTTGTGGCCACGCGGCAGTATCACTTTCTTGGCTGGCAGCTCGACGGGAACGCCGGCATGCTGCATTTCCCAGCCGTCGGGGAGTCCGTCGAGGTCGGTGTCGATCGTGCACGGGTTCATGCCGCCACCGCGGAAGCACACATTTGTCAAGCCGCCGTCCTCCGGCGTGCCGTACACAAAGCCCAGCTCCACCAGGCCCTGCCTGCCGCCTGTTGCGAACACGCCATACCACGTGCCGCCTTCCACGGCATCCGGTACGCCGTCCAAGTCGGTGTCCCAGCCGTCTACATTGCCCATGCCGGCGTAGAACTGCGGATTCGGATCTGTTTCCAAGTTCTCCTTCATCGTGCCGGGGTTCGTCGGGAAGAACTTGTTGAACCATCCCGACACGTTGCCCGGGTGGTGCTGGTAGATGGACGCGCAGTCCTTGTAGGCGTTGCAGGAGTCGACGCCAGCATACTCGTTCACCCAAGATAGCCCATCGCCGTCGAAGTCAAGCGCATTGTTCTTGCCAAGGCCGTCCTCGTCTTCTTTTATCGGACCGGCGTTCGGGTTGCGGTACATGTAGAGTTCCCAGCCGTCCGGCACGCCGTCGCCATCGGTATCGGCGCCATGCGACGTGACAGGCGACTTGTCGCTGCCCGCCTGGGCGAAGGCCTGGGCGAGACCAGACGCAATGGCGGCGGAAACTGTCGAGTTAGTTGTGGCGGACGCGGAGTTGCCGTCTTCGCCTTCCTCGGCGGTCGAGACGGGATAGACGACGTTCGGGTTGGTCGTCTTGCTCCTCATGACTTCCCACGTGTTGGCAGCGTTCGGGTCAACGACGTTGTCGCTATCCGTCCTCGAATAGTCAATCCCGTAGTCCATGCGGTACTTCATGACGAGATACTCGTCGTACGTGGCGTACGGGCGCGTATTGACCGCGAGGCCGGTGGTGCCCAGGAATTTGCCGCGGCCAATGTTGACCTTGGGATCCCAGCGGTCGGAGACATAGCCGTTGGCGTTCATGCCCCATCCAGTGCGAGGATCGAACCCGAAGCCGTCATGCACCTGGTCGTGGATAAGGACAAACTTGAGCCCCAGAAACACCTCGTCGCCCGCATGGAGCGTGATCTTCTCGCGCCTGACGTTGTCGACCATGTAAAAGCCCCAGACCCAGTCCGCCGTAATCTTCTCCGGGATGTCGCTCTTGAGGCCGTAGATTATGTTCTCGCCATTGGCATCGAACTTTGGCGTGAAGCTGTAGCAGACGACCTCCTTCGTTACCAGCATCTCGTACTTGCCGCCGACGTATGCGTAGTCCTGGCCTAGCTGGAGATCGGGAAGACCGTACACCCTCATGCCTGCGGGGATGCTCTCTTCATTCGTTGGAACAAAGCCGCCCTCGAAGTAGCACGCGTCGGTATACGTCGTGCGGAACGCCATGTAGTCCCCGTCGGGGTTCTCGTTGCTCGAGCCGTTGAGCGGGTCGAGGCACATCATGATCTCCCACCCGTCGCACAGGTGGTCGCCGTCAGTATCCCAGTGGCAGGGGTTGGTGCCAATCAAGAGCTCTTCGAGATCGGTGAGTCCGTCGTTGTCAAGGTCGAACGATTCCTGTTTGTACTCAATGCACGGGTCGAAGCGCTTCAAGACTTCGGAAGCTTCGATTTTCGTGCCGACGAGGATGTTGCCCGGGTTGAAGCGCTCGAATACGAAATGCTGGCCCTCCTTCGGCTTGCCGTTGGCATGCCCTCCGGGTACCCAGACCTTCGCCATGTACCAGAAGTAGTACTCCCAGCCGTCGGGGAAGTTGTCGGCGTCGGTGTCTTCAAGCGTCGGATCCATGCGGGTGGTTCCGTCCCTGCCGCGGGGCTCCGGGCTCCAGAACGACAGGTCAAAGCCATCCGTATCCTCCCAATCGCGTCCATTTGCCTCTTTGAACGCCGCCTTGTATGCATTCGTCTCGGAAATGCTGAACGACACAATGCTCTTGGTTACCTGGGTCTCGTTGAGGCCGTCGTGGAAACCACGCAGCTCAAGCCTGTTGTTGAACGGAATCCCTATCGGCGCATAGCTATTCTTGGCGGGCGCGTCGTACGTATGGCCGCCAATCGAAATCTGGTAGGAAGCCCCGATAAGCCTTTCCACCCCAAGCTGTTCGTAGACACCCGGCAGGTAGTCCGCGTCGGGGTTGCCGCCGGCAATGTCGGCGAGATCGTTCTCCTTGGTGTCGCCGCCGGTAGTCGAGGCGATAAGCGACTCGCCGCCGTCGCCCCAGCCGGCCATGGCGAAGTAGTCTGGGATGCCGTCCTGGTTGATATCGCCAAGGTTGTCCTCCGCCATCCATTCCTTTGCGAACACCGCCTCGACGTAGACCGGCATGTAGGACTTGTCTCCGGTCGTGTCAGTCGGCAGGTGTGCCGTGACCGGGATCGGTTGCGCCAGGGGCTGCTCAGGCGCGATCGAAAGCGTCCATTCGAGCGCGGCGCTTTCCTTCTGTGGGGTCGAGACGAGCCAGGCGTACAGGAAGCTGTCCTTGACTTCGTCGCCATAGCGGTAGAAGCCCGCCGTAGTTTCTTCAGCGGCTGCCGAAGCGATGCCGGTGCCGGTTTCGTCAAGGGCGATGTCCATCTTGCTGTTCAGCCAGCCGTTGTCGACGGCGTTGGTGCGATAGCCCCACGCATAGACATCGACAGCCGCAGCCGACGAGCAGTTCCAGTTCATGCGGAAGAGCGTTCCGTCGGAGAATGTCGCGCCTTGTGCGTACAGGTGGCCTTCGCCGCGACCGCCCTTTGCATCAGTCTTTACGTACTTCTGCGAAAGCGCACTGTTGCCGAAGCCGACCGGACCGTTGGGAATCGTAACGAGGAACTTGGACGGCTTGACAGTGTACATGTACGTCCAGGTAAGGAGCCCCTGATCCTTGTCTTCGATGGTAAGCACGACGTTTATGTCACCCTGCATACCGCCGAAGTTCGGGATGAACGTGCCGCTCCACTCGTTCGTGTCGGTCACGTAGAAGGTCGTCGCGTTCTGGCAGCCCTGGAAAGTCACCTTGATGCCAGGACCCTCGCCGTTCGCCCACTTGTTGGTGAAGTCGCCCTCGACGTCGCTGCGTATCGACCAGTTGATCGGATACGAAGTCGCCGCGCCGCCAGCGACGCTCCAGGCGTTCGTGTTCTCTAGAGTGACATAGCCAGGCACCGGCGGAGTGTTTTCGATGTACAGTTTCCTCTGGCTGGAGAGATAGTATTCAGCCCATGTCTTGCCAGGCACGATCGACGGGGAAGTCGTCACGACTTCGGCATTTATTGCGAAGCCCTTCGCGCTGCTGCGCGCGGTGCCGTCCATTGAATCGATGCTGATGGCAATCGGCTCGGCAGAGCGGAAGCTCACGTAGTACTCGTTGTCGTTGAGCGCAGCGTAGCCGGTGGGCACGGTCTTGAGCGAGTTGTCGAGAAGCAGCGTGCCGGGGTTGTCGCCTTCCGGAGGCGTGACGGTCAGCTTGACCACTATGCTCTCCGTAGAGTTGTAGTAGCCGAGCCCGACGTTGAACCTCGCGGCGGTATCAGATTCGGCATAGACGTCGTCGACTGTTATCTCGATGGCGGGGCTCTCAATCGTAACGAAGTAGATCGTGTACGTCTCCACCGAGTACTTGACCATGTCCTTGTCCTTCATCTGGATCTTGACCGTCCAGACGCCGGCGTACGGGAAGTGGTAGACGAACGGCACCTCGTTTATGCTCGTTCCGTCGGGAACGACCGTCTTGTAGGTCGCCGTGACGCCCGTCGAGTTGGTGGTCATCGTCGTTTCGGTGACGGTGCCCGTCGTATCGTGAGCCACCGTGCCGTTCGCAAACGGCTGACCGTTGCAGATGGCGGTCCACTTGTATTCGAAGCCGTGCTTAAGGTCATAGCTGACGTCGTCGAACTCGGGCAGTATAGTCTGGTTCTGCCCCATCGGGT
>CACWJS010000004.1 GCA_902761275.1 uncultured bacterium | reverse complement strand
GCAACAAACGCAGTGATTCAAGTTCCTTTTCGCGGCCAATAAACATTTTGTGCCTTTCCCAAGATGTTGATTTACGCGAATTATAGCACATTTCTGCGCGTTACGCAACCCCCTTGGCACAAAATATAAATTTCGTCGTTTTTGTGCCCCAAGACATTCTATGCGATCTTGGACGCTCACTTATGGCACCATTACCAGCAGCTTGGCGATCTCCTTCGCGTCGCGGGTGGTGCAGGAAGTGACGCGGCGGCCGAGGCAGTTGATGGACAAGCCAGGGCCATGCAGCTCAACGTTGTCGTATCCGCCCAGAGATTGAACTGAACACTTCACCGACTCTTTGAAGGCAACAGGGTCACCCGCCCACCACAGAAGCAACACGCCATTGACGTTGTTTCAGAAAAAGTGTAAAATACCATCGTTTTCATTCTTGGAGAAACTATGAAATTGACCTTGGCACAAGTCAGGAACTACTTGAATCGGCTGGGCATATGCATAGCCGACGGCGAAACCGTCGACTTGCGAACCGCTCTGCCGCTTAACGTCGCAGGACGCTATGATGCGGCTCTCGCCGAGATTGCCGACGAGAAATGCATCTTCTTGTTCCCTCGAAACGAGGAGATGGCTCCCGGCGACATTGCATTGCACAACGACACCGTTCGCAACGCCATTTCCGTCCGTCCCGTATTCGCGTTCTCCCGTCTGGACAGGGAGTTTGCCGAAAGCCTCAAGGCGGCAAAAATCGCGTATGTCGTCCCATCGCGACAAGTTTTCCTGCCGCCCTGCGCGATACTGGAATCAAGCCGCGCATATGCAGACGACGAGAAGCCTCTCGGCGCGCACCTGACTCCGTGGGCGCAGGTCGTCCTGCTTGACTGCCTTCTGCATGAAAGGTTGCCGGGAGTCGTGTGGTTTTCTGCACTTCGCGGACGCCTGAACATCACACCGGTCAACCTGTCGCGCGCGGCTAGAGAGCTTGAACGCCGCAGCCTCGCAAGAACGATCCGTTCCAAACGGGACGGCGGAATGGAGTTCTCCTTCGACAAGAAGAGAGTCTGGGACAAGGCTTCGCCCGTGTTCGTCTCGCCGGTTCGCAGCAGGGTCAGGGTCAAGGCAAAATTAAATGGTGCCGTCAAATCCGGCGTCACCGCACTTGCCGAGTATTCGGACATTGTCGATAACGACTTTCTGACCTTTGCGCTTCCGGCAAGCGCCGCGAAGAAGATACCAGAAGCAAAGATACACCGCTATGACGGAGACATCTTGGAATCGTGGCGTTACGATCCACGGCTTCTCAACGATGGCAAGGGGCAAGTCGATCCACTGTCTCTTTGCATATCTCTGAAAGGTTCCACCGATCCCCGCATCCAAACCGCAACAGAAAGGCTACTGGAGAAAACGCTATGGTAAAAGGATTCGACAAGTTCAAGCAGTACTTCGCCCCGCATTCGGACTCGTTCATCGTCATTGGCGACCCGACCGGCAACATGGAGGACTACCTCCTTGCCTTCAGGCGTCACTTCGAGCTGTAGGCAATAGTCTTGATTTATCCTCTTGCCCAAAGGCCGCCTGTATCAGTCCGTTGCGCCAAGGGGACGCGCGCAGTCGTGGCTGAAACAGCCGAAAAGACTCGAGTGCGCCGGGAACAAACGAACATCCATTCGGGGAACGCATGATCAACCCGAACGCCGACAGTTCCGACATCGCGCGAAAGGCCGATGCCCGCGAACATCCGAGTTCCCGGATGATGTCACGCTCCCGGAATCCGTCGCCAAGCCTGCCGCTCAGCCAAGCGTAAATGATTCCCTGCGCCGCAGCACCGAGCCAGCTTCGCGACACAGCGACGCTGTCGCCCCTCAGTGCGATTCCGAGGAACGGGAGGTATACTTGCCGGCCTGCGACGAGAAACGGCACCTGGCGCGACACAAGCCGCATCCGTTCCACTGCCGACAGCGCCAGACACCCGTATGCCGAGTATCGCCCGAACGCCCTCCTGACGGAAAGCACAAGGTCGGCAATCCCAGTCACGGATGGATTCCCTACCCCAGGACGAGGGGTGATGACGATGAACGGCGGCAAGGTAGCCGCTACTGTCGCCTCCCAGAGGTCGTAAGCAACTCCAATGATGCCATACGCCCGTCTGCCATCCACCTTGCGCATCACTATGTTTAGCCCCAGCGATGTCGCCAAACCCTCCTCGATCTTCGATTTCATCCCTATTCTCCCTTATGATTAAAGTTGAGACTCTGAACACTGCGACAATGCACCGAACCCCCGTAAAACATAGTTTTCCCGCAACCCTTCTTTTTTTCACGGACGAAAGAAAGTTGGATATACAGTCCAGCTCCTTCCCGCGCCCTCACTTTGAATTGCCCCAGGGAGGAACCGTTGAATTGATTCCACTGGCCGCAATTTGACTGGCCTGCTTCGCCTGCCCCAATGTGCAAGCCCAAAGCAAGCGCTGTAGATTGCCGTTGCCGCTTCGCGTCGCACCGGCCAGACGAGTGCCCGTCCTAGGACGCATCGCCTGCGTATCGGCACGAAACGAATGATTCTCGTCGGCTGCAAACAACACCTCTATTTGATCGCGCTTCATGTTCCATTGATCGACATCAACAGCGCCAATGTTTATACATCCGTGAATCGACTTCCCTCCAGAATAGACGAGCGTAAGAAGTGGTATTTTGCTTTTGCGAATGAATCCAGCCCAAAACGAGCATTGCTCGGCAAGGGGCATTTCATCGAACTCCAAGATCAGGTGCTGAAACGAAGCGAGGCAGGACTGCGCGACATACGACGGACGACCTTCGGTGGTTCTCCCCAGCTCACCAGAAAATGGATTTGGCACAACAAGTTCCCCGAACGAAACTGGTGACTGTCCATGAGATTCATCAAGCCAGTCCCTTACGGACCTGACCGAGCGGCCAAGAACACCGGGCATGGGCGGATCATTTCTGAATATGTACACCATCGCGTTATCGTCCGGAAATAGACGCCTAAGCTGATGCCATGCCTGTTCCTCCGGCAGCATGTCGACAACAGGTTCAGGCGAAAGGCGCATCAGCTCTTCAAATGTCCGTACATCTCGTCCTGCGGCGATTGTGTTTTGCACATGACGCGGGAAACCTTTCTGCGTACACGGTTGTTGCTTCTCCGAGCGAGAATGCTGTCGCCATTGAGAAAAGGTGCCGCCGACTGCACCATAAGGCTTCACCTTGTACATTGCAGTCCTAAATGCCCTTCGAATGTCATACGCCGACATGTCCGGAGCGACTTCGCGTATGCGCTCTTCGTATGTCGACTCGTCCACACCCAATTTTACCGCAAGGCACGCCGCACGCGGCAGCAACCTGCAATTGCGGTGTCCGCGGCCTGTCGGAAACTCCGAAATGCAACGTTCAAACGCCTGCGCCAGCCATTGATTGTCTCTCACCTCTGGGACTCCTTCCCTGTTGTCAATGTGATTATATTTATTACGCCCCACGCGGGGTATAGTATACTTATACCCACGCGGGGGGTAATGATAATATTCACCCCCCTGCTCCCCGTAGATGGGAGGGAACAGGGGGCTAAAGGGATTGATGGGGGATTGAACGCCGTCATGCATCCTCCCCTCGTCTAACCCTGTCGAGATAACCCGCGATAGCGACTGGAGTGCCCTTGAGAGTCTTCCCTCCTTTGCGCCTTGACTTCTCTGCAAGCGTTCCGTCATCGCGAAGCACCATTTCAGGTGTTTCGGCAATCAACGTGTCGCTGATCTTCTTTTCTTTCCATTCAGCGGTTCTACAACGCACATATTCATCTATGCAGGCATTCGTAGTCACGCCGGAATGCTCTTTAAGAAGCGCCTTGAAGGTGATTGAATCCACGGCGTCCCGGACAATGGATTGCATCTTTCGCCAGCCATCGTCTAGTTTCCTGCGCATCCGCTCGGACTTTTCCTTCTCGCGGGTTTCCTTTTCGGCATCCTTTTCCGCCTGTGTTTTGGCTTTTCTGCCTACTCTGGCGCTCGCGGCGTTATCCCAATCTTTCTGCGCTGCCTCGTGATCGAAGTCCGCGACGTGCGAATATGTCATGGTCGCCTCGTCCAACAATACCGCCACGGGCCTGAACCCGCGCCTGTCGTTGTGCTTGGCGTCGATTATTTCAATGACATCGCCATAGGTCTCTTCGTCGGCGTCGGCATAGGCGGGGCGCAAGTTGAATACGTTGCGGCACTGGCTGAATATGGCCTTCCCGTTTTTCCCATAATTGCCGCCGTCGCGTCGAGCACCGGCAAAGACCCGCGCGCCCATTCGCGAGTGGTTGAGTATTATTGTCGGGACATCGTTTTTGCTGCCGCTTCTGGCGATCTTTCGGATTTCGGCCACTGTAGCCCTCTGCACATCGTCCTTTAGCTCGTCGGCGCAGAGGTCGCCCCACGGATCAAACAATATTATGTCTGGGCTGAATTTTCTTACGGCGTTCTCGCATTTCGCAACGCAGTCGGGATCATCGAGTAGCATGTGCGTATCGCCTGGCTGCTCAAGCGTCGGCAAGATGAGATGTTCGTCCAGCTTGGCCAGATCGTCCTCCCCAAGACAAGAAATCATCTTGCGCAAATCCGTCTGCCAGCGGTAGATTGAGTTTTCCGTTCCGAAGAACAGCCATTTCAGAGGGCCGCAGTCACCGCTCCACT
Source organism: uncultured bacterium (assembly GCA_902761275.1). GTDB lineage: Bacteria > Verrucomicrobiota > Kiritimatiellia > RFP12 > UBA1067 > UBA1067. The sequence continues at coordinate 35,050 of CACWJS010000004.1, read as the reverse complement.
GCTCATTCGGGAAAGGGCGTCCCGTTATTTGGCAAATGGCGATCCACAGCGCGAGGCGCGTCTTGCCGAGTCCAGGCGGCCCGATTATCTCAGCCACCTGTCCAGCAGCAAGGGTTATACCTCCCCATGCCGTTTTTTGCGGGGGCAACTCCATGCGCGCGATTTCCATCGCACTTCTAAAGGAATACGTCCCAATCGCGTCGCGTTCGTCATCCGTCGCCCTGGCAAGTTCCGCCTCGAGAGGATCTTTGTACTGTGCGGCAGAATGCGTCAGCAGGACGCCTGCGCTCCCGGCACTGTCTTGTCGCTGTTGACTATCGCCCATCACCGACTCTCATTCCCATTGAGTGACCGTAGTCCGCTTGACTCGTACCTTGCGGAGACAGACTGACGCCTGGCCGCAGCACCCTTTCGCCCGGCGATGGCACGCATCGACGACTTCGCCGCAATGGACCTTGCCATTGCATGATCATCGCCACCGATGACGTGCCCACGCGCAAGGGCATCTATTGAAGAAAGCAGCACGCGAGGCGTCCCCGCCACATTCATGACACCAATGCGCCCCAACTTTATCCAGCCGACGACCGTCTGCCGCGAAACACCCAGGCGACGCGCGGCCTCAGCCTGTGTGCACGTCCTTGCATCGGCTATTGGCGATGGGACAACGCTCTCGTCTCCATTCAACAGCATCTCGATTTTTGATCTTGTTCCGGGCGGTGCGTTCAGCACTGCCTTTAAGAACTGTTCACCCGTCATGCAGTTAGTCCTTTTTGCCCGGCCCGGTGTCGCATCCGTTGTGGAACTGCTACATACACCTTGCCCTAACCACATGTTTACGACATTGCCGTTTTGTCACCACAAAACAGACATTGACAAGATTTTACGGGCATGAAAATTTTTCAAAAATGCCGTTTCAAGCAAAAGTGCAACACGGCATTTTCGTGCCAGTCGCCGCGCACGTGACATACTTCGCGAGCAGGAGGCGAGTTTGTGGGTATAAGTTTGGGTATAACCTACAAAGGTGTAAACCGAAGTAAAATCCTGTCAAGCAAATGACGTCCACTTTACTCTGGAAATCAAAAAACCCCCGATTTCACAGGGGAAAACGAGGATTTCAGATGGTCGGGGCGAGAGGATTTGAACCTCCGACATTCTGCTCCCAAAGCAGACGCACTACCAGGCTGTGCAACGCCCCGTGTCAAAAAGACGGGAGATATTATACCAAAAAATCAGTGCAGGCGGATGATGCGCTGGTTGGCACTGCCGCGGAACTGGAGCGAGATGTCCTTCTGGGCCTCGATAAAAGGCCCATCGACAAGCACGTCTATGAGCGACAGAAACTCGTCCGTAACCTCCGTGCGCCAATGCGACGGCGATTTTAGCTCGGCCTCGAGAACGCACCCGGTGTAGACCCAGATCGTCTTAGAGAGCCCGAACCTGTCGCGCACGCGGCGGAGGAAAGGAACGAGCGCGCGCTGGTTCTCCGGCTCCATCGGCTCGCCGCCGAGAAGTGTGAGGCCATCGATGAATTCGGGTTCCAGCGCGGCGAGAAGCTCGCTTTCGGTCTTCTCTGTGAACGGCTGCCCGTAGGAAAAGTCCCACGCCTCCTCGTTGAAGCAGCCCTTGCAGCAGTGCGTGCATCCGGAAACGAAGAGGGAGACTCTCACTCCCTCTCCGTTTGCGATGTCGCAGGTCCTTATCGAAGCGTAGTTCACGAGACGTGCAGCACGCGCTCCTTGATCTCCTGCGTGCGGCCCTGGTTCCAGAACTGGGAGCCGATGTAGCCGCAGGTACGGCGTGCGACATTGAGCTTGGACTCGTCGGTGTTGCCGCACTTCGGGCACTTCCACACGAGCTTGCCGCTCTCGTCCTTGACGATCTCGATCTCGCCGTCGAAGCCGCACACCTGGCAGTAGTCGCTCTTGGTGTTGAGCTCGGCGTACATGATGTTCTCGTAGATGAACTTCATGATCGAGAGGACCGCCTTCAGGTTGTGCTGCATGTTCGGCACCTCGACATAGGAGATCGCGCCTCCAGGCGAGAGCTTCTGGAACTTCGCCTCGAGCGCGAGCTTGTCGAACGCCTCGATCTTCTCGGTCACATGCACGTGGTAGGAGTTCGTGATGTAGTTCTTGTCGGTGACGCCCTTCACGACGCCGAAGCGCTTCTGCAGGCACTTCGCGAACTTGTAGGTCGTCGACTCGAGCGGAGTCCCGTAGAGAGAGTAGTCGATGTCCTCGGCCTTCTTCCACTTAGCGGTGTACTCGTTGAGCTTCTCCATGACCTCGAGGCCGAACTTCTCGCCTTCCGGCTCGGTGAGCTTCTTGCCGATCATCGCGAAGACGCACTCCCAAAGCCCGGCGTACCCGAGCGAGATCGTCGAGTAGCCGCCGTAGAGGAGCTTGTCGATCTTCTCGCCCTTGTCGAGACGCGCGAGGGCACCGTACTGCCAGAGGATCGGCGCCGCGTCGGAGGGCGTCCCTTTCAGGCGCTCATGGCGGCAGCGGAGGGCGCGGTGGCAGAGCTCACAGCGCTCCTCGAAGAGATCCCAGAACTTCTTCATGTCGCCATGCGCGGAAAGCGCGATGTCGACGAGGTTGATCGTGACGACGCCCTGGTTGAAGCGGCCGTAGTACTTGGGCTTGCCGGGCTCGTAGTTCTTCGCGCGCGCCACGTTGCCGTAGCCGTCGCCCGAGCGGTCGGGCGTGAGGAACGAGCGGCAGCCCATGCAGGTGTACGTGTCGCCGTGGCCGACGGTCTCGCCCTTGGAGAGCTTGTACTCGCGCATCTTCTTCTCGCTGATGTAGTCGGGAACCATGCGCTTCGCCGTGCACTTCGCCGCGAGCTCGGTCAGGTACCAGTAGGGCGACTTCTCGGTGACGTTCTGCTCCTCGAGGACGTAGATGAGCTTCGGGAACGCAGGCGTGATGTAGACGCCCTGCTCGTTCTTGACGCCCTTGATGCGCTCGTTCAGCACCTCCTCGATGATCATCGCAAGGTCTTCACGCTCGCGCTCGTTCCTCGCCTCGCCGAGGTACATGTAGACGGTGACGAAAGGCGCCTGTCCGTTCGTCGTCATAAGCGTGACGACCTGGTACTGGATCGTCTGCACGCCCTTCTGAATCTCCTTGCGGACGCGCATCTCGACAATCTTCTCGAAGTCGGCCTTGGTCATCTTGACGTTGGCGATCTTGCATTCGGACTTCAGCTCTTCCTGTATCGCCTTGCGCGAGATGTCGACGAACGGCGCGAGGTGCGTCAGCGAAATGGACTGGCCACCGTACTGGTTCGAGGCGACCTGCGCGATGATCTGCGTCGCGATGTTGCAGGCGGTGGAGAAGCTCTTCGGCTTCTCGATCATCGTCTCGGAGATCACCGTGCCGTTCTGCAGCATGTCCTCGAGGTTCACGAGGTCGCAGTTGTGCATGTGCTGCGCGTAGTAGTCCATGTCGTGGAAGTGGATGATGCCGTCCTTGTGCGCCTGCACGACGTCGGCCGGGAGGAGAAGGCGCGCGGAGACGTCCTTCGAGACCTCGCCCGCCATATAGTCGCGCTGCACGGCGTTGATCGTCGGGTTCTTGTTGGAGTTCTCCTGCTTCACGTCCTCGTTGTTGCACTCGATCAGCGACAGCACCTGGTCATCAGTCGTGTTGGACTTGCGCTTGAGTTCCTGCTTGTAGCGATAGACGATGTAGCGCTTCGCGATTTCCCTCGCGCCAAACTCCATCAACTTCGTCTCGACGATGTCCTGAATCTCCTCGACGTGCATCGCGCGATCGCGAGCCGCGCACACGCCCGCGACCTCCTCTGCGATGAGCTTGATGCGACCTTCCGAAAGCGCATCCTTGTAGTCGACCGCCTGCGATGCCTTGCGAATCGCGTTCTCGATCTTCGTGATGTCGAACGGAACTTCCTGTCCGCTGCGCTTGGTGATCTTCATCTCTTTCATCTTCATCGCTTGATCGCCTCTCCTTGTTTTGGACGTTGTTTATAAATGGGTTTTACCTACTCTTGGTAGTTCGGAGAGATATGATACACTAAATATTGTGCAAGCGCAAGGGTGAATTTATCAAAACTTATCAACAGATTGTGTACATCCGTAACCCCCAGATACAATTTATGGTATCTATGAGATCAAAAGCGCGGTATCTTGGATAGCGATTCCACCCTGCCCTCGGGCTCGAATCGCATACGCCAAATATGCCCGTGGAGGTCGCGTAGCTCGCGGAGGCGCCGCTCGTCGCGCCTATGGCACGAACATTCGAGCAGAAGCGCCGCGTAGGAAATCTCCTTCGCCCAGTCGCTGCGCTCTAACCAGCGCTCAAGCGCGATCCTTACACCGCGCGCGATTGCCGAGACGTCGTCGAGCACAAACTGCGTTAGCCCCGGATGGCGCGAGTAGCCGACGTCGCCCGCGAGTATATTGAAATACTCAGAGGAGTCTGGCTTCACGGCGCCACCGCGAAGGTAGAGCGTGCCGAGTTTTTGGAGAAGCCCGCCAACGGGGAGATCCATCACAGAGCAAAGGTCTTTCTCCAAATCCATTTTCGCCGCGACGCGACCAGCCGTCATCATGTTTCCCGCCAGGATGATCGCGGGAAGCGATACGCAAAGGGGATGCCATGCATAACCATCGGAAAAATCTGTCACGACGAAGCGCGTCGCCTTGCTCTTGGAGCCCGTGGCCTCGGCGCGTTCCATCGCCTCGCGCATCTCTTCGATACGCCCACAGAGCGAGCGCGCGGCAAACGTCGGCGCAACCACTGTCTTCGCGTCCGCCTCCATCTCGCGGCGAAAGTCTTCGCCCACGACCTTGAAGCCGATTCCCTGCATGCGGCAGTAGGCCTCGATCTTCGCCGTCTCAAGAGGCGTTTCCCGTTCCTTCGCCGTGTCGTAAAGCAAGAACTCGGTGTAGCCGAAGCGCGCGAGCACGTCAACGAGTTCCTGCATCGTCCGCCGGTTAGGGCACCGGTCGGTCACGTCCAGGAGGTAGACCCTCGAATCAAATCCATACGCGCTTCTCATACGGGAGACAGGCGAGCGTAGACGCAAGGCGTCAGTGGACGAAAAGTATCTCGCGGTATTTCGGGAGCGGCCAGCGCGAGTCGTCGACAAGCCCCTCGAGCTTGTCGACCGTGCGGCGAAGGTCGTCCATCGCCTTGAGCTGCGCCTCGCTGCGCCCGCGCGCAAGCGCCTTCTCGAGATGGTCGCACTTGACGTGCAAGTCGTCGAGACCCGCACCGAGCTTCGAGGAAAGCGCCGTAAGGCCGCGCACGCCGTACTTTAGCCCGTCGGCCTTGGCCTGGCCAAGCGCCGTCGCGAGCCGGGAGAACTCGTCCGCGACAACGGGGCGCACCATCGAGCGTGCAAGCTCAAGCGCGACTGAGGCCTCGATGCGAACGCGGCGCAGATAGTCCTCGTGTCCTATTTCCCACCGAGAGAGCATTTCGGTCTTGGAAAGAACGCCATATTTCTCGAAGAGCGCGATGTTCGCCGGATCCTTGAGGGGCGCGAGCGCGGCAGGTGTGTCGCGGAGGTTGGGAAGCCCCCTTTTCGCCGCCTCCTTCGGCCAGTTTGAGGAATATCCGTCGCCCGAAAACACGACACGCCTGTGCGCCTTGACGAGACGCTGCAGGAGCTTCTGGAGGTTTTCGTTGAAGTCGCCCTTCATCGCCTCGAGCTTGTCGCAGATCGCGTCTATAGACTCGGCGACAATCGTGTTTAGAACCATCTGGCTCTGCGCGCAGTTTTGCGACGAGCCGGGAGCGCGGAACTCGAACTTGTTGCCGGTGAACGCAAACGGCGACGTGCGGTTGCGGTCGGTCGTGTCCTTGGGGAGCGCAGGGAGCGTGTCGACGCCAACGCGGAGCTTCCCGCCCTTCCCGCCACGGCGCATCTGCCGCGTGCCGCTCTCTATCGAGTCGAGGACGGCGTTCAGCTCGTCGCCGAGGAAGATCGAGATAATCGCTGGCGGCGCCTCGTTCGCGCCGAGACGGTGGTCGTTGCCAGCGCCTGCGGTAGACATGCGGAGAATGTCGGCGTGCTTGTCGATTGCGCGGATGACGGCAAGGAGCACCGTGAGGAAGATCGCGTTCTCGCGAGGGTTCGCGCCGGGCGTGAGGAGATTGCGCCCGCCGTAGGCAACCGACCAGTTGCAGTGCTTGCCCGACCCGTTGACGCCCTTGAAGGGCTTCTCGTGGAGAAGGCACACGAGCCCGTTGCTCTCGGCCGTCTGGCGGAGAACCTCCATGATGAGCATGTTGTGGTCGACGGCGAGGTTCAGGTCCTCGAACATCGGTGCGAGCTCGAACTGCGCGGGCGCGACTTCGTTGTGGCGCGTCTTCGCGGGGATGCCGAGCTGCCAAAGGCGCTGCTCGACCTCGGTCATAAACTTGAGGACGCGCGGCTTGATCGCGCCGAAGTAGTGGTCGTCAAGCTGCTGGTGCTTCGCGGGCGCAGCGCCGAATACCGTGCGACCCGTCTGCAGAAGGTCGGGACGCCTCATGTAAAAGCGCCTGTCGACAAGGAAATACTCCTGCTCGGCACCAAGCGTGACCTCGACGTGCGCCTTCGGCTGGGAGAACTTCGCCATCAGCCGCTCCATCGCGCGAGTGAGCGCCTGAAGCGAGCGGAGAAGAGGCGTCTTCATATCGAGCGTGTCGCCCGTGAACGAGCAGAACGCTGTCGGTATGCACAAGGTCGCGCCGTTCTCGTGGCGCTTCACGAAAGCGGGGGAAGTCGGGTCCCACGCCGTGTAGCCTCGGGCCTCGAAAGTCGACCTGAGGCCGCCCGAGGGGAACGAGCTCGCATCCGCCTCGCCGCCGATCAGGTTCTTGCCGGAGAAACGCTGCACCGCCTGCGCGGGACCGGTCGGTTCAAGGAAAGCGTCGTGCTTCTCGGCCGTGCCGCCGGTGAGCGGCTGGAACCAGTGGGTGAAGTGGGTCGCGCCCTTCCCGACGGCCCAGTCCTTCATGCCCGCGGCGACCGCGTCCGCGATGGACGGATCGAGGGGCTTCCCGTCACGCATCGTCGCAAGCAGCTTGGCCGCGACGGCCTTTGGCAGGAAGGCGCGTATCGCCTTCTCGGAAAAGACATCCTCGCCGTAGTCCTTCATCACTGTGTCCTTCATCGTTTTACTCCTCGACAATGTCCGCAGAAAGGTCGTACACCGCCGACTCCGGCAGCACAAAAACTGCATCCGACGCACCAACGGTCGCAAAACTTCCACCATCCGTCGCGTCGCCGACAAGGATGTTGCGCCTTATCGCGTCCTCGCGTTCAAGGTCTATCGCGACGGTAAGCCGCGGCTTGTCCAGCCCATAGCCACCGAGATCGTCCGCCGACACCTTGAGCTTCACGATTCTCCCGGCCTCGAGCGGATTCACCACGCCGAGAACACGCGTGATGCCGTTTTCAGACACCGTGCCGGGGACGGAAGACGCCTCGACGCTCCATGCACGCCTGTCGCGGTCGTAGGCAACCGACTTCATTCCGTTCGTGTCGGCACCGGTGACGGAAAGCCGCCTGACGGAAGCGGCGTCAATCTTCAGTATTTCGAGACTGCGAAGGTTCTCAAGACGGAAATGCGGTCCAAGCGACCCGCGGGCCACGTGCACCTTGCGCTCGTCGGCGGAAATCGAAACCTCCACGCCCTTCTCGTCTGCATCGCCGCCGCGAAGCGCAAGGACGGCCGACACCAGCGACTCGACGGCCGTAAGCGAAGCCGGCGCCGAAATCGGCGAGTCCATGCGCCACGAGCCGTCGTCGTTCTTCGCGAGCATGCAAGTGACGCCACCGTCAACGATGGTGATGCCGTTGACCTGCGACGGCTCGTAAGGGAAGAGGCGCGTATCGGCAAACGCGGAGTTGCCAAGAGAGGCCATGTCCTTCAAGGTCCCGTCGACAGTGACTATCGCCGAACCATTGTGGACGAGAGCGTAGACGCGACCTTCGCCGGCGTCGGAACCGAAAGATATGCGCCTGTCCGAGCCGTCCGTGCCCTTCAACGTCAGCGTAACGGCGTTCTCCGCACCAAGGCCGTAGCTCGCGAGAAGCGCGGCCGACACCTCTGCGACCTCGTTTGAACCGCCGACGGGCCACACGAAATCATAGGCGCTCGCCGACATCACGTCAGTAAGGAGCTTCTTGATCTTAGGCGCAGCCGCAGGCCCCTCGGTCGGCTGCACCATGGCCCAGCCGTCGCCCTCCCTCTTGAAACGCATGAACTCACCGCTGCCACGCTTCACATCGAACGAAGCGACAGACTCCTCGCCAGAGGTAAACAGCGTGCGGCGGCGAAAAGCTGACGCCGGCACGTCCACGGCGGCAAGAGTGTTAGACGAAACCACAAACACCGCGTGTACGCCTTCTATCGCCGCATACACCCCCGCCGCCGAAGGCGTGGTGGTGCCGAAGGAAATCGAAGTCTCGGTATCGCCCGCCCTCACACGCACGCAAAGGTGCGGATTTTCGAGGCCGAAGTCGGCGCGCGTGCGCCCCAGCTTCAGAAGCTCCTGGTCGCCAAGGGAGTCGTCCAGCGGCGCATACGCGAGCGCATCGAGAAGCTTTAGCACGACGGGCTCGTCTACGCTGCCCGGAAACGGCTCGACGAGACGCCAGCTGCCCGTACGCGTAAGGACCGACTCGACAGCGCCGTCGCGCGATATTTCAACGAGCGAAACGGCGTCGTCTGGAACGGTCAGCAAACTCATGCGCTGCACGATCGCGGTCTCCGGCGAGTCGTCGAACGAGAGGAAGAAGTTCGCCACGACAAGCACCGATATGCCCACAAGAAGCCAGACGATTATACGCATGTTCTTCATGAGCGACGCCTCCTCCTGGCGGCGACCGCCAGCAGCAGCAGGAAAACGACGAACGGAACGGCGCCGACAACAACGGTGGCGAAGCGTATTCGCGCGGCGCGGTCAAGCCCTGTCGTCAGCACGTTCGTCTCGGCTCCGCTCGCGACAGACGCATCCGTCCCAGAGAGATACGCGACGCAGTTCAGGAAGAAGTCGCGGTTGGCGTTGGCGCGCGCCGCGAGCTGGCCATTCATTACAAACCCAGCGTCGCCTATCGCCACTATGCGCATGGGGCGTATCGAAAGGTCTGCCCCCGCTCCAACGCCACGCTCAACCGCAGCCGCGACCACAGCAGTGCCCGCCTTCGCAAGAGGCGTGAACTCTATGCGGTCGGCACCAGTACCTGTCTCCGCTGCGGCAGACGGCATGAAGCCGACAGGCCGCTCGAGGACTATGCGAGAGCCCTGCAACGGCTTCGAAATCGCATGTTCGGAGAACTCGCCGACGATAAGGTCTGTCCCCGAAAGAGTCTTTGCGCCGGTCGTCGTCGCCAAAGACGGCCTAAGACCCCAACCTGGGAGCAACTGGGCGACGCCGCCCGAATCGGCCGCCGCAAGAAGGACTAGCATGCGCCCGCCCGCACGGAGATACGAGTCGATGCGACCCGACTCTGCGCGGGAGAAGTCCTCCTTCGCGCCAGCTACGACTATGAGCGCGCAGTCGGATGGTATCTGCGCATCGCCCGCGAGATCGATCGACATGTTCCTGTACCCTTCGCGCGCGAGGTCGCGGGCTATGTCGCTCATTCCGAAGGTGCCATATTCCTCGCTCGCCGCCTCGCCATGCCCGACGGTCCAGTAGACGTTGCGCCTCTGCGGCGGCATCGTGAGACTCTGTATGGACGATGCGCATATCCGCTCGCCATATCCATCGGCAAGCGGCAGCACGACGTTGCGGCGCCCCTTCTCGAAGACGAGACTTCCCTCGGCAGCACCGAGGCGCACAAGCCGCTCGGCCGGACCGAGATCCCAAAGAGGGTCAACGAAGCGAAGATCTATCTTTAGCCCGCCGAGCGACGCCGACTCGCGCTGGAGACGGCGCAGGAAGCGCCCGATCTGGCGGAAACGAGCGTCCTTTCGGGGAAGGAAGCACGTCACCGTCATTTCACCCTGAGCCGAGGAAAGTATGCCGCGAGTCCTCGCGGAAAACTCGGTCTCAAGGTTCCCAACTGGCAAGTCGAGTTTCGAGTCGAGACGGTTCACAAGTTCTACGACAAGCCCAGAGAAGATGCCGGCGAGGATTAGCGCAAAAGCGGTGGAAAGCCGCAGCGAACGGCCACCGCGTCCACAGTAACGGCACATGGCGACGTTCTTTGATGCGACAAAGAGGAAGAACGACGAAAGGACAAGATACGAAAGGACGGTTCCAGACGAGAAGAGCCCCGAGGACATGTCGATCACGTGCGCATCGAGAATCATCTCCCCGAACGCCGTCCTGCCCTGCGGAGCCCAGGCGAGAAGCGCGGCCCATCCGCCGCGGGGGATGCCAATCAGCAGGAGTAGCGACGCGCACGCCGCCGCAGCAGCATGGCGGAATATCGAACTCATCGCGACAGAAACCGCACACCAAAGGACGCTCTGGAGCATAAGCGCGAGAAACGCGGGGCAGAAGCCAAGAACGCCGACGCCCGCGAGCGCAGACGGCGCGTATACGCGCAGTGCGACGACAGTCGAGGCAAATGATAGGAACGTGGAAACCACGACCATCGAAAAGACGCCGAGGAACTTGCCGAGCGTGAATTCGCGCTCCCTTACCGGTGTCGTCAGAAGAAGCTCTATGCGCCCAGACTGCAGCTCGTCGCTCCACACGTCCATCGCGAGAAACGCCGCAAGAGCGGGGAGGAACGGCGAGACGCTCGCCGCCCAGACGGAAGCGACCGAGAGACTGGCGCCCTCTGCCGCATCGAGCTTGAACGCGAAAAGAGCCGCCGTGGCCGCAAGGAAGCCGCCTGCGGCAAACGCCGTAGAGAAGAGACTACGTGCACGCCCGATGGTGCGCCTCCATGTGACGCGCACCGGGCTCATGAGACGCTCCCTTTAAGAGCCGTGGCAATGCGACCGCGAAGTGAACTCCTGTCGACGCCAACAGCCGACACGGACGCGGAAATCACGCCGTCCCTGAGAATGAAGAACCTCGTCGCCCACTTAGCGAGATCGTCAAGCTCGTGGCCAGTCGCTATTACCGACGAGAACGCAGCGGCGTTTGACAACACGGCACCCGCAGTTTCGCGCATATCGCTGTCGAGCCCCGCGAGGAAGTCGTCCAAGAGCAGGACACGAGGCCGAAGGAGCAAGGCGTCTGCAAGAGCCACGCGCTTCTTAAGCCCAGCGGAGAGACTTCCTATCGGGGAACGCAGGAATTCCGACACCTTGCACATCTCGCACGCCTCGTCGACGCGGCGGCGGATGCGCTTAACCGGCTCGCCCTTCAATGCGGCGCGGTAGTTCAGGTACTCCTTGACCGTCATCTCCTCGTAAAGAGCGACGCGCTCGGGCAAATAGCCAAGCTGGCGGCGATAACGCAAGGGCTTCGCAAGCGCGTTCTGGCCGTCGACCATCACGACGCCTGAATCAGGCGCGGCAAGTGTCGCAAGCACCTTTAGAAGCGTCGTCTTGCCGGCTCCATTGGCCCCGATTACACATACGACCTCGCCAGGAGAGACGACGAACGACACATCCCGCAAGACTTGCTTCTTGCGGTAGGTGAACGCGATGTTTCGCACTTCGAACATTGTCCGCAATATTATACCAAAATTTCCGCTCTGTCGTTATGACGCGGTCCGTCAGCGCCGGAAGTGAGGCGGTGGAGCGAAGGTCCGAGCGAGGGGATTCGGCGTATTCGCCGAGGGCTCCCCGAGGAGGAGCCTTCGGCCGCCGCCTCACCGCCGCGGCAAGAGAGCTGGCTTGTGGACGATGAATTTGGCAATGCCAAGACTGTCACCTGGCTTCGGTACGATTCGCAGGACATGCGGACTGTTCGCGCACCCCTGTGCGAGTACGATGTTCTCTCCTGCGGCCTTCTTCGGATACGGCCAGTCGTATGTCGGCTTGACGGCCCAGCGCAGCTCACGCCCGGGCAAAACCTCAATCAATGGCTTACCGGCCTTTTTCAGCGGATCGTTTTTCGTCTTTACGCACCATGGCATGCGCCAGTCGCGCTTGGCAATCTTGATGCGACCAGACACGGAAGTGAAGTCGTTCGTGCTCCAACCCTCTCCGTCTTCGCCCGTCTTCGATCCGCGCACCTTGTAATGAAGCACCTGCCCGTCGGGACGCGTACCTTCGATGAAGGTCAGCACCCAGTCCTCCTGCATCGGTTTGTCGCCGAGATCCACGTGGCAGATGGCAGGCATCCACATCGGCCAGCATGTCACGCGCGTCGAATAGAATTCACCTGCTTCGTCAGCGATAGGCCGTCCGTCGAGAGACACCTCGACTTTGTCGCTCGCGTTCCCTGTTCCATCCGACACAGCAACCAGCCGGTTGCCGTCGAACGACACTTCGTATCCGCCGCCGGGGAGTCGCTTCACAGACGGGTCGTCAAGCGCGATCTCCGAAATTGCGCCTGAGTCACGCTCGTCGCCAGAAAGACCGGGAATGCGTACAATGTCGTCGAGGATGGAGTTTGCGTAAAGTGGGAAGGCCTTTTCATTCAAGTGGATTACGTCGCGGAGCATGTCTTTGACCGGCGTATCCGTGGCAATCAGGTATTCGCACCACTTGCGGTTCAAGTCTACGTACATGCACCCCCATTTTTTCGCGATCGCCTCGATGCCGCGAGTTCGCTCGTCGCGGAATTTGAGCATTTCACGCGGATCCTGTCCGACCTTGACGTGGCTCGACCACAGGATGACATCTGCGGTTGTCATTGTTTTTGTCTTCGCTACCATCTCCTCGTAGAATCTCAGTGGACCATAGTCATGGAAGAAAAGCAGATCCGGGTATTCCGGATAGATGTCCGTCTCTGCCGTACGCCTCAAGATGGGTGATTCGAAGCCGCCAATCGCCTTCTTGACAAAACTGAACTGGACTGTCGGATACCTTCTGGATAGTTCCTGCTCCACAAGCTTCGTCCAGTCAAGGGCAACGATGGACTGTCCGTAAAAAAGAACTTTGATCTTCGCAGGCTTCTCCGCTGTGGACTCCTCCATCGCCTTCAAGGTCCGCTGTATGCGCGAAACCGTCGGGTTGATTCCCTTTGCTCCATCCCAGGCAACGTGTCTGCCGCCCACGACCGTCACGTTCGAGGCGATATCCCAGCTATTCGTGGAGAATTCGTCGACACCAGCCGTGGCACGCCGTCCGATGATGTACACCTCTTTGCCGCAGTCCGTGAAGGTGTTTCGAACGATGGCTGTACGCGTCGCCGGATCGCGGGCCGCACCGTTCTTCCATGTCGCTTTCATCAGCGAGAGATATGGATACTTGGTCTTCCATGGCTCGGAATCTATCGGAAGGTTCTCGAGCGATTCAAGCATCTTCGGGAAGGTATAGCCGCGCGAGCCCTTCTCTCCCGTCGGGATGAAGTCCTCAGGCGTCTCCCACATGGAGGATCGCCAGCACTCGACGCCCTTTCCGCATTCCACGAAGGAGTTGTCGGCGACGGTGTTTCCGAACGAACTCAGACTAACGCCCCCTGGGCAGCGCTCGATCCTGTTCGACACGATGACCATGCCACATCCTCCGTCGTCGATCATCACGCCGCGCGTCCTCTGCCAGCTTTGCGCCTCAATCTGCGCGAGATCATGGATGTGGTTGCGCGCGATTATGTTGCCGACCGAATTCCATTCGCGCCCCGTGTAGATCGCCCCCATCTCACCGGACAGTCGGCAGACGTCGTGGATGTCATTGTCGGTTATCGTGTTTTCGGCACCCTTGAAAATCACCGCAGCATGCGGGCCATTCCATATTCTGCATCCCGAAACGCCATTTCCGCATCCGTGCAGATCCACCGCCGGCTCATAAGTCATCCTGAATGTCGCGAAGTCATGGAATACGCTGCCAGTCACGAAGTTGCCCGCATGCTCCAGTTTGTCGGGATCGCCGCCGGAAAGCGAAATGCAGCCCGAGCGCATTTCATGGAAATCGCAGTCCGCGACATTTGTTCTGCGGACATTCTTGCCGACGATGGCACGGCCGCCGCAGGCGAAGGTGCATTTCCGGAATTCGATCCCGTCGGTTTCCTCGAGCGTAACGGCCTGGTTGCGCCAATAGCGAACAGACAACCCCTCGAACACTACATCCTTCGCGCCCTTGATGGCAATCAGATCCTGTGTCTCGGTCATCCAGAGATCGCTGTACTTCTGCGTCGGCTGGATGAAATAGAACTTGGCCTCCTCGCGATCAAGGTAGCTTTCGCCCGGCGCGTCGAGTTCGCAGAGCAAATTGTACGCGAACCAGAGTCCGTTGCCCATGCCGTACCGCTCGCCTTCAGCCCCCTTCTCCACCGTGATCTCCTTCGCCCATTTGTCGATGGATGCGAACTTCACGGGATTTGCGAACCATGTATATGTCCAGAATCCGTTGGCGAGGATGTTCGGTTCCTGCATCCAGACGTCCATCGGGATGCTGTTCGTATAGTGGAAAGTGAGCGCTTTCTTTGTGTGAAGCGAATGCACGAAGCCCTCGTTCGGCCAGCGCGCTGGAATAAGGGGAATTTCGTCTGCATAGAACCGCGCGGAGGTTGCGAGACCTCGCGTTTCGCGTCCCATGCTCTTTTCGAGCGCCGCCGCCTTGAGGTCGATTACACGGACCTTTTCAACAGCTTCGTCCTTCATGCGAAAAGGAACGCCGGATTGATATACTTCCGTTGCAGGCGCAGTAATACGCACGCCTCCGACAATATGCGTTTGCGCCGCCCCTGCGCCGCGGAATACGATACCGGAATCTTCCGGACCAAACTCAACCGTATTGGCAATGCGGTATTCACCCGGGGCAAATTCCACCACAACACGCTCTCCCGGCCTTATCTCGCCGGACTTCCTGAGCGCACGCGCCTTGTCTCTTGCGGCCGCGATGCTCGTGGTTTCGCCATTAGGCGAGACTTTGACGAGCGTCTCGCCAGCCCCGGCAACAAAGGCACACAAAATTACAGCAAATGCAATCCTTGTTTTCATTTCCTAACCCCACTTTTGTATGACATATATTCGCGACATCATCTGACGATAATGGCAAGCCCCGGAGGTTGCTTCACAGTTATATAGATTTCGCCGTTGGCAACATCCTTCACCAAATCGCACATTTCTGCCGAATACAAGAAGGTTGTTGTTTCGTCAGCTGCGAGTTGATTCGCTTCCGTTTTCACAAGCGTGATCTTAGTGCCGCCGAGCAGCCTCCGAGACTTAGCGGGGAGGACAACCTTGACGACACTGTTCGACGCGATATCGACTTTCGGAATGTCAACGAGCGTCTGGACAAATCCTTCTGGATCGATTTCAAACACCAACTCTGTATTGTAAAATTTTGCAGGACTGGAAGTCGCCGATGCTTTAATCGTTGAATTTGTGCCGGCAACTCTAACGACGGCCTTTGGTCCGTCGACCCCGGCGGCGTCAAGGTATCCGTTTACGTCCAACATGTCAGCCTTGAATATGCTGTTCTCGACTTCAAGCCTGTTCGCAAGGCTCGCCGAACCCGACAACTTATTGTTTGTAGCGATCTTATATCCGATGCCGACCACACAATTCGCATTCGTGCAGTAAAGCGCACTGTTGGCGACGACGAGGCTGTTGCTGGAGCCGAATCCGCCAATACTTAAGGAGCCGCTGAATTCTGCCGATGAGTCGCGTATTTCCATGCCGCATTGACTCGGGAAGGCAGTTTTGGAGTCTCCGCTGCCGATGTAGCAATAGGTATCCGCCTTGAGCTTCGAATTGTTCCTGACGACAAGTCGATGTCCGCTTCCGCCGGCGTATTGCCCCACCAAAAGGCCGCCATAGCCAACGGACGACGGATCCGCCCTGCCGACGCGAAGGGTCGATCCGCCATCAACTTCGACAAGTGCCGAGCATGTATTTGCCACAGCGCCATCCTGCAGTTTCGGAATCGTCACCGCCGAACCGTTTGTTATGCGAAGCGTGTTGTTGGTGCCACTAATGCCGAAAACCGAATCGTTGCCCAAGTCCATATTCGTCACAACGCTGCCGCCATCCACAAGGAAAAGTCCGTTCGTCGTGCTAATTGTGGCTCCGCAAGTAACAGTGCCGTAGAAGTTCAGCTTGGAGTGGTCTAACAATTCGAACCGGCTGTTGGACGATCCCACGCTGTGTCCTGTCTGCAGCGCTGCCTTTGTCGCTGCGTCAGACACGACCACCATTTCAGACCTGTTTGTAACCGTGATTCTGCTGCCCAGTTTGACCTGCAGCGATTGAGTGTTCCCAACATATCGGTAGAACTTTGCGCCGTTTGCTACTTCAAGAGACGACGCCGTGGCGTCGCCCACAGTCATCGCCCCGGTTGCGCTTGCCGTCAGGTTTGATTCGAAATAAATCGTCTCCGATCCGCGAAACGCGAGCGTCGCTCCTCCCTTGATGGCGTTAGGGTGGCTTCCGGAATTCGTGGCGATCTTCAAAGTTCCGTTGGTGAAGACGTAGACTGTGTTCTTGGTAGCCTCAATCGAACCATCGTTCAAGTACTTATGTCCGCCCATGTCGATGATCATCTCGGCGCCGCTCGAATCCGCCTGGAGCTTTGTGGCATAGACGTGAAAGTCGTCCGCAAGCGTAATCGGCGCCGACTGCGCCTTGGTGATATCGACCTCGTTCGTTTCACCTGGAATCTGCGACGGGCTCCAATTCGCCGCCTCTGCGATGTCTCCTCCCGAATCGGGCTGCCAAACGAGCGTTTCGCTCGCCGCCGCAAAGGAAACTTCGACCATGCATATCGCGATAGCGCAGAATAGAACCGGCGATAATCTGCCGGATGCTGGTTTCTTGAGTGTCATTACATGCTGCGACATGTTGTCCCTCCTATAATTACGCGGCAAAATTATAACACGGCCAGCATTTCGCAGTCAATCCATCAAGCTTTGATTTTGCGCAACAATTATTTTTGACTTTGCGCAATGCTTTTGATAAACTACTTTATATGATTTTCAACAAGAAAGACAACATTCTTATCTTGATCAACCTGTCGAGGGCTTCAGGGAGAAATCTTTTGCTCGGCATGCACAAATTCGCAAGCAAAGTGCCCAATTGGCAGATTCGGATAATCCAGGCACAGGAAGTTCCCGCGCAGGAAATCGCAACAGCGATCCAGACAGGCCAGTACGACGGAATCATCTCATCTGAAATGGAAATTCCCATCGTGGCGGAATCCCTGGAGGTGTTGAAGACACCTCTTGTGGTCATTGGAACGCGTCGCCGATGCATTCCACGGCGCACGGAAAATATCGTATTCGTCACAGGAGAGGAAGACGGCATTGGTGCGCTGGGCGCTCAGACGCTGCTGTCCATCGGATATTTTGAATCCTATGCGTATGTACACTACTCGGAACCGGAATACGGTTATCTTTCCTTTCTGCGAAAACGCGGCTTCCGTCGCATTATGGATCGACATCGCAAACCCTTCACGACATTTGGAGGTTCAAGGATGCCAAACGTGAACGGGCAACACGAACTGGAGAAATGGCTGACAGAGCTCCCTAAGCCATGTGCGCTCATGGCGGGATGCGACAAGCGTGCCGTGGAAATCGTAGACGCCTGCACACGTTTGCACATCCGCGTGCCGCAGGACATTTCAATTATAAGCGTAGACAACGATGAATTCCTCTGCAACTCCACATCGCCGGCTCTTTCCAGCATCTCCACAAACATCGAAAAGATCGGTTATCGCGCGGCGGCAGAGATGCATGCCCTTCTCTCCCACAAGATCCGGCTTCTGCAGCCCAAACGCGTTCTTGTGCCGACCGAGAACTCAGTGGTCGAAAGAGAGTCAACCCCATCCAAGGACCCGGGAATAAGTCTCGTAAAAAGAGCAATCCAATTCATCGGCGAGAATATCAGCTACAACATACGCGTCAGCGACATCGCTCTTCACCTCCATGTTTCGCGTCGGCTGCTTGAACTCAGATTCCGTCAGTTCGGCAGCGAAACCATTCACGAGGCAATTGACCGCATCCGTCTTGAAGAAGTCAGGAAAAGGCTACGCACACGCAAGACATCAGTCAAGGATATTGCAAGATCCTGTGGGTTTTCAAACGAATGCTATATGATGACGAAATTCAAGACTCAGTTCGGACAAACCATTGGCGAATACCGTTCTGGACTTCGACTGCCTTCCGATGCCCACTTGCGAAACACGCCTTCGGCCTTCTTACCGTGAATGGTGAAATCGGTCTTTCGCACCTGTTCGGACGTCGTATCGGCCCTTTGTAAAGAGTGCTGATCCCACTTCCACCACGTGAAGCCACGGCACCAGTCTTCGCCGGCAAATGTCCTGAAAAGCGCCTCCATATACATCGCCTGCTCGTCTTCGTCCGGCACCGCCGTGGGCGACGTCGCCGAAGGACTCGTAGCGCCGTCCTTGATAGAAGAGCAGCCGCACTCTCCAAAGATGATCGGCTTGCCGCAGGCATCGGCAATGGCCTTCATCTTTTTCTTCGCTTCCTGCAAGTTGCGCACCATGTCATCGACGGTCAAAACCTTGCCGGCTTCGTCTTTGCGGCGCGCCGGACAGTAGTAGCTTATTGAAAGGTAGTCGAGAGAGTGGAACCAGTGTCCTGGATCGGCAAGCGTCTTGAGGAAGTCAATCGTCCCCGTGTGAAGCGTGTGGCAACTCGTCACTGGGCCTTTGTATTCCTTTCGCACGGCGTCAACGACGCTTTTCCAAAGATCGTTCTCCTCCACCATCCTGTCAAGTTCGCTGTCGATGCAAAATGCCTCGCAACCCGTCTCCCTCGCAAGGCGGGCATAATATGCGCTGCGTCTTCTCAGCGACTCGAACCACTCGGCTCGCGCGGTCGAACATCGCCCGAACATCCTCTTCCCGCCCGCGACAGGGAGCCATACAGCCAGCCGCCCGTAACCGTCCTTGCATTCAAGCATCGGTCTAAGGCAAACCTTCATACCCTTGGCATGGACGAGGTCGATTATCCCCTTTAGCGTTAAGTCACTTGGCGTAAGGTCGAAGTCGCGATACTGGAACGTCGATTGGCAAGTATCTTGCCACACCGTTGCGACAACCGTCACCCAATTGGCGCCTGCGCGTGATATCGCGTCAATCTCATCTCTGGCGGCCTGCGATGCAAAGTATTCCTCAGATCCGTAAAATCCGAACGTCACACCCCATTGCATCCCCTCAGGAATCGTTGCGACATCTGTTGCGCCACCTTTTGAATGCGCAGCAAGGGATTGCATAACAGCAAGAAGCGTCACAATCGCAAGCACGAAGAGCCGCGCGGACTTCGTGAGAGTTCCAATAATTGCGAAGCACGTCTTCATGGTTTCCCTTCCTTTTCAGATTTCGGATGGAATCGAGGCAATGCGGCTCGCAAGGGCGAGTTCCTCGGGTTTGCCGTAGCCCCACGCGACACCAACAGATTCGATTCCGTTGTCCTTCGCCGCGACAAAGTCGCTTTTCGTGTCGCCGACGATTACACATTCATCGGGCGCTACGGCGTATTTCTGCATGAGAAACGCAAGAAGCGCCGACTTCGTCATCTTGCCTATCGCTGGATCGTCCTTGAACATGTCTCCAGCGTAGATGCCGTCGAAGACTTGTTCCCAACTGAACTTCTCCGCGATCAACCGCGCGCCGACATAGCGCTTGTTCGTCGCGACGACAACAGTCGCGCCTGACGCCTTCAGCGCGCGAACGCGGTCAATGATTCCCGGATACTCAACAGTGTTCGGAAAGCCGTCGTTGTCGTAATGCTCGCCAAAGCCCTTTCGAATCGCCGCGCCGAGCGCATCGGTGTAGATTTCGGGGAAAAGGGCCTTCGCCATGTCCTCGATCGGCGGGCCCGCCACGAAAAGCCCGTCGAAGCGCGGGCACTCGAGCCCAAGGTCGACAAGCGTCGCCTTCCATGCCTCGCGGATGTCGCGGTCGGTGTCGGCGAGAGTGCCGTCGAGGTCAAAGAACCAAAGCTTCTTCATTTAAGCAGGCCTTCCTCCGCCGCGCGGACTATCTCGACGACCTGCTCCGGGCTCGTCGCCTCGTCGAGTATCTGGAGAAACTCTGTTGCGTGCGCCATGACTGCGAGCCGAGCGAGAATGTGAAGATGCATTTCGTGGTCGGTCGAGCACACGAGAAAGAAGTGCCGCGTGCCCTGCCCGTCGGGTGCGCCGAAAAAGACTGGCCGCTCGCTGCGCCCGTAGGCGATGAACGACTCCTGGAACATATACGGATCGTGGAAGCGAGGATGGAGAAACGCCGCGCCCTCACCGACAGCCGTCGACGCCGTCTCCTCGCGTGCGACAAGTTCCTTGAAAAGCCCGTCAGGATCGTAGACGAAGCCGGTAGCGTCCGCAATGCTCGTCATGTCGCGCAAGATGCCCGCCTTTGCCTTGCCAGGGACGTTGAGCACTATCCCAGTCTGCGCGAAAAGCCGCCACACGCGCCAGTCGGAACTGTTTGAGCGGCGATGCTCCTCGAGGATGACGCTATGCTGGCGAAGCTGTTCCTTGCGACCCGAGGCGAGCAAGTTGCGCTGCGCCCATTCGTCGAGGACGCGGTGTTCAAACCACAAATCGCCGCCGTGCTCGTCGAACTCTATCTCGCCGCGCTGCGCCACGTGCCGAAGCTCGTTCGCCTCCATGTGAACGTGCTCCGCGGCGTTTTTGAGGTTAAGCATCTCACGGCTCATCGCGCAATCCTCCTGCGGCAGACCTGCGCGAGACGCGCGACAACAAGTGCGTCTGCGGAGTTCGACGACACGGCGCGTTCGCGCAATTCAAGAAAACGGTATCGCGCGGCGCGGAGTTCGTTAAGCGACCAGTTGCGGAGAAACCCCTGGTTCTTCCTCGCGGCATACGGGTTCATTCCCTCTGTCGCCTCTCGGAAACGCCCTTTCGCCTCGGCGTCCTTAAGCTCCGCAAGCTGGCGGAAGAACTTCTCCACCACCGTCGTCACAAGCACCGCAAAGCCATTCTCGCGCTCGAAGCGGCTAACGGAATCAAGAACCTTCGCGAAATTCCGCTCGCCAAGCGCGTCAGTTATCGCCCAGATCTCTGGCTCGACGCCGACGCCCTGCGAAGTGACATCCGCAATGTCGGCGGCAGTTATCGTGCTGCGCTCGCCGCCAAGGTAGTCACGCATCTTTGCAAGCTCGCTCGCGAGCGAGCGCGAATCAGTGCCGACGCGCGCGACAAAGATCTCCGCTGCACCTCGCTCGAACGAAAGCCCCATCTCCTTCGCAAGATCGATGACTCGCACTGCGGCGGCCTTCGCCTGCTCCCACGGCTTGCCGGCGGAAAAGACGACCATCTCGACCGATGCCTTAAGCGTCTTGGCGAAGATCGAAGTCTGGAGTAGGCGAGGACCTGAGAGGATAAAATGCTGGTTCTCAGGAAGGTCCACAGCGGCGAGTTTCTCGGCAAACTTCTCAAGCGCCGCCTTGACCGCCTCGGATGAGCCACCCTTCCCGCTTTGCGGCAAAAAGCCAACATTGCGCCACCATGTCGTTTTCTTGGGGTCGAGGAAAGGCGGCGTCAGGAGCGACGCCTCGGCCTCGCGAAGATCTCTTAGCTGAAGTTCCTCGTTCGTCGAATTGGCAGAGTCGACCGTCTCGAGCCCGATGCCGTCGCCGACGATGCGCTTCGCGGCCTCCGACACGAGGTAGTCGTCTTCACCAATTATGACATGAACTTGCGACATTTCAAGTGTATTATATCAATTTTTGACGGACTTGAGGACGGCATAGCCGCGCCTGCGGATGATTTCCACGTCTGGGAAATAGCGGCGCTGGACGGGCTCGAGGCCGTCGGCATTCTTGCAAACCGTGTAGCAGACGCCGCCAAATTTAAGCGCGCGCTGCGCAGTCTCGAGGAAGATGTCGGCAATCTTGTAATCGCTGTAGTATGGCGGGTTGCCGACAAAGACATCGAAAGTACCGTCCATCTGCGCTGGCGTGCCATTGTCGGAAAGGATCACCTCGGCAGGAATCCCAAGTTTCTCTGCATTGAGCTCTGCGGCCTCGACCGCCCGCGTGTGGGAATCGACCATGACGAGGCGGACTGGCGTGTCGCCTTTATGGCTCGCCGCGACAAGAAAGCCAACAAGACCACAGCCACAGCCCATATCGAGAATCGCACGAGGATTCTTGCCCGAGAGCTCCCTGCTCACCACTTCCGCTAGCGCAAGACCTCCGTCGTCTACGCGGCGATGGCAGAAACAGCCAGGGAAACTCGTGAGCATGAGCTTTTGCCCGCCTGGGACGCTCGCGGGCCATGTCGCGGAAAAGTCACGCACGCGGTCCGGGTCGTCCTTGATCTTTGCGATGAGATCGTTTCTGTCGCGCTCGCGACCGTCGAACTCAAGTTCAAAGCGCTTGGGGTGAAGTAGGTGTATCTCCTGAAGGAGATCGAGCGAAAGCTCGCCCGACATTAGCTTCGGTCCCGTCTTGAACTTTATGAGATCCCAATTGTCCTTCGGCAAATGCGGCGAGCAGACCGCCTTAACGCCGCAAGACGAGTTCTCGATTGCGTGGCAGTGGTAGATGTCGAGCGTGTGACAGGTGATATCGCCGTCAAGCCACGGAACGGGGCGTCTCTCGCCTCGCCTGTTCACTTCGAACAGGTCCTGGACCTTGTATCCGACAAGCAGTGTTTTCATTGAGTCACCCCTTTCCAAGACATATCAAGACTACGCCGACTACTATCGCCGCGAGAGCAAGCCCCTTGCGGACGAGGTTAGTCTCGTGGAAGAACCGCGCACCGAGGACAAAAGTTATAACGACGGAGAAACGGCGAAGAAGCGACGCCGCTGAAACCGGCGCGTCGGGGCAGGCGAGCCCCTGGAAGTAGAGCCAGTCGGCCGCGGCAAGAAGTATGCCGACGAGCGGTATCGTGCGACGCCATTCAAACGCGATCTTCTCGGCGTTGAAAACGCGCGATGCCGCGAGCGCAACGGAATAGAAGACGACGAGCCCCACCTGAAACGCGAGCTGGACCGACTCGACAGGTAGCGCACGCACTTGGAAGAGATACTTGTCCCATATCGAGGAAAGCGCCGAGAAGGCGGCGCCCGCGAACGCGTACCACACAGCGCGGTTCCTGAAGAAGTCTATCCCCTCGTGCCGCCCTGCCCACGAAAAGACGAAGTAGCCGGCGAACACCGTCGCCATGCCGATCAATTGGACGAGCGAAGGACGCTCGCCGTAGACAACGAACGCAATGACGAAGACGAGCGCAGGCGCGGACGCGCGTATGGGAGTCGCTATGGAAATCGGAAGCGTCCTGAGCGCGCGGAACGTGAACACCCACGATGTGCCGACGATGATGCACTTTATCGCAGACAGGGCAAGCAGCTCGCGCGTCATCACCGTCGCATTGCCGAGACGGCCGCAAAGAGCGACACCGGCGACATACGCGACGCACCCGAAGCAAGTGGAAATGAGCAAGGTCGGCAGGACTGCGTTGTCTCGTACGCTCGCCTTTTTTGCGAGGTCGTAGAGCGCGAGGAACACGGCGCTCGCCAGTATCAGCGAAGTCCAGCTCACCGCCCGCCCCCGCCAGCGGCTTTCCTGCGAAGCGTGATTTCCGTTATCTCGGTCGGGTTGAAGAGCCGCAGGGGGAAGCCAGCCCACTGGCCGGTTCCCGGAGAGACGTGGAGATAGCGTCCTTTCGCAAACTCGTAGAGTCCGCGGACATGCCCCTCGTTGACGCGCGCGACAAGCCACTTTACGCCCGGCATCGCACCTCCGTGCGTATGGCCGGAGAGCTGCAATTTCACGTCCGCATCTTCGGAACAAATTTCCTTCGTGTGAGGGCGATGGTAAAGCAGTATGCGGAACGCCCCCTTCGGCGCCTCGCGAAAAGCATCCCGAGCGACAGGCGTAATTCCAGTAAATTGAAAGAACGCCGGGTCATAAAGCCCTCCAAGCGCAATCGCGTCGTCGCCCCTTTTTATGACGCTCTTCGCGTAATGGCGAAATTCCGCGAGAACCCAAATGTTCAGCCCGAAAAGAGCGTAATTCCACGCATTCCACTCCCAATACCGCTCGTGGTTGCCGACGCACCCCCAGACGCCGTCACGCGCACGAAGATGGGCAAGCGGCTGCATGTCGTCTATACGCTCGCACACAAGCCCGTCGACGAAGTCGCCCGTGATCGCGATCAAGTCGGCGTCAAGTGCATTGACGCGCTCGACGATGCGCTCGAAGCGCGGACGGCGCGCCGAGGTCGAGCAATGTAGATCGCTAAGGTGGACGATGCGGTAGCCGTCAAACGACTGCGGAAGATCGTCATACGCTATCTCGATGCGATTCACGTCGGGAGTCCTCACGCCCTCGTAGATTCCCCACGCGGAAAGAGCAGCGGCGAGAACCGCGAATGCGGCAAATACGCCGCGCGTGATCCGCACAGGAACGCGTATCTTCGCAAACCCAAGCAGATAGCACAACACGTCAAATGGAAACGCCGCGGCGATAAGCAGAATGGCCGCGGCGTATATCCAGCCGTAGCACCAGATGACGACGGCAGGAAGGTTAGGCGTAAACGCATCGCCGCCGACAGTCGCAAAGAAAGCGAACTTGCCGAGAGCTGCGGCAAACAGTGCGGACGCGGCGAATGTGCCGCGCCGAGAAAGCGCAAGAGGACGAACGACTACGATAAACGCGACAACCCACGCCGCGACTGGAATGACCTGGAATATAAATTTCCACATACGTCACGCGCAAAGCGTCTCGGCCGCTTTGCGAAGGCGCGCGAGCGTCTTCTCCTTTCCGAGGAGCTGGAGCATCTCGAAAAGCCCGATGCCCTCGCCGCGGCCAGAGACCGCGACGCGGATAGGATGCACCCACGGACCCATGCCGTTGCCCTGCGAAAGCTCCTTTACGACGGCCTCAAGCGCAGGTGCAGTCCAGTCCTCTACCTTCGAGAAGCGCTCCACGAGATCGAGCAGAAGCTCCTTCACGCCCGGCTTCTTCAAGCGCTTTTCCACCGCCTTTTCGTCAAACGGGAAATCATCGGACACAAAGCACTTGATCGCCGCCGGAATGTCCTTCAGGAACTTAGTCCGTACCTGTATCTGCGCTGCGAGATAATCCCACCAGGCGATCCTCTCTGCGGCGGAGCGAAGGTCCGAGCGAAGGGATACGGCGTATTCGCCGAGGGCCCCTGAGGAGGAGCCTTCGGACGCCGCAGTTTTGTCGGCGCTATGTTCGGCGGCGGAGCGAAGGTCCGAGCGAGGGGATACGGCGTATTCGCCGAGGGACCCCGAGGAGGAGCCTTCGGCCGCCGCCGACCTAACCAATAAATCTCTAAACTCTTCTGCCGGTATCTTCTTTATGTACTCGCCATTCATCCACGCAAGCTTCTTCGGATCGAACATCGCCGCAGTGACATGAACTTTCTCGAGCTCGAAAAGCTTCACCATCTCCTCGCGCGTCAACACCTCGCGGTCGTCGCCGGGATTCCACCCAAGAAGAAGAAGGTAGTTGAAAAGTGCCTCGGGGAGATAACCCTGCTCGCGATACTCGCCGACAAACGCCGCGCCATCGCGCTTAGAATATGGCTTGCCCTGCTGGTTGACGATCATCGAGAGATGGCCGTACTTCGGAACTTCTGCGCCGAGCGCACGGAAGATGCAGATGTGCTTGAACGTGTTCTCGACGTGGTCGTCTCCGCGGATGATATGCGTGACGCGCTGGTCAATGTCGTCGACGACATTCGCGATGTGGAAGATGGGCGAGCCGTCAGAACGGACGATTGCGAAGTCCTGTATGTCCTCGGCCTTCTTCGCCATGTGGCCTTTCACGATGTCGTCGAACTCGATGACGCCCTCCTTGGGCATCCGGAACATCGTGACGACGCCGGTCTTGCCGTCGCGCGAAGTCTTCTCGACCTTGTAGGCATGGCCGCTCGCGAGAAGCTGGTCGACGACTTCGAGATGGCGTTTCACGTTCTTCGTCTGGTAGAACACTTCCTCGTCCCAGTCGAGACCGAGCCACTTCATGCAGTCGAAGAGGACGGCGATCGCCTCGGGCGTGGAGCGCTCGAGGTCGGTATCCTCTACGCGAAGGAGGAACTTGCCGCCGGTGTGGCGGGCGAAAAGCCAGTTGTAGATTGCGGCACGGATGTTGCCGATATGCACCTTGCCGGTCGGCGACGGCGCGAAACGAACTCTGATTTCGGACATAGTTCGAGTATTATACCATTTTTGGCGACGGCCGAAGGCTCCTCCTCGAGGAAACCTCGGCGGATACGCCGTATCCTCTCGCTCGAACCTTCGCTCCGTCGCCAACCTATCTTCGCGATAGACCCCAACCGAGAAGCCATTGCCCTCGCTCGGGCCTTCGCTCCACCGCCAGCCAATCCTCGCAACATCAATCGCGGACGGCGGGATTGAGGTAGATTGGCAGGGGCTCGGCGACGAGCGCGGACGGGTTCGCCTCGGCAAATGCCTTGAGGCCGTCGGACGTCGGCTTGACGCCGCCGATATACCGCTCCTCAAATGTTTCGGAAAGGATGGCTCCTATGCGCTCGGCGTCGCTCGTCGCGACTTTAGCGGCAAGCGGGATGCGAAGCGAAAGAGCATCTTTTTCAACCTGAAACACGGGGCAGACAAGCTTCAAGCCCTCAAAGAGCGCAATCCAGAACTTGCCGCGCCGTGCGTCACCTACGACGGCGAGCGGAAAGTCGGAACCGCCAGCATAAACTTGTGCGGCAACGGCGCAAGGCGAGGGAAGCCCAAGCACTTCGCACTTCGAACCGAGCGCGTAGCCCTGTGCAAAAGCGAGCGCGGAACGGATGCCTGCGAAACTTCCGGGGCCTGTCCCCACTACGATGCGCTCGATGCCGACGAGATCAAGCCCTTCGGCCCAGTCGCCATTCCGCCCTTCTCCCGTCGACCTTTCTATATACAGGACCTTCATCCCAGAACTCTTCCAAACTTCCTCTGCGTACTCTGCGACCCTGCGTCTCTGCGTTAAAATTATTCGTTGACCGTGAAATTAACTTCCTGCCCATACGGGAAGTCGCTCGGCACATAGTTGCCGACGCGCGGACGAACGAGAGAGTTAGACTTGCTGTAGTGTCCGAAAATCCACGGGCAGTCTTCGCGGACAAGCTCCTGGCAGATCGCCCAGTTGCGGTTGCGCTCCTCCCGCGTTGGCGCGGCCATCGCCGCGTCGTAGGCGCGGTCGAACTCGGGGTTTATGTAGTGGGAATGGTTTGGCCCCGGGCTCACGTTCTTCGAGTAGAAGAGCTGGAGGAAGTTCTCTGCATCGGGATAGTCGCCGACCCAGCCCATGTTGTAGAGCTGGACTCGGCCTTCGTTCACCGCCTTGAGGAACGCATCCCACGTCTGGAACGCAAGCTCGAGCTTGATGCCGATCTTCTCGTAGAAAGAAGCAAGCAGTTCGCCCATCTCGCGCGTCGAAGTCGACGCCTTGCCGAACGAAAGAGTAAGCGTGAGGCGACGCCCGGTCTTGGGATCGATGCCGCCAGGGTAGCCGGCCTCCTCAACGAGCTTTTTCGCCAGCTCAAGGTTGAACGCATACGGGAACGGCGAGACAAGCTTGCCGTCGACCCCGGGAGGAACAGGGCCGTCCGAAGGCGCGGTGCGCTTCGAGAAATATTCCTCCCAGCGCGGATAGTCGAACGCCGCGTTGAGCGCCTGGCGAAGCTTCTTGTTCGGTCCAAGCACTGGATCGCGTAAGTTTATGCCGATGTAGAAAGTGTCGAGTGTCGCAATCGAATGGAGCTTCACTCCTTCCGCGACGAGCTGGGGATCAAGGTTCCCGTCCTTGCCCATCACGGCGTCCCAGTTGTCCTTGGAGATTTCACCGAGGAAGTCGAGCTCGCCCTTGAGGAACATGAGCCACTGCGTCGAAAGGTCGTCAATGACGAGATAGCGCAATGTGTCGAACTTGCCCTTCTCCGGAACTTTGCGCGTAAAGACCATCTCGTGGTTCTTGCGCCACCTCGTGAGCTCAAAAGGCCCGGTGCCGGAACCATCAGGCCGACGCACTGCCGCCGGACTCATCGCCATCAGCCACGGGAAGAAGTGGCAGCGGCTCTTCATGCGGAAGACGACAGTCTTCTCGTCGGCCGCCTCGATGGTGTCGACGCTCTTGAGGAGCCAGCTGTTCGGCGAGACGAGATCGGGATCGCGCAAGCGCTCGATGCTGTCGACAACGTCCTTCGCGGGGCCATGCAGAGTGCGGAACGTGTAAACGAGCCCGTCGGGACTAACCTCGGGAAGATCGCAGTAGCCCGCCGTCAGCTTGTAGGGGCGCGCGAGGTAGTCAACCTTGAGAAGCGGCTCGTAGAGGAGTTGCACGACGCGCGAGTCGTAGACCGACTGCGAGAACGCAGGGTCGAGAGTCGCTACGCGCTCCATCGTGCGCGTGAAAGTCGCCGCGAGAACAAGTGATGCCAGAATCATGATGCGTGTGCCTCCAGTCGCAGTTCAATTTTCCTTGGGGCCCCGGGAAGTTCCGCGAGGCGTCGCTTGATTGTCGGAAGACGCGGACGCATCATGAAGAGCGTCGGCGCGTTCTTTACGTAAATGAAAATCTTGCCGTCCTCGTAGCGGCCAGGGCGGGCGGGCTGATCGGGGAAGAGCCGACGCCAGTTGTCTACGAGAGAGTCGAAGAACTCGTTCTTTTCCACGATCATGTCGGAAAACGCGGCACCAACGGCAGCGCCGAAGGTCTTGTGCCTTCCGCGCTTCTCGGGCTCTATCGCCCGCCCATATAAATTCCTGTCTTCCACTCTCCAACTCCTAACTCCAACTAAAATCTATCCCACCACTCTCCAACTCCAACTCTAAACTCCAACTCCTGACCCCTGACTACTGACTCCTGACTCCTGACCCCTGACCCCTACTTCGCCGCCTTCATCTGCAGCCATGCCTCGACGAACGGCTGAAGATGGCCATCCATAACTCCATCAACGTCGCTCGTCTCGTATTCCGTGCGAAGATCCTTGACCATTGTGTAGGGGCAGAAGACGTAGGAGCGAATCTGCGAGCCCCAGCCGTTCTCGGACTTCGCGCCGTAGAAGCGGTCCATCTCGGCCTTCTTCTGGTCTTCGTAGTATTCGTAGAGCTGGGCCTTGAGCATTGCCATGGCCTTCTCCTTGTTCATGTGCTGCGAGCGTTCCTTCTGGCAGGCGACTACGATGCCCGTCGGGAGGTGCGTCAGGCGCACTGCGGAGTCGGTCTTGTTGACGTGCTGTCCGCCAGCACCGCCGGAGCGATAGGTGTCGATCCTGAGATCCTCGTCCTTGATTTCGATCTCGATGTCGGCGTTGATCTCCGCGACAGTCTCCATCGAGGCGAACGACGTCTGACGGCGCTTGTTCGCGTCAAACGGCGAAATTCTCACGAGACGGTGGATGCCGCGCTCGGCCTTGAGCATACCGAAAGCGTACGGGCCCTCAACGCGAAAGTAGACATCCTTGTAGCCCGCTTCTTCACCCGGCTGCACGTCGTACTCCTCGACCTTCCAGCCCTGCGACTCGGCGTAACGCTGGTACATGCGGTAGAGCATGGCAACCCAATCGCACGCCTCGGTGCCGCCCTGTCCGGCATGGAGTTTCACAAACACGTTGCACTGGTCGAACTTGCCGCCGAGAAGCGACTGGAGGCGAAGCTTGCCGAAGTATTCGTCGGCCTTCGCGCATTCCGCGAGAGTGTCCTTTAGCGCGTTCTGCTGGGCGGGGCCCTCTTCCATCTCGGCAAGCTCAAGCATAACGCCCGCGTCCTCGACAGTCTTCGTAAGCGCCGTAAACGGCACGACATACGCGCGTTCCGCGTTCGTCGCGGCGATGACTTCCTTTGCCTTCGTCTGATTGTTCCAGAAATCCCCCGACGCCTGCTGTGCCTCGAGATCGGCGAGCTTCGCGCGCCTGTCGTCAATGTGGATGTAGTCGGCCATTTCGCCGACTTTCTTCTTGAGGTCTTCGATCTTCTGCCGAACTTCTTCTACTTCCAGCAGCTTTATTTTCTCTTCTTCCGCCATGATTTGAAGATTATACCAAAAATCGCGGCACTCCGCATCGGCGGGAAAATATGGTATAATAGGCGGACAATTTAGGGAGTTCCAATGTTCAACAACAAAGTCTACCATAAGATCGACGCGCTGTCGGGCTCCGTTGCGACGCTCCGCGCGGAAGGCGTGAAGTACAACGAGATTGCCGAAATCGAGTCGCGCGCGGGAACTTCGCTCGCGCAGGTCATCAAGCTCGACGGCCCGAACGTGACGCTGCAGATCTTCGCAGGCGCGAGAGGCGTCGATACCGCCGCGCGAGTCCGCTTCCTCGGCGAGACAATGAAGGTGCCCTTCTCCGAGTCGCTTCTCGGCCGCGCGTTCACCGGCGCCGGCATCCCGCGCGACGGTGGCCCTGCGATCAACGAAAACCCCTCTCCCATCGGGCAGCCTTCGGTCAACCCGGCGAAGCGCATCATGCCGAACCGCATGGTGAAGACGAACATCCCGATGATCGACCTTTTCAACTCGCTCGTCATCTCGCAGAAGCTCCCGATCTTCGCGAAGGCCGGCGAACCCTACAACGAGCTTCTCGCCCGTATCGCGCTTCAGGCCGACTCGGACGTAATCGTCATCGGCGGCATGGGGCTCAAGTACGACGAGTACCTCAAGTTCCGCACGACGCTCGACGAGTCGGGCGCGCTTGCGAAGACGGTGATGTTCGTCCACACGGCGGCAGACCCGACGGTCGAATGCGTTCTCGTTCCCGATGTCTCGCTCGCTGTCGCCGAGAAGTTCGCGCTTCAGGGCAAGGACGTTCTCGTCCTTCTCACCGACATGACGTCGTTTGCCGACGCAATGAAGGAAATCGCGATCACGATGGAGCAGATTCCCTCGAACCGTGGCTATCCGGGCGATCTCTACTCCCAGCTCGCCGCGCGCTACGAGAAGGCGGTAGACTTCGACGGCGCGGGCTCGATTACGATTCTCGCTGTTACGACGATGCCTGGCGACGACGTCACGCACCCCGTCCCGGACAACACCGGCTACATCACCGAGGGCCAGTTCTACCTCCGCAACGGGCGCATCGAGCCGTTCGGCTCGCTCTCGCGTCTCAAGCAGCAGGTGAACAAGGGCGTGGACAAGTTCGTCGACGTTGACGGCAAGAAGGTCAACATCAACAAGACGCGCGAGGACCATCGCACGGTGATGGACGCGATGATCAAGCTTTACGCGCAGTACAAGGAGACGCTCGAGAAGCAGTCGATGGGCTTCAGGATGTCCGACTGGGACCGCAAGCTCCTGAAGTACGGCGCGATGTTCGAGGAGAAGATGATGGACCTTTCGGTCAATATCGATCTCATCGACGCGCTCGACCTCGGCTGGAAGATTCTTGCCGACTGCTTCGACAAGGGCGAAGTCGGCATCCCTTCGAAGATGTCCGACAAGTACTGGCCAAAGGGATAAGCGAGGCGGCGGCCGCTGGTTCCGCGCGGGCGCGATTCAGCCCTGGTTTGCCTTCCAACGTGCGGCTTTGTTTCGGGCAACCGTGCTCGCCCTTTGAGGCGGGCGCCTTACCCGTCCTTCGACCCGCTCGCCGTATACATATACGGCTTCGGGGTCGAGTCCTGTGCAATCCGCCTCGCCTAAAAGGGTTCCGCACCCCTGATTGACATCGCCTTCGGC
Organism: uncultured bacterium; assembly: GCA_902761275.1. Lineage (GTDB taxonomy): Bacteria > Verrucomicrobiota > Kiritimatiellia > RFP12 > UBA1067 > UBA1067. The sequence continues at coordinate 3,413 of CACWJS010000004.1, read as the reverse complement.
GACTCCGCTTCGCTTCGGGGGATACCGGCTTCGGCCCAAAGCAAAGCCGCGCATGGCACCCTCGGGAGCTGGGCTAACGGCGCATGCGTTCGTCTCTCGCGGGCCCTTGCGGCCCCTTCGGGGTTCGCGCTTCGCGCTCAGCCAACCCGACGCCTTCGGCGCGGGCGCATCTTCGGGGAAAAGCGCGACTCCTCACACATGCGTCGTTAGCCCGACCTTCCGCTATGGCGCGTTTCTTTTCGTAGCCCTTGCGCTCACCGGCATCTTGTCGGCTCGCTTAGTTGTAGGGAATCACGTTTCTGCTGACTGGGGAAGACGGCGTCTCGCCGGCGCTATCGCCACAGACAGATGACTCCGCGCTCGACTGGATTTGTGGCACACGAATAGAGAAATGAAAGCTGCACGGTCGTACCGTATTTTTCCAGCTGCCACATCGCCAATTCAGCGATCATTGAAATTGAATTTCTGCTTGTTTCAAGATTTCATTCGACATTTCTTTTAATGGACTGCATTTCGACGTCAAACTCCTCATATTCACTTTTCGCCTGGCCGGAACGAACTCTGTTGCAGTAGTTTGTATTTCCCCCTGCGAACTCGATTTTCGACAGTATGTTACTCGCAATCGGCGTATCGTATTTCCGCGCCAGGGTGTTCATTTTCATCTCGCTGTGGTGCCCGGAGTTGTACCATCTTGCGTCGTCAAGAGACAATCGACCACACAAAACCTGATCCATTATTCCATCGAAAACCGACAGGTAGTAGGCGTCATCCCAAAGCCAGCCAGTCCCCAATATGACATACTTTTCAAATTGGTTTGTTGCACATGTGCCGATATTTCCAATAACTATATCAAGCGAGTTGGAAACTACAAGTGCAAGGTTTGTATAAGACGGCGTGTTCCAATCGCGGAGGCCCATATCCCGTACAAACAATGGATCGCGGTGTTCAGGGCTGACATCGCTGGCTATGTATGAATCCATTGACAATCTAACAGTCTGCAAGACGATGTTGGTCTCGATTTCAGCATGTGAGACCAATGCCAGCAGTAGTATCGCGATGCTCATTTTCTTCATAAGCTATCTTGCCTTTCAGAATGTTTCCTCAGTGTTGTTCCGGCTGTGCAGGCATCCATACGCCTGTTGACATTCAGCATGCCCGCGCTAATGCCCTTCCCGTCAAAATCAACGATGCCGCAGTGACCATTTTCAGACCCATGTTCGGCAGCGACATATCCAGGCTGCGGGTACTCAGTCCCGACAATAGAAGGCCAATTTTGTATGACAACCGCCGCATTCGCCAACTCATTGGCAAGTGGAGGATAAGATGAGAGTGTCCCGTGCATTACGGGCAATCCGACACCTGCCTCCTGTGTCATGTGGGCGACAAAAGCATTGCACTTATACCGTCCCCATGGGAATGCTGAAATACCGTGAGATGCTGGAAGATATGCGTTTTCAAGATAAGCTGTAGATCCCATTTGAGTCTTCGCTGCGTTTCTAACGTCAATTTGCCACTGCGCATCGCAAATGCCAACCATCTTGAGGTTTCCCCGCTTCTTAAGTCCGGTTTCAACATTTTCGTCCGCCTCCCAGACATAGAAACGCTCGTCCGCGCCGCCAGCCGCGACGGACACAAGAGCGCGAATCTGATAGATGCCGCCCAGCAAAGGCGTAAGCACGATTGACGCTCCATGATGGTTGTATTCGGCAAGCTGCCATTCATCATAGCTCCCGTCCGACTTCAGTCGCCGCGTGTGCCATGTGGCCGAAAGGAAAGAGCCCGATCCAGCCGGATCCGAGTCGAGAAGCATTGCCACCGGCGTGTTCGTCAGCACGACAAGCCCGTCTGCAGGTGCAGAGGGCAGAAGCACGTCGCCGACCCGCACGACAGTCGTTGCCTTCTCCGTCGTGTTTGTGGCATCGCCGCCGCAGAACTCCATCCTGAACACAACATCACCAAGCGCCGCACTTGTTCCTATGCCCTCCAGCGTAGCCGCAACGGAATACGAGTCGGAGACCGCCCACTCCCCCACAAGCCCCGGCACAAGAACCTTGTCCGCCCCTGACACGCAGAACACGCGGACAACGCCGCTCGTGGGCACGTCAGACCAGAACGACCACCCCGCAGCCGCAACTTTCGCAGCACTAACCACATTGCTGTTGAGCAGCACCGCGTCCGGCACGTTCAGCGACAGATGCACCTGTGGCGTGGAGTTCGTGCCGTAGGTAAAGCCGTCGAGATAAGAATTGAGCTCATGGCCGCCAATCGTCGCCGTCACGGAAATGTTCGCCTGCGCCCAGCTCGGCATCGAGTCGACTGTTATCTGCGTCGTCTGCGCGTTCGGAGAATGGACAGTCAGGCCATCAGATGCCGTCCAAAGATATGAAGCGACCGGCTGCTGACGACAGTCGGCAAAGTTGGCGGTGAATGTTTGCGTTTCGTCCTCGGGCCCAATATGCGATACATCCGGCGATCCGAAGAAGAACGGGAGCCACCACACGCAGCCAAGCGCATATTCCGTCTGCGGCTCGTTCCCATACCCGCCATCGACGGTCCATGTGCGCGTCGCATCGCCGGATGAAAAACGCATCCCACCACGCACGACGCCCCGCGTCTGCGGCACATCGTCGACGGCGGAATATGAGACATTCGTCATGAACGGAATTATACCATATTCGTAGTCTATCCCCTTCTCCAAAAGAAAGACATATTCACCCGCGTTGGTAATGGCAACCGACAAGTCGCCAACAACGAGCTGAACTGTTTCTGGGGGATCGTCAGGTATCGTCGCCGTGAATTTGTAGAGCCCGTTCGTGAGCCCTTCGCCAACCTGCGCGTCGACCCACTGCGGGTAGCCGACGGAAAGAATCTCCGCCGCGTTCGTGAAGTTGGCAGTTACCCATTCCGCGTCCTGCCCGTAGCCGTCGTGCGGGAACGGAAGCGTCCGCGGCAGATGCGTCGCGACGCCGTTTGTCATGACTGACACATCGCCGTTACGGAAAAGCTCAAGCACTGCAGTGACGAGATTGTTCGTGTCGCGGTTGATCGCCGCATCCGTCCAAACAAAGCGGTAGGAGTTGGACGGTGTGAACTCGTAGCCAAACGTCGTGAGCCCGCGCACGATCTCGAACGGCAAGCCAGCAGAGACGACGGCGTTTGTGTCGAATGGCGTCGCCCAAACCTGGCCGTACGAAATAACCTCAACACTAGAAAGATGGTTTGTACCCCAGGGGAACACCCAGCCGTCCTCGAAGTCCAGCCAAAACGAGTCCTTCCACGCACCGCGAATGTTCCAGTTCGCGACCTTGCGCTCGGCGAAGTTGTTTTGGACAGGATTAACAAGATTAACAGGATTTAGAGAAGAGGGTGTGTGGGGCAACGTCCCCGCCAATCCTGTTAACCCTGTTAATCCT
>CACWJS010000003.1 GCA_902761275.1 uncultured bacterium | reverse complement strand
CCGGCGGACGTGGGCACCATGTCCAGCAAAGCGGGACCCACCTCCCGCGTATGCAGCATTCGGGTCCGCGCAGAAGCGCATTCTCGTCCCCGAACGACTCGTTCCACGACACCTACAAGAAGAACATCGGCGAAATCCGCCGCGAAGCGCCGAAGCCAGTCAACAACCTCCACGCAAAGATAAGCGCGGCGCGCGCGGAGGCAATCAAGTTCGAGCTTGAGCGCGAGCGCGCGCACAAAAGCCCAATCAGCTGCTGGTCGAACTTCGGCACGCTCTCCACTGTAGCCGTCGCACAGTCCGCGCCAGCTACCGTTGAGCAGAAGTCGATCACCATCGTCAATTCGAACGTGACGATCAACCAGTAGCGGAAAAGGAGTCACGCCTTATGACAAATCCGCGGCGGATTCGCCGCGGATTGTAGCCATTTCGCATTAAGGCAATGGAAGTGTCGGCTGATTTGACAAGACCTCCACCCGTCCCGTCGGCGTCAGGTAATAGGTGTCGGGGCGAGGGATGGGGATGTCGTCACGTGACGAATCGGCACTTCGGAACATCAGCCACGGACGCGCCCACTTACGCTTCAGGGTCTGGGAGACACCGTTCTTGTAGACAACCACCGCGCCCTTCTCGCAGAAGTCGCGACAGACACCGCCCCACACCTTCTTCGGGCAAACCAGCGTCAGCCGCGCGTCAGCGTCCGATGGATTCAGCAGTTCGCGAGGGTCAATGTTCGCCGTGACGAGAACTGGAAATATGTCGTCATCCGGCGGATTGACCGCCACGCACCAGAAGTCCTCACAGCCGATGTCATTACCGGACTTCTCCACGAGCGCACGGATGAACTGCGTCGAATTCGTGCAGACCGCCGGATCGATCCATTCGGCTCCTGCCTTCTTGGCTTCTTCATTCTCGGCCATCATCCCCGACAACTCTCTTGCGCGAAAGGACATGACGTTCAACCGAGAGATTCGCATGACATTGCGGGCTTGATAATCCGAGAAGATGCAACCACCTATGCCGCCAAGAATGACTAAAAGCATGAAAAGCGCACAGCCAGCAGGACGCGGCGAATCGTCGCCAGACATCTCATTGAACCATCGGGACGCAGAGGGGCACCAAAGCAGGACAATGGGGGCGACCAGCAGAAGCACGACCAGTCCCGTAACAACAGCACCCCCAAGCGACACAGAAGCGCATAGCGACGCAATCGCACACAGCAGAAAGAGCGACAAGATAACCGTGTGCGGGACAAGGAACCATCCGCGCCGTCCGCGCCGCAGCGACAAAGCCATTCCAAGCGACAGCAGAAGCGGGAAAGAGCCGCACAAAACCAATGGCCAGATCTCGCCCTCTTGGTCTATCCCGAAAACCTGCGCTACGATCTGCACGATGATCCACACGACCGACAGCGCGACATACATCCAACCGAGTACCTCGACGATCTTGACTGGCAGCGGCTTTTTCATTTCAGGAACAGTTTACCAAAAATCCGTGAGTAGCAGAGCGAGGAAATGATGAAATGCGATTATGATGCGGACGAAATATAGTAAGAGACAGCCAGAGTCGATTAAGGTCATGTAGCAGCAAACCACCGTAGCAGCGTCACGCCAATGCGGCGGCGCAGTCGCGCGCGATCTGTGATTTAAGCGCATCGGGAGAATCAAACTTTTGCTCTGCACGCAGGAAGCGAAGAAGCTTCACTTCCGCAAAGCCGTTCTGCGTGTCAGGCGCTTGCCGCAGAAAATGAACCTCTACGACAGGCTCTTCCCACGCGCGTTCGCCAAACGTCGGCGCAAAGCCGTAGTTCGCGACTGCGCGTACACCGCCCGCCTCGACCGCATAGACGCCGAGCGGAAGCCGAATGTTGAGCGAGCTCGGCTTTAAGTTCACCGTTGGATAGCCAAGACGCGAGCCCTCGCCCTTCCCCGCGAAAACCTCGCCGCGCACCTCGAACGGCCGCCCAAGCATGGCACAGGCATCCTCGACCTCGCCACGCTCGAGCGCGGCGCGGATGCGCGTCGAGGAAACGGTTTCGCCGCGATACTCCACTGCCGGAACGACCTCGACCGAGTATCCGTGCGCGCGAAGCCAAGTCGCGTCGGCAGCTCCGCCGCGCCCGAAGCGCCAGTTGTCGCCGCACCTGACTTTTACCTTGCGCGTGATCCCCGCCGTCGCAAGAAACTCCTCGGGCGAAAGACGTGCAAACTCTGGCGTGAAATTGAGCGCGACGACTTCCCTTGCTCCGCATGCGCGGATCGTGGCAAGGCGTTCCTCGGCGTCCATCAAAAGCCGCGGCGCCCTGTCGGGCGAAAGAACGGCCAGCGGGTGGTTGCGGAAAGTAAGCGCCGCCTCGGCGCCTTTCAGGATGGCCTGGTGTCCTAGGTGGACGCCGTCGAAAAAGCCTACCGCAACGCTCTGGAAATCGGCACTACGCATGACGGAAGGTTTCCGATGTCTGTTTCAAGAAGCTTGTCAAACGGAATCGCGTCATCAATGGAGAGCTTGCCGATCTTCGTGCGCCGCAGCGACATAAGCGTCGCGCCGAGGTCCTGCGCGAGAGCGCGAACTATCACGCCCTTCGAGGCGACGAGCGAAAAGGCGGACTCACCAGACGACGCGTCCTTCTCGCCGACTTCGAAGCGGTAGACGTGCGCGAGAAACTGCGTATGCTCGCCTGTATCGGCGATGTCGTACTGCGCCAAGCCCTCGCGGCGAACGGCGCAGAAGCGCGGCTCCGTCTGAAAGAGATCGCCCTTCGCCTCTCCCGGCTTCATCACGCGTTCAGGAAGAGGAATCGGCCTGCCATAGCGGTCGCCCGTGTCGGTCGTCTCGCCGAACTTCATCGTTCCCGTGTACGAACGGTCCGCGCCCATTATGTCACCGACGAACTTGTTCGCACCGCCGAGGAGAACGACGAAAAGCCCAGACGCCATCGCATCCAGGGAGCCACCGTGACCGACCTTCACAAGATTGAACTTGCGCTTTACCGTCTTTACGACAGACGAGAACGCGATGCCCGCAGGCTTATCGACGAGGAGAAGCCCGTCGAGTTCCTCGAGCATCCTGAGCTGTGTCAGGTTAGCCATTTCCGAGCTTGTCCAGGATCGCCAGCACCTCGTCGCCCTTTTCAAGCGAGCGGTCGAGCTGGAAGAGAAGGCGCGGCGTGAACTTCAGCCGCACTTCCCGGTTTATGATCTGCTGGAAGCGCCTCGCGTTGTGCTTAAGGTGCTGGAGCGCAGTCTCCTTCAGGGCGTCGTCGCCGAACACCGACACCTTGACGGTTGCGTCGCGGAGATCCTTCCCGCAGTGGACGTCCGTCACGGTGATGAGCCCGGGAGCGACCGTGTCGCCCTGCATGACGGAGAACATCGCCTCGGCGATGACCCGCTTGAGGAGACTGTCTACCCTTTCTATCCTGTCGACCGCCATATCAGACGTTGAGAGCGGTTTTGCTCCAGGGCTCCTTGCCGGCGAGAAGCGACGGCGTGGTCATTTCGGACGGGACCGGCAGCCCAAGCATCTGCAGCGCTGTCGGCGCGACGGCCGAGAGCTTCGCAAGCGGGGTGAGGCGCACGCCAGCAGCGTCGTTCGCGACATAGAAGCAGTCGACGAGGTTCAGCGTGTGCGAAGTCTTCGTGAGACCAGACTTGTAGTCGACCATCTGCTCAGCGTTGCCGTGATCAGCGAAAATTAGAACGTGCGCGTCGAGCTCGAGGAGGCGCGGGAGAATCTTCCCAATGCACTCGTCGGTTACCTCGACCGCCTTCGTCGCGGCCTTCTCGTCGCCCGTGTGGCCAACCATGTCGCAGTTCGCGTAGTTGACGACGATAAAACCGTAGGGGGTCTTCTCGAGGCGCTTCAGAAGCTCGTCAGTGACATTGTACGCGTCCATCTCGGGATGCGACGCGAATGTCGCGGGATCGAAGCGGCTCTTCACCTCGACCTGATCCTCGCCTTCCGAAGGAGTCGTGGACTTGCCGTTGAAGAAGCTCGTCACGTGGCGGAACTTCTGCGTCTCCGCGAGACGGAGCTGCTTGATGCCGGCCTTCGAGACGACTTCGCCAAGAAGGTTGTCCATTCCACCGCCCGCGCCCATCGCGCCGAGGAGGTAGTCCTCGAACTCGTCCCAGTAGCGCGTGAAGCCGAGGAACGTCACTTTCGGACGCGCACAGCGCTCGCCAGCGTAGTCATCGGAGACGAACGCCTGAGTGAGCTGGATTGCGCGGTCCTGGCGGTAGTTGGTGTGCATCACGACGTCGCCGTCCTTCATGCCCTCGTAGCCGCCGATCACGTAGCATGGAATGTACTCGTCGGTCATGGGAGTTCCGTCGGGCGTCTTGCCGCTCTCGTACTCCGCCTTGACGCACTCCTCGATCGTCGCCGCCTTCTTGCCCTTGCAGCCGACGATGCAGTCGTATGCCTCGCTCGTGAGCTTCCAGTTCTTCACGCGATCCATGCCGTAGTAACGGCCCATCGCGGTACCGATCGTCGCGTTGCCGACTGCGGCGAGCTCGGTCTTGAGGCGGGCGATGTACTCCAGGGTCGAACGAGGCGGCGTGTCGCGGCCGTCGAGGAACGGATGAACGACGATGCGCCCTTCGGGGAATTCCTGACGCGCACGCTTCATCAGCTTGAAAAGGTGTTCCTGGTGGGCATGAACTCCCTCGTCCTGAAGAAGCCCGAAGAAATGGAACTGCGAGTTGTTCTTCTTCCAGTTCGCGATGAGGTTCTGCCACTTCGGGCTCTTGAAGAGCTCGCCGGAGGAAAGACCGTCGTCGATGCGCTTAAGCTCCTGGACGACGATGCGTCCAGCGCCCATGTTGAGGTGACCGACCTCGGACGATCCCTGATAGCCGTCGGGAAGTCCCACCGCCTCGCCGCAGCAGTCGAGAAGGCAGTGCGGGTAGCGCGCCCTGATCTGGTCGATGACAGGCGTCTTTGCGCCATAAACAGAATTGCCGTCTGCGCGGGGATTGACGCCCCAGCCGTCACGGATGATGAAAACAACAGGTCTCATTTTTCCTCCTTGAAGAGTATATTATATCAAATCTCCGCCCCGATGGGTTATGAGCGATGAGAAGCCTTCGGCCGCCAAGATGAAGTTGGCGGTGGAGCGAAAGTCCGAGCGAGAGTCCCCAGAGGAGGAAGCTTCAGCCACCAAGACGAAGTTGGCGGTGGAGCGAAAGTCCGAGCGAGGGGATACAGCGTATTCGCTGAGGGTTCCCCGAGGAGGAGCTTTCGGCCACCGCCAACAAGCTCGCTCACTCAAATTGGTAGGTCTGCCCTGGCATCGGCGCGACGACGTTGCGTATGCCCTGCTCCTTGAGTATGTCCGCCATCGCCGCCACCTTATCGGGCTCGCCGTGGACCGCGAACGCATTGCGCACGTTGTCCTTCACCTCGCTTATCCAGTCGATGAGACCGGTGCGGTCGGCATGCGCGGAGAGCGCGTTGATGATCTCGACCTTGGCGCGAAGTGGAACTTCCTCGCCGAAGACCTTGATCGTCTCGCGCCTCTCGACGATGCGGCGGCCGAGCGTGTTCTCCGCCTGGAAGCCGCAGATGAGGATGATGTTGTCCTCGTCCTGAACGCAGTGCTTCAAGTGGTGGAGAACCCGCCCGCCTTCGCACATGCCCGACGCCGCAATGATGATCATGGGGCCAGGAGTGTCGTTGAGCGCCATCGACTCCTCGGGCGTTCCGACGAACGTCATGCCAGGGTACTCGAGCGGATCCTTGCCCTCCGCAAGCATCCTCTTCGCCTCGTCGTTGTAGACCTCGCGATGTTTCGCGTAGATGCGCGTCGCCTTCTGCGAGAGAGGCGAGTCGATGTAGACCTTGACCTCGCGCGGCACCTTGCCCTTCTCGCGCAGCTTGTTCAGATAGTAGATGATCTGCTGCGTACGCCCGACAGAAAACGCGGGAACGAGCAGCTTCGCGTTGTGGCGGTCGATGTACTTGAGGTACTTCTCGAGACGCAGCTCGACGTCGTCGGCCGACGGGTGGAACTTGTCGGCGTAGGTCGACTCGACGATAAGAATGTCAGCGCCCGCGGGATACTCGTAGTGGCGGAGTATCGGCTGGTTCGGCTGCCCGAGGTCGCCCGAGAAGAGCAGTCGGTGGTTGTGGCCGTGATCGGAGCGGATGTCGAGCTGAACGAGCGCCGAGCCGAGAATGTGCCCCGCGTTGAAGAACTCGAGCGTTATCCCGCGGCATATCTCGCGCGGTTCATGCATGTGCGTCGGAACGAACAGCTGCATCAGCGCGTCTACGTCGCTCTCCTCGTAAAGCGGCTCGAACGGCTTCTTGCCTTCCTTGCGACGCTTCTTGTTGATGTACTCGAGGTCGCGCTTCTGGAGAAAGCACGAGTCGCGCAGCATCACGTCGCAGAGGTCAGTCGTCGACTGTCTTGCGAAAACGCGCCCGCGAAAGCCCTGCCTGACGAGCTGCGGCAGGTTTCCGCTGTGGTCGATGTGCGCGTGGGAGAGGATCACGTAGTCGATTTTCGCGGGATCGACCGGGAGGTTCCTGTTCTTCTCGAACGCCTCCTTGCGGTGGCCTTGGTACAGCCCGCAGTCGAGCAGTATCCGCTTGCCGTTCGCCTCTACAAGATGCATGGAGCCGGTCGTCGTCTGCGCCGCCCCGTAGAAAGTTATTCTCATGCCATGATTATACCAAAAACCAGCCGTCTATTCCATCGCTAACTCAGGAACAGCGCGAGGTTCGCGCAGGCGACGGCGTCGTAAAGCCCGTCGTGCCATGTGCGGCCGTCGATCTGCGGCACCTGGCCGAACATCTCGCAGAGGTCGCCGAGCTTGTATGACGGCAGACGCGGATACCTCGCCTTCGCGAGCTTCATCGTGTCTACCCACGGCCCCCACTTCGTAAGCGGCGCAACGCGCGTCAGGATAGTCCGCTCGCACGCGATGTTGTGCGCGACAAGCCGCACGCCCACAAGCTTTGGCGCCCATGTCTCGAAGGAACTCTGCAAGGTGCCGAGCGCATCCGACTCGTGCGCACGCTCAGGAGCGCCTTCAACGTCAAAGAACCACTCGCCAGTCTCGACTATCGCGCCGTCCTCGACGCGCGCAAACCCGAGCTGCCACGGCTCGTTGTCGCAGCCAAAGTCATAGCCCGTCGTCTCGAAGTCTATAGCGAGGAAGTTCATGGCTCGATCACCACCTTCGTTCCGCTGCGGCACATCGCGTAAAGCCGCGCGGCGTTCCAGTTAGCGAGACGGAAGCATCCGTGCGAGCCGGTGAAACCAATCGACTCGGGGCGCGGCGTTCCGTGGATTCCGTAGCCTGGAAGGTTGAGCCCAAGCCACGCAACGCCGACTGGGCAATTCTCCCCTTCCGGCCAGATGTGCCGTTGCACCTTCTTTCCAGGCGGCGTAAAGTCAGGCGTGTAGGTGAAGTTCGGCCAAGGGATACAAGTCGTTATCTTAAGTTCGCCGTGAGGCGGAACCTTCGCCTTGTCCGCGGCGATGGAACACGGGAAAAGCGCGAGGAGTTTCCCCTCGGCGTCGAACGCCCTGATCTGGCTCGATGAAATAGATATCTTCACAAGCGCGGCCTCGGGACGTTTCGGCCTGTTCGGTTTTCCCCTCTCGCCCGCCGCAAGTTCCTCCTCTATCGATGGAAAGTTCGGAATGACGAGCTTAAGCCCCGGCTTAACGTTCTCCCAGTCGACTCCTGGATTCATCTTCGAAAGCGCGATCTGCGAGAGGTGCCCGCGCTCCGCGAACATCTCCTTTATAGACTCGTATCCCATGCGAGGCAACTTCGCGCGTTCGGCGGGATCATCTGGAATCTTGACGAGCGAATCGATGTCGGCCCGTGTCACCTCGACGACGCGAAACGGATCGGATGCGCTTATGAAGTATCGGTTGTATGCCTGTTCAGGCGAAGCTGCAAACACCGGATTCAGACCCTTTGTCCGCTCCGCCTCGTAAGCCCTCAGCGCATTTTCCGACTTCGCGCCCCACTGCCCGTCGATTGTGCTGCACGAGAATCCCGCACGGTCAAGGTGTATCTGGACGGCGAGCGTCTTCGAGTCGGAGAAACCGAGCGCGGCAAACAAGGCGAGCGCGGCAAGCATCATTCTGGCAAGGCCTCTCCCTTGAGCGCGGCAAGAACCTTTAGCGCCTGCACGGTCTCGCGCACATCGTGGACGCGCACTACGCTCGCGCCATTCATCGCGGCCCACAGCGCAATCGTAAGATTGCCTGCGAGATCCTTACCGGGAACTTTCTCACCTGTAAGCCGCTTTACGATGCGCTTGCGGCTCGCACCGATAAGGACGCGCCCCTTCTTCGCAAGTTCGGGTATCGTCTGGAGAATCGCCAGATCCTCCTCGCGCGTCGTTCCGAACCCTATCATCGGATCAAGATAGAGACGAGAGTGAAAAGTTGAGAGTTGAGAGTTGAGAGTTGAGAGTCGAGAGCCGATCACCGAAGATGGAACGACGAGTTCGACATCGGGATTCCGCTCGAGGATACCGAGCATGTCTGGAATCGGCTCTGCGTACACGCAGTTGATTATCGTCGCGCCAAGCCGGACGGCGCGTTCAGCCGTCTCTGGATGATAGGTGTCGACTGAAAGTTGAAAAGTTGAAGAGTTGAAAGGTTGAAAAGCAGGTGTCGTCAAACCCTTGAGAACGGGCTCAATGCGCGCCCATTCCTCTTCCCACGAGATTGGTGTAGCGCCAGGGCGCGTCGATTCGCCGCCAATGTCGATGATGTCCGCGCCTTCCTCGACAAGGTTCTTGGCGCGGCGGATCGCCTCCTCCGGGGTGTTGAACTTCCCGCCGTCGGAAAACGAATCCGGCGTGACGTTGACGATGCCCATCACCTTGCACATGGCACTACTTCTCGCTCTTCTTCTCAGCGTGTTCCTTGAGTGCCTTGCGCAGCATATCGAATCGTTTTTCCTCTCCCTCGATAAGTTCTTTCTTGCGCTCTTCAAGGACCTCGGGAACTTTCATCGCCTTCGCATCGACAAAGCATTTTTCGATAAGCGGCACATACTTAGGGTATACTTCCTCGAACATGATTTTCTGGGCGTAGGCCATGGCATCCTGCTGGTACTTCTGCCGTTCAGACTTCGACATCTTCTTGTCGGGTTTTGGGAACTTCGCCTTGACCTTCTCCATCGCCGCATCGGAGTCTTTCCTTATCTGCTCGTCGTGGCGGTTCAAGACGTCTTCGATCGGCTTGATGTACTTCTTTATCTCCGGGGCGAAGCGGATCTCCTCGTCGAGCATCTTGAGATACTTCTCGGGGCCTCCCGCCTGATAGCCAGTCCTCAGCACTTCCTCGCCCTTCGGGTTGAGCACGACGACAGTCGGGTAGCCATTGATGCCAAACTTCTTCACAAGTTTCGGGTTGTTCTTCGCGGCCTCGGGAGTAAGAAGCGACTTGTCGCTCGGAGAGTCGACCATAAGGAGAACATACTTATCTGCAGCGCCCTTGCGGAACTCGTCTGTCGCGAACACTTCCTTGTCGAGGCGCTTGCACCATCCGCACCAGTCGCTACCCGAGAAGTCGATGACGACATGCTTGTCCTCGGCCGCGGCCTTCTTGAGAGCGGCGTCATAGTCGTCGAGCCACCCTTCGGGCGTTGAGGTCTTGGCGAACGCAGCCAGCGCAAAGAGCGCGGTGCACATCATCGGGATCGTATTCTTCATTGATGTTCCTTTCGTATTGAATGGTATTATATCAAATCACATTGGCCACGGGGCCAAAACTCCTGCGGTGTTCGGGACACGGGCCGAGCCGCGAAAGCGCCTCCAGATGGTCTTTCGTCGGATAGCCCTTGTGCTTTGCAAAGCCGTAGCCGGGATAGAGCGCCTCGAGACGCAGGCAGTCGGCGTCTCGCGCCGTCTTCGCGAGAATCGACGCCGCCGCGATGAGAAGAGACTTCGCGTCGCCCTTCACGACGTTCACGGCGTGCGGCAGCGTCTTCACGGGAAGTCCGTCGACGAGAATGTGCTCAGCGCCGACCTCGTCCGCCGCCCTTCGCATCGCAAGATGCGTCGCGTTCAGGATGTTTAACTCGTCGATCTCCTTCGGGCTCGCGCTCGCGACGGCCCACCTGCATCCTTCCGTCGACTTGATCACCGTCGCAAGGCGCTCGCGCTTTTTCTCCGTCAGCTTTTTCGAATCGTTTATCTCGCTCCACGCGCCGACGAGCAACCGCTCCGCAAGCGCAAGCGGAACAGACACGGCCGCGGCATATACGCCGCCCGCGAGCGGGCCTCGCCCCGCCTCGTCGATCCCCATCACGGGATCGCCTACCGTCTTTTCTATTTCAAGCGAAACTGCCACAGCACATCCTCACCACTTCAACTCTCCAACTCTTCAACTCTTCAACTTTTCAACCTTTCAACTTTTCAACCTTATAAACAAAAAGCGCGGCGAATGGGCCGCGCTTCCCGTTTTAATCGACGAACCATCGATTACCAGCGTGTCTCGCGACGAGGGCCACGATCGCCATAGCCGCCACGATCACCGTAGCCGCCGCGTCCGCCGCCAAAGCCGCCGCGTCCACCGCCGAAGCCGCCACGACGCTCTTCGCGAGGCTTGGGCTGCGACTCATTGACGCGGACCGTGCGTCCGTCGAGTTCGTGTCCGTTGAGGGCGTCGATCGCGGCCTGCGCCTGGGTGGCGTCGGGCATCGTGACGAAGCCGAATCCCTTGCTGCGACCGGTCATGCGATCGGTCACGACACGAACAGCGGTAACTTCGCCGAACTGCGCGAACGCCGCCTTGAGCCCATCGTCGTACGCGAGGTTACCAACATAGATTTCCATCTTGATTCTTTCCTTCTTGTGTTCCGTCTCATCGGGAAAGCACGCGCCCTCGCCGCTTCGACACCGCAAATTCTACCAATTTTGCCGCCGCCGCGTCAATGGCTAACAAACAATATTTTTCAATAGCCGACAGGAACAGGAGTGCGCTCGTCGCCATCCTTCGAAGGCCAGATGAGCGTAACGAAAACAGACTCGGGGGAAATCGTCTTGCCGGAGAACGCCATAAGCTCGTAATCGATCCAGACCTTGTAGTCAGAGGCAGTGCTGGACAGTTTGCCATACCCCTCGACGACATCCCAGTCGAACATCACGGTGATCTTCGCTCCTTCCGCGACTTCTCCTTCAATGCGCAGTATCTTGTCGACGCAGAGCCCGCTCCGCGTGTCGTCCACAAGCTTGCACGTCACCTTCGGAGGCTCCGCGAGCGGCGCGATTGCAGCCGCATACCGGAGCTCACCGCTCTGCGCAGGGGCGTGAGACTTCCGTTCGCCACCTGAAAGGAACACGACTTCCATCGGCGCGGAAACCGGTGAAATGAACCTGTCGCGATCGAGCGTGAACTTCTTGATACCCTCCGGCACCTTCGGCCCCTTCACGTCCGCGAACTTCGCGGGACGGAAGACTTCTGGCGCAGGACCGCACCATGTTGCCGAGGGCGGCGTAAAGTCGATGTCCACTTCCGCAATCTCCACCGGCGCCTCGCGCACCTCGTGCGCGTCGACAAGATCGATGGTCGCGTCTTCCTGCGCGATATCGACGGCATGGAAGCTCTCACGCCAGTTGCGGACGATCTGGCGTCCGGAATCCATCATAAGGACATACCACGCCGCGAGACACACGGCGAACGACGCGGCGATCTTGAACGCAACCGGCATCCACGCAAAGCGCGGCAAATCCGCCGCGCGCGGCTCGGCAAACGGAACGAGCGTTCCCTCTCCGACGAGGAACTCGCGCTCGTACTTCGCCTGCACGCCGTCGCCTGCAGTGACGCGCCCAGGATTCGCCGCGGCAATTGCGCCGCGGATCTCCGCGAGATCGGAATCGGAAATAGCGTCGACTCTCCAGCTGCGCGACGCGAAGCGGCGCGAGACTACCGTCGCGTTCCAGAGCTGGAAGACTCGCTCGCCAACCATCAGCTCGCGGCCGGAAGCGGGCGCGCAAAACGGCGAGACGGGAACGATGCGCCAGCCGGAAAGACGGCGGTCTTCGACGACGAGCGCGACGAGCGGGCGGTTCGTGTCGGCAAATATCCTTATCTCGCCAACTACGACATCGGTGTCGAACTCGGAGTCGGTCTTCGGCTCGAGGCCGACGATCGGCGGAAGCTGTGCACCGCGCCGATAGAGCTGCCACTCATTCAGGAACGCGGCGTTCATTCTTCCACCCCCAGTTCTTTTTGAAGGTCGCGCGGCAAATGCGCCGCGGCCGCGGCAACGAGGACGCGCGCAAAAAGAGGCGTGTCCGCAAGCTCGACTTCGCGAAGCTCCCGTTCAAGCGCCGCGACGACCTTCTCCCGCAAGGCGTAGGCCTGCGACTTTCCCGCGCCAAGCGCGGCGAGTATGCAGGGCTCGGTGAGCGAGATGTCGTGGGAAGTGGCGTAGACGAGAAGCGAGGCAGCGTCTTGCGCGAGCCGAGCGCGCTGCGCGACTGCGACGATGACGCGCTCCGCGTCATTGCGAAGCGGCTCTTCGTCGAGGAAGTCGAGCGACTGCGGCTCTTCAGACTGCTCGACGGATGCAAGGTTCTCGTCGCCCGCGTTCTCCCATACGAGACGGCGGTGGCCGTCCTCGCCAGCAACAGTGCGCGGCTTCCAGCCCTTGATAACGGATATCCAGTCGAGAGCGATGTCGCGGACACGGCCCGAACCCGAGCCGAAAAGAGTGCCGCAGACGAAGTCGACCATCTCGAGCCCTTCGTCCTTGATGCGGTGGGCGAAGTAGGACTTGAGCGGTTTCTTCTTCTCGCGCGAACCCTTGAGCTTGAAGTACGAGTCGAAAAAGGCGACAGGATCTTCCCCTCCGGCATCTTCGCGCGAGATTCCGGCGCGGGCGAGGCGAGAGTAGAGCGCAGCGGAAACCTGCTCGCGCAGCCGAGCGGCGAACTCGGGGCGACAGAGGTCGACCGAACAGATTTCAAACCATTCGGTCCACGCCTCGTCGCCAGCATACCGGTCGTTCCATGTGAACTCATCGCCCATCGCCCTAATTATACCATTTTCACAAGGAGACGACGACCGTGACGTCCTTGGAGCTGTCAAAGCCCTTGACACCATCGCCTTCGCCCGCGTCGTTCTCGCCTGCCTTCGTGGACGTCGTCGGGAGGTAGCGGTAGTAGACCATCAGCTGGAGCGCCGCGAGGCACGTGTCCATGTAGGGGCGCGACGAATGCGCGTCGGCGTTCTGGAAATAGCCCTGCGCGTGTTCCTTCCCTTTGACGTCTGCGACCTTCTCGGGGAGGGTGATGATCGACGACGGGTAGAGCTTTCTCATCGCAAGATTCCATTTCACCCACGAATCGACGTCTTGCTTCGTCGCGCCCGGCTTCATGCCTGCCTGATACTTGCACTGCGTCGCGTAGTAGCAGTAATACTGGGGGCTGCCGCCGGGCTTCCTTTCGGATAGCTTGTCCGCCTCGAACGCGGGCACCCAGTCGCGCATCACTTCGAGCGCGTTCAATGCCTCGGGCTCAGTGCCGCGCCCAAGGAACTGCATTGCGAGCGTGCCGACGCCGGCGAGTCCGGTGTTGCCGCCGTTGTTGTTCGCCGTCGGCGTGTAGGTGAAGCCGCCGGACTTCGAGTAGCCGCGCTTCTTGAGGCAGTTCACCGCCTTGTTGATCGCTGTCTGCATCCCCTCGTGGTGGAGACCGGCCATCTTGCCCGCCTTGAGCGCCTGGATAGCCCAACCCGCGAAGGAAAGGTCATCGCGTGTCGAGTTCCTGTTGAGCTTGTAGTCCCAGCCGCCTGTCGTGGACTGGTTCTCGATGATGCGGCCGAGGCACGTCGTAGCCGCCTCCTTGCAGTTGGGGTTCTTCGTCATGGCGAACGCCTCGCAAAGCGCGTAGGTGCCGATGAGGAAGCTGTACTCGTTGCCGTCCGTACCCTGGAAGTGGGGAAGGTTGTCTTTGCCGACGTAGATGCTGGCGACGAGATAGTCAAGCGCAGATTGCACAGTAGGGCCGAAGTCGCGCGTATAGGGCGAGAGACGATTTCCCGGATATTCGCCATGAGCGAGGTAAGTCAGCACGGCAAGGGCGGTGTTCGCAACCTTGTTTGCACTGCCCCAGCTGCCGTCGGTGTTCTGGTGCGCCTTAAGCCACCAAAGAACCTTCATCACCGTCGCCTCCGTATGCGGATCGCCGCCGCCCTGCGACTTGCCAGATGTCACCGCCCCGATTCTACCCGGGTCACGCCCCCCAGTTATATCTTTCATCGTCACAGGCGACTTGATGTTCATCACTGCGTCAATAGACGCGGGCTTCACGGTAACATCCGTCGAAGGTGTATTGATAGGCGTAGGCGGCAATGGCGTAAACGGCGCAGGAGGAGTCGGAGTGTCGACAGTGATTTCGATCTCTTCGGGTGGAACGACGTCGTCTGGCGTGTCTGGCTCGTCGGGCGGAGTCAGATCCACGGGATCGTCATCGATTGGCGGAATGTCAATGGGAAACGACTCCCTCGGCTTAGACGAAACAGCCGTCACGACACAAAGGACTATAACGAACAGCGTAGGCACGACAATCGCCGTGAGCGGCGCGGAAAGACGCTGGAGTTCAATCCTGGCAAGTTTGTATTCGCGCGTGTCTCGAGGCATCCTGAGGCCTTGAAACATTTCAAAAAGCCTGCGGAAGAATCCTTTTTCAGTATATTTGTCGTCGTTCATATTGCACCTTCCCTTCTGGCGGCTCTTTCCCGCCGCAAGGTAAAGGTGCATCTTCCGCACTTTTTCCGAAAAAATCTTTCAGCGCTAAGCTCAAAGCTCCAAGCTCTAAGCTCTAAGCTTCCGCCTTCGCTTCTAACGGAGCTACGGCGGACAAGCCAAGCTCTACCCTCCCACTCTTGCGATCTTGCCAGTCTGAATCGACTCGTAGCAGCCGAGCATCGCCTGGATAGTCTCCTTGTGCCACCTGAGGTTGATGAGCGGCGTCTTGTGGTTGCGGATGCAGTCAACGAACTCGTCGATGAGCCCAACCCACTCGTCGAAGTACGTGTACTGGACGGTGTAGCGGTCATTCGGCGCGCCGTTGTGGTAGACGTTCGGACCGAAGCAGTCGCAGGAGATCGCGCCACGGTCGCCGGTGATGGTGAGATTCACCTCCATGCGCTTGGGGAAGCGCTCCCAGCCCGGACCGGGCACCGCGAGCTTCTCCTCGAGGCGACTCCAGGAGGGATCGAAGAGGAATGCCGTGCCGTCCTTCATCTTGCCGACGGCCATGAGCATGTCCTCGACCTTCAGCCCGTCGCGCAGGTTCGGCGCGACTTCGGCGTAGATGTAGTCGAAGCTGCTGCCGGTCAGATGGCGGATAAGGTCAAAGATATGCGGGTGGTCGCAAAGAGCGCCGCCTTTGTAACGCGGGTCGCCCTTCTTGAGGTGCTCGACCTTGCCAAAGCTCGCCTGCGGGTCGCCCTGCCACGGAAACGCCCACACCGGCGAAAGTGTGATGTTCGTAGCCTGTACGGATTTTATCTTCCCGATGGCACCTTCCTTCACAAGCTTCTCCAAACGGCGCACGACGGAGTTGTAGTGCATCTCGAGCTCGATCTGGCAAACAATGCCCGCCTTGTCGCACATGGCGATCATCTCGTCGTACTCCTTCATGTCGAAGGTCGGGATCTTCATCGAGAGGATGTGGATGCCCTTCTCGGCGCACCACTTCATCTGCTCGAAGTGGCGGTCGTTCGCCGAGGCGATGACGACGGCTTCGATGTCAGGATGCTCCCGATACATCTCCTCGGGATCGAGGTAGCAGGGAACGCCAGTCTTGTATAGCTCGTAGGTCTTCTTGGCGTCCTTGTCCTGGGCGCAAGAAGCGACCCAGTCGAGCTTCTGGTTGTCGAGAAGCGTCTGGTAGTACTTGCGGGTATGGCCGTGGGTCATGCCCATCATCGCGATTTTTACAGGTTTCATAAAATATTGTCTTTCTTTTTTGACAGGATTGAGACGAGTTGGAGTTTTGAGTTGGAGTTGGAGAGTGGAATCTTTCTTTCTCGAACTTGAACTCTACACTTCAACTTTATCTGACTTCTGCAACCTTTATCGACTGGTTGGTGTCAAGGCCCTTCTTTACGGCGATGGTCTTCGCCGCCTTCGACTTGTCAGCTGCGAACGCGAGCTTGGCGGCCTTCGTTGCCTTCGCCCAAGCGGCCTTCCAGACCTTCGCGTCGGCGCGCCCCTGAAGAAGCGCGAATGCCGCGCGGACATTCCAGATCTCATCGTAGGAAAGCCCGAAGAGTTCGGTATCGACGTCGGTATATTCCTCCATGCCGTCCGACCCCCAGCAACGGATTGACTCATGCTTGGTGTGGGTGTCAACCGTCTGGTCGCAGGCAACGCCGCGCTTCGCGATAATCTCGTGGCGGTCATATCCGGCTTCGCCCTTCGGAAGCCCTGCGCCGATTTCGACGGATACATTCACGTCATTGGCAAGCTTGGCGAGGACGTTGATTGCAGGGCCGTTTGCAACGGCCATCACGCGCACCACGTCGGACGCGCCGAGATACGCGGCGAGGTCAAGTTCCTTCGCGAGCATCGCCTCCAAACTAACGCCCTTCGACGCAAACGACGCAAAGCGCAGAGTCGAGACGCCCTCGAGCGTGCCGTTCTCGGTCATCTTCTTGAGTTCCACGATCTTGCGCTCCATGCGCCCGGGCAAAAGCGGCGTCGCTCCGACGAAGCAATGCCCGTCCTTGATGGTTATCACACCATTCTTGGCTCCGTACTTCTCGCGCAGGAAGTCGAGCCCCTTGTTCATCTTCTTTATGTTCATGTTCTCTCTTTCAGTTTTAATTTCCCAATCAGAAATTCCCCAGCTCCAAGCTCTCAGCTCTACGCTCCAAGCTCTCAGCTCTAAGCTCCAAGCTAATTGTTATCCACCCACCATCCCGGCGGCACCTGGTAGTTGAGGTGACCCGTGTCAAGATAGTCCGTCGTCTTCATGTCGTGTCCTACGAGACGCAGGGCATTGCCGAACGGGGTGTTGTACATCGGCGGAGTCTGCGGAACGGAAGTCCCCCACGCGGCGGCCGAGGCGTATCTGTACATGTTGATCCAGTCGTCGCCGCGCAAATGGTGCCACGTCGTCTCAATGAAACCGAAACCGCCGATCTTGGCGATGTAGTCGGCCATCGGTTTCATCGAGTTGTAGTTCATCCACGGGCATCCTGCGACGGCAAAGCCCTTCTCCTTGAAATAGCCCATCGTCGGCCAATCGCCGCGAGCTTCCTTCATGTTGCCGTAGGAATACTGCCAGTCGCAGATGATCACGTCCTTGGAAAGCGTGTCTGCGAGCGTCGCAGTCGTCTTCGAGCCAAAGTGAACAAAGCCCTTCCAGCGAGGATCGCCCTTCTCAAGCAGCATGTCGTGCCAGATCATCGCCCTCGCGCCGCGTGACTTGACGAAGTCGGCGAGACCGACGATGTGCTCGCAGACGAGTTCGCCGTACGGCCGCTTGCGGCACTCCGGACACGTCGGCGGCTGCGCCTCGTCGCATCCGAGGTGGAAGAACGGTGGATTGCCGAAATCCTCGTGCATCTCGGCAATCAGCTCGCGTAGCACCCGCTGTGTCTCGGGGTTGGTAAGACACCAGTTCCACCCGCCCGGCTCGAACAGCGGCTCGTATTCTGGGGAGAGGTCAAGCACCATGTGCTTAAGCGTGCAGCCGCGCGACGACGAGGCGTGCCCGAACGCGTTGATCTGCGGGATGAGCGTGATGCCGAGGTCGCGTCCTATCGCCGCGAGACGACGCACCTCCTCCTTCGTCATCGTCGGATTCGGCCAATGCCACCACGGATGCTTCTCGCTCGCGTACATGCCCCACGGCTCGATGATCGCGTAGTTGAACTTGAGAAGCGCCGCGAGGCGAATCGCGCGTTCCATCTGCTGCGGCCTGACCTCGGGGAACCAGCAGAGATGGACTGCGCGGAACGCGAGGTGCGGAGAGTCAGAAATCTCCAGCGTCGGCAGTATGCGTCCCTCGGTCTTGAACGTGCCGCGCTTCGCAATGGCGAGCTGCCGCAATGTGTACGCCGCCCACCTAATGCCCGCAAGAGTGCGAGCAGCAATCTTGACTCCCGACACGCCGGATGCCATGGAATAGGCCTCCGGGGAGGTTGAAAGGTTGAAAGGTTGAAAGGTTGAAAGGTTGGAGGCAACGACCTTCGGCGACTGGTCTCCGTACCATTCCCTGAAATGAACGGCGAGCCATTCCGCGCCTTTGGCGTCGGGACATTCAAGAGCGACCGTCGTGGATGCGTCGAAAGCTACCGGCTTGTCTATGTCGGCCTTGAACTGCACCGGCATGGGCAACGGCGCAAGTTCTATTGCGTCGGGATTCGCCTTATTCCCGGCGAACGCGGCGAACGGCAGAAGAGCGGTGCAAACCGCAGCGAGTTTAATTGCATTGTGCATAGACAGTCTCCAATATGTTCATGATCTTCTACGATACGGTATAGCAGGCAAGACGTAGCGGACAGACACCTCTTTGGCCGCCGCATCGTTCGCGGCGCGACAGGCTTCGGCAAGCGGCGCGCCTTCCGCAATGCGCACCGCGAGAACGCCGTTGAACGTGTCGCCCGCGCCAGTGGCGTCGACCGCCTTGACGCTGGGAGCAGGCGGGACAACCTCGCCAGTCGAGCGGATGCGGCAGCCCTTCTCGCCAAGCGTCGTCACCACCTCGCCAGGGGCATCTCCAAGACCCGCCGTCTCGAACTCGTTTGGCGTGAAGAGCGAGACACGACGCTTCAGCACGTCTGGCAGCGGACGCGACGGCGCAGGGTTCATCACGATTCTTACGCCCCTTTGCTCCGCTATCTCGGAAGCGCGCAGGTTTACGGATTCCGGCACCTCATTGCTCAGCAGAAGAATGTCGGCGGATGCAATCTCGTCGACAAACGCGTCTACGTCGGCCGGCTCAAGTTCCGCGCCTGCGCAGCAGGTCACCTGCGTTGCCCCAGCCGTGTCGGTAATGATCGTCGCGAGCGCCGAGTTGATGTCGCGACCAACTAACTTAAGCGAAAGGCCGGCCTCGCCAGCCAAGTCAGACAGTATGGCCGCGCGGTCTCTTTCCGCACATGCGCCCAGAAACGCAACGTCGGCATCCTGGCGCGCGGCCGCGACGGCCTGGTTGAAGCCCTTCCCGCCCCAATCTTCGTGGCACGACCTAGCCATGACAGTCTCGCCACCCTCGTGGAAGCGTTCGACTTCCATGAAGACGGACTTGCCGACCATGCCGACCACAGCTATCTTAACGCGTTTCTTTTCCACATTCTCTCCCACTCTAAGCTCCCAGCTCCAAGCTCTAAGCTCTAAGCTCTAAGCTCCAAGCTCCAAGCTCTAAGCTCTAAGCTCCAAGCTCTAAGCTCCAAGCTCTAAGCTCCAAGCTCCAAGCTCTAAGCTCCAAGCTCTAAGCTACAAATGCTTAACCCTCCCGAAGTACCGCTCTTCCAGCGCGACATTGCGCGCCGTTCCGCCGTCTACGTTGCCGCTCGTGTAGACTGGCGGCGTTACGCCTCTCGCGAGTGCCTTCTTCGCACCTTCGATCAGCGCAGTGTTGAGTATGAAAAGCGAGGCATACGTCGAAAGCCCGCCCATCTTTGCCTCGCCTACGTCGATCACTGCGTCGCCATGCGGCACTTTGCAATCGACAGCAATGTCCGCCTCGTCCAGAAGTACACCGCCATGCGGCTTGTACGCCGACGAGGAAACGGCTACAGTCTTTACCCCTGCCGCCTTCGCGGCGCGAAGCATCTCCACAGGCGCGGCGTTCTTGCCGCTCGCCGATATGACGACGAACAGGTCGCCCTGTTTCACGCCGTGGCGGCGATATACTTCCGACGCGATCCCCGGCATCTTCTCCATCCGGCTCGACTTCGCCGCGCCGTCATGCAGCATAAGGTCAACGTCAAGGACTGGCGACACACATGCAAGCCCGCCAGCGCGATAGAACGCGTCAAGCGCAGGCAGATGGGAGTGACCGCAGCCGAAGACATGGATGATTCCGTCGCGGCAGATTACGTCAGCAACGGCGTCCGAAGCAGAAGAAAGCGCCGCCGCCTCTTCCGCTTCAACCCTCTGCAGGACATCTACAATTCTCTCCAAATATTCCGACATTCCAATCTCCCCGCTCCAAGCTCTAAGCTCTCAGCTCCAAGCTCTAAGCTCTCAGCTCTAAGCTCCAAGCTTAAATCCCCAATACCCTCCTATAGTTCTCACCAATTGTATCCCAGAGTTTAAGCGCATCGGGCGCGCCGACGACCGTGCCGTAGCCACCGCGGTACGTCCAGGCGGCAAGGCGGTCAACGCCCTCCTTGGCGGCGAGGTCGACCCAGCGTGCAACCTGGTTCCAGTCCTTCGGCTGCTTGTAGTAGCCCATTAGCCAGCGCTCGGACTGCTTGCCGTACTTCTTGGCGATGGCAACCGTGCGACGCGTGATGTCGAGGAAGAAGTCCTCGGGAAGCGCCCAGTTGATGATCGTCGTCGAGAACACGTCGAAATAAGGACACGCGCCAACCATATCCCAATTGTCGTAGCCGCGATACTCCGAGACGTAGTAGCCGTTCTGCGTCGCGTGGACACAGCAGGTGATCTCCAGCTTCGGGTCGATCTCCTTCAGCGCCTTCGAGGTCTCGGAGAGGACAACGAGCGCCTCGCGCCAGCGGAACTGCTTCACGTCGTTCGTCATGTAGCGCGGCATCGGGTAGCCATAGTAGTCCTCGAAACGCTTGCGGCAGACGGGACAATAGCACGTCCAGTCGTCCGCAACGCCGCCAGTGATGGAGGCGATGCCCTTCGGGAAGGCGTAGTGCGGCTCGTCCCAGAAGAAGCCGTCGGGCTTCGCTTCGCGGGCGAGCGTCGTGCAGAAGTTCTTGAAGTAGTCGCGATAGCTGTTCGTGTTGAAGCAGGCGTAGGGAAGCTTCTCGCCGGTCAAGGCCGAGACCTGGCGGTTTTCGACGTTGTCCTGAAGGAACTTCGAGACCTGTTCGCCGCCAAAGTACTTGCCGTTGCCCCACGGGTCGATGAGGACGCGGAGCCCCAGCTCGTGCGCCTTGTCGACGATGGCGGGGATGTTCGGCCGCCAGAAGTCGAAGTCGAACTCCGTCACTGCGAGAATCACCTGGGTGACGCCGTGCGCCTTCATTTCCTTGAAGTCCGCCTCGGCGTGTTCTACGTAGTTGAGCCCGTAGTAGCTAATTGATGTTTGAGTTATCATGGTTTTTCAGCTTAGAGCTTGGAGCTTTTAGCTTTTAGCTGAGAGCTACCGTCACTAAGCGTTTCCTTTCCTTAGGGTTGTTTTGATTGTTTAAGACGTTGTATCATGGCATTCAGCATTTTCCCGATCTCCTGGGATTCCTCATCGAGGCCGCTTCCGGAATCAAGATAGCCAAGCCGAACCGCCAGTTCCAACTGAGTTGTGACTTCATTTAAAGAGCCCCGGGCAAGTGACAGGAAGTGCGAAAAGTCCTTAGCCGTATCCCTGCCACGACCTTCCGCGATATTAGAAGGAATGGAAACTGCTGCACGGCGCAGCTGGTCGCAGAGGCCATAGCGTTCCTCGGCAGGAAAGCGCCTCTGGACCTTGTACACATGTTCTGCAAAGTCCATGGCCTTTTGCCAAACCTTCAGTTCTCTATAACTCTTTATCATACTCACTTCTCCTCTGCTCCCAGCTCTAAGCTCTAAGCTTCAAGCTCTGAGCTCTAAGCTCTCAGCTCTCAGCTCCAAG
This sequence comes from uncultured bacterium, assembly GCA_902761275.1. Taxonomy (GTDB): domain Bacteria; phylum Verrucomicrobiota; class Kiritimatiellia; order RFP12; family UBA1067; genus UBA1067. Next base: position 37,988 of record CACWJS010000003.1, on the reverse strand, counting down.
CTTTTTATCAAAAAGATGTTCAAGCTCCTCCAGCGTCTTGCCCCTGGTCTCGGGGATGAAGAGCGAGACAATAAAGTAGATTACTCCGTTAACGGCGAAGAAGAAGAACATCGACGCCCATCCCCAGGCGTTGACCCACGGCAGGAACGACGACGCGAGCCCCCACGCGACGAACTGGTTCATGAAAAGCGCAATCGACATGCCATTGGCGCGGATGCGCGAAGGCATCAGCTCGGAAAGGACTAGCCACACGCAGATGCCGGGACCCAGCGCGTAAAAAACCTGCATCACGAAAAACGCCGCGAGACAGAAAATCCCTGTCACGCTGTTCGCAGCGACTCCGAAACGCTCAATGGCGAGAAGGACGCCGCCAATTGCCGCAAGCCCGAGCGTCATGCCCGCCGTGCCGATCTTCAAGAGCCGTGTGCGGCCAACGCGGTCGATGATCGCCGCCGCGACGAGCGTGACGACGAGATTCGTCAGCTTGATCGCAAAGTCGCCAACATTCCCAAGAGCTCCGGCGAAACCGGCCTTCTGAAATATCATCACCGAATAGCTGGTGACGGAACTCATCCCCGTCGTCTTGTTGAGCGTCAGGACGGCGACCGCCAAGAGAAAAGGCACGACATAGCGGCGGGAATTCAAAGTGAGGGAGTGGGTGAGTGGGTGAGTGGGTGAGTTAACTCCTCCACTCCCACACTCCCTCACTCCTCCACTCCCACACTTTACCCTTTTCTCCCACACCGGGCTTTCCGGGAGCCGCAGACTGCCGAAAAAAAGCGCCGCAACAGGAGCGAGCGTCCACCAGAAGTTCATCTTCCACGCAGCGGATTTAGCGGCATCCGCGACAAGCTCCGCCGGCGCGTCCGCCGCGCCGTACAGCTTCGCGACAAAATATCCGACAGCAGCAGCCGCGACAAGGCCAAGCCCGAGGCAGAACTGGAAAACGCCGGTGCCGCGTCCTCTAATCTCCGGCGGCAGGGTCTCGGTAAGATACATCGGCATGACGACGGCCATGTATCCGGCGCTCATGCCCTGGAGGACGCGTCCGAAAAGCATCGTCCAAAGAGACTTTTCCGAAAGGCAGACAGTAGGAACAGCCACGAAGAAGAGCGCAGCCGCAGCGACAATCATGCGTTTCCTGCCGAACCGCTCGGCAAGCATCCCCGCCGTAAGCGATGAAACGATGCCGCCGAAGAGGACTGCTCCGACGACCCAACTAAGCTCGGCGTCGGTGAATAGTCCGAGTGCCTTGATGTAGGGAGACGCTGCGGCGATGACGCCAAAGTCGATGCCGTAGAGAAGCCCGCCTAACCCCGCGATTGCGAGGAGATAGCGGACGGAAATATGGTCATTGACTTTCATGCTGGCATAGCGCCGCCGCGCTATCGCACGAAGATGGTAAGACCGGACTGGCCAACCTCAAGCTCCGGGCCCGTCTCGAACGTGCCGGTGCCGTCGTTGGAGTAGAACTTCTTCACCGCGCCGGGCGTGATGTCGTAGAGACCCGCAACGCCCTCCTTGTTCACGCACGGAATAAAGTTGCGCACGAGCGTGCCGTCGTCCCATATCTTCAGCGAATAGAGCTTGAACTTGCCATACGGACCTGGCTTATTAAGCGGCATACCGTTTTGGTTGGTTGCGAAGATGTAGGCGTTGTGGGTCTTCTCGAAGGCAGTCGCGCTGACTGTTTCCGAAACGCCGTCAAGAGTAAACGTCGTCCTGTTGATCGAGAAGAAGTGCTCGCCTACTGCGGCCGGATAATCCGGCTCGTAAGCCGTAGATGCACCGATGTTGCAAGACCACCGACTCCTCGAATAATTCCAGATAATGTAGAACTTTTTTGCGCTGCTGCTTTGGCGGGAGCCAAATGTCTGTTCCCAGATCGTCGGCTGAGACTCCATTTTGAAATGGTAATCAGCACGGGTCGTGAGGTCGGGCATGAAGCCGGTGTCGATATACTGCGTGCCGGAGGAGCGAATCCATTCCACCGCCTTGTGGCCGCCTGGAAGAACGGGGAGAATGGAGAAAGACTCCACCCAGAGTTTGTCGGCGAAATCACCCTTGCCGGTAATTAAGACATAGCCCCGGCCGATTTCGCAATTGTTACCCCATGAAAGATCGTAGTCTGTGCCCTCAACAAGCGTCCGGCTTTCGTCGGCCGTGCGGACAACGGGACGCGGCGTCAAGGGCTCTCCATTCTTGTATGCGACCGGGGGGATGTTGGTGACAGAAAAGGCATCCGTGGCATTGGTGGAAACCATGTACCTGTACCATATCTTGCGTGAATCAACCCCTGCATAGTTGCCGATGCCGGTCGCCTGGATCCACCCGAAGCGATATCCATCCGAGCTGGTCCTTCTTCCATCACTCAATGTATAGTCGGCATCTTTGACAAGGACGGTCGAACTGTCGCCGAATGGGTGCACCACCGGCCGAGGAGAAACCCAAAATGAGTCACAGACGACTCTGGGGACACCCTCTATTTCAAGATAGGACCTCACCACGGTGAACGCGCCCGTGCCGCTCTTCACGAGAAACCCCTTTTCGCCGACCGTGTCGTAAAGCCCCGGCTCATCGTCGGCATCCCTGACGCACGGCACGAAGGAGTGCTGGAGAACGCCGCTCTCGTAGATGTCAAAGCCGTAGAGCGTCATGTACACGGGATGGTCCATCGTCCCGTTGTTGTTGCGGGCGAAGACATAGAGGCTCTGTGTCAACGTGAAAGTCTCGGAAGACCCGCCCGTCTTCTCCTTGGTCAACCCGTCCATCGTCCAGGATGGACCGTTGGCTTCAAGCCGATGCGGCCCCTCGACGATGGCCCCGGAAATAATCGTAACATCGCTTCCATTTCCCCAGCGGTAGGACCAGCAGGGACCATCAGTTATGCTGCCGCCGCCCGTCAGAGTGAAAGCAAGCGTGTTGCCAGCGTGGCAGGCGCCAAAAGGACATGGATATTGGTCAAGTGCCGCACCAAACTGGCCGCAACCCCAGTCCAGAAGCTCGAAATCGATGTCCACCCGGGTGTTCTGGGTCGGCTTGTAGCCGAGGTCGATGTAGGGCGCGTTGCCCGAAAGCCCGGCCGACTGGATGCCGACGACGCGGGTGTAGCCCGCGGGCAGCGTCCCCGCCGCGCAGACGGACGCGGCGCACGCGAACGCAAACACTGCGAGAAAGCAATTGCCCCACTTGGAAAAACCGAATTTTTTATCGTCTTCCATAGACACTATCTCCTTTGTTGTAATGAGTATAGCAAAAGTTCTCCGCCAATCAAATATCTTTTACGCCAAAATTACATCATCTTTCCGCCAACCAAAGAAATCGCCTTCAATGTTTGCTATAATACGCGCATGGCCTTGAATCGCAAACCACAGGACTGCAAGCCGACCAGCGCGCCGCGGCGAGTGGTAGTCGCGCTCAGGATGGCCGGCATCGCCGGACAGGACAAGCTAAACGGCATCTTCGACTACCTGAGCGCAGGGCGGCGCTGGCAGCTCATCATCTACCGCACGAAGCACGAATTCACGGCTGAAGTCGTGAAACATGAGCTTTCACGCGGCACGGACGGCTTCATCGTTGGCATACCAGGAACGGAAGACGCGCTCGGCGTTCTCGCTGCGACGGACATCCCCACTGTCGTGATGAACGTGTCGGGAGGCGGCATCGAGAGAAGAACAAAAAAAATCGCATTCGTAAAGAGCGATTCGCAGACTGTCGGACGCGAGGCAGCACACGCCCTTCTCAGACAGGGCGTCTATAGAAGCTACGGCTACGCCGGCTACCGCACGGACGACGACTGGAGCCGCGAGCGCGGCACCGCATTCCGCGACGTGCTCGAGAATGCCGGCTTCATCGGGCGCATGTTCGACATCACGCACTTCCAGGACAAGGTCGAGGACAAGCATACGCTGATAAAGTGGCTCCAGGGACTTCCCAAGCCCTGCGGCATTCTCGCGGCATGCGACGACCGCGCCTTTGAAGTTGTTGACGTGTGCAACGAAATTGGCATCAAAATCCCGGCGGAAATTGGAATCCTCGGCGTAAACAACGACCCGATTCTCTGCGAAAACACCGACCCCAGGCTTTCGAGCATCCAGCCGAACTTCATCGAGGAAGGCCGGCTCGCTGCGGAACTGCTGGAGCGGATGATGTCAGGTGGCAAGATCCTGCCGAACAAGCGGCTCAACAGAGTCGGCATACGCGCCATCGTCCACCGCGAATCCACCGTGGTACAGTCGGAGTCCGGCCGGCTCGTCCAGAAGGTTCTTGCCTACATAGAGCGGAACGCAGTGAAGGGGATTGGCGTAAATGACGTAGCAAGACGATTCAAGGTGTCGCGCTCGCTTCTTGAACTCCGGTTCAGGCAACTTCAAGGCGAGAGCGTATACGAAGCCATGCTGCGAGTCCGGCTGGAGGAGGTCAAGCGCCGTCTACGGCAGACAAACGACCCGATCGCCGAAATCACCGCCGCCTGCGGATGGGGAAACCCAACACCGCCAAAGGGTCTGTTCAAGAAGAAATTCGGAATGTCCATGCGCGACTACCGCGACCAGAACTCTCAAAGATAGCCCTCGCCCGAGACACGATTATCTCGCGTTCTCCGAAAACTATCTACTGCGGGAGAATTCTTCATAGCCGCGTGCACGGAGGCGACAGGCGGGGCATTTGCCGCAGCCGCGCCCCGGGATGCCGTTGTAGCAAGTGAGGGTGTCGTTCTCGATAACACCGAGGATGCCGAGCTTCGCCGCAAGTGCCCACTCCTCCGCCTTGGTCATGTGGATGAACGGTGTCACGAACTTGACCGGCCAGTCTAGCGCAAGGCGCGTCGCCTTCTCGTGTGCACGAATAAACGCCGCGCGGCAGTCGGGATAGCCCGAGAAGTCCGCCTCCGAAACGCCAGTCCACACCTCTTTCGCGCCAAGCGACTTCGCCCAGACGGACGCAAGCGTTAAAAAGACGGCGTTTCGCCCTTCCACGACTGTGTTGGGGCACTTCGCGCCCTTCTTCTTCTCGATTGCGACGTCCTTCGAGAGAAGCGCGTTGTCTGTGATCGAGGAATAGAACGAAAGCGGCACGCGCTTCCACAAGGCGATCTTGAATATTCCCTTGGCGAGACGGCGCGCGAACTTCGTCTCGAGCGCATGGCGCTGGCCATAGGTGTAGGTAATTGCCGCGACGTTCTCTGCGCCGTGCTTCTTCACGGCCATCGCGAGCGCCGTCGCGGAATCCTGCCCGCCAGAAAGAACTACCACTGCCTTCATGCGATCCCCCATTCCTTGAGCGGCTCAACGGGGAGCCCCATTATGTTCTCGTAGCTGCCAGAGTACGACTCGACGATCAAGTCGCCAGACTCGTCTATGTCATACGCGCCCGCGCGATCGGTAGGCCTCACGCGCGCGACATACTCCTCTATCGTCGCCTCGGAAAGTTCGCGAAACTTTACGTCACTGCGGACGACCTTCACTTCGCCGTCAAAAGCGACTCCTGTAAAGACTGTGTGAACTTTGCCCGCGAGCTCGCGCAGAAACTCCTTCGCCTCTTCGAGATCGCGCGGCTTGCCATAGATGCGGTTAGAGAACCACACGATCGTGTCGGCGCTCAAGACGCCCTTGCGTCCAAGAAGCGCCGCGCCCTTTGCAAGCGCGTTCTCGCGCACAGTCCGTTCGGGGTCTGCGGGATAGGAGACTTCAGGCGCGTCTGTTTTGACGACCTCGAAATCGACACCGAGATCCTTTAGTATTTTCGCCCGCCGTGGGCTGCCACTTGCAAGTACGATTTTCATGAGCCAATGTAGACGAGGACAGGTTTCGTCGTGGTGAGCGTGACGCGCGCGGCGCTTGCGCGGTTAAGAGTCGCGCAATAGAGGTTCTTGAACTTCACGTCGGCAAGCGGCCATTCAAGACCCGTGGAAGTCACGCGCGTTGCAGGATCTACTGCGAACACGCTCACTGGCGCTCCCTTCGAGACGCGGAACGACGCCTTGCCGACAACAGGGACGAAGCGCCCGAATTCCGTCACGATCTCAACTCCGAGATCGAGCGCACGGAAGACGTTGCCGAGAAGATGGTCTTCGCGCTTTCCCATCGCGCCGACAACGACAAGCTTCTTGAAGCCCTTAGCGCGGCACCAGCCGACTGCCTTCGAGAGGTCGTTCGTCGACTGGTCGGGAACTGTCACGATTTCAGAACCCTCTGGATGGTGGCCGATGGAATCCATGTCGCCAACGACTGCGAAAGGCGACTTGCCGAAGCGCCGGCAGTAGGCGTCAGACGCGCCGTCACACGCGACAACGCGCTTTGCTCCCGCGAGAATTTTCCATGCGGCGCCATCCTTCTTCGGGAAGTCGCCGTTTGCAAGAATCACAGCATCAAATGACATAGTGCTTGAGGTTCTCCCCGTCATAGTAGCCGAACGAACGCGACGAGCCGCCCTTAGGGAGCGACACCGACCCAGGATTGAAGATCGTCATCCCGCACTCGAGCGTCTTGAGTTCGGGAACGTGTGTATGGCCATGAACGAGAACGTCGGCGATTCCGATTGGGGGAAGCTTCCATTCGTTCCACAGGTGACCGTGCGTGAGGAAGAACTTCTTGTTCCCCGCGTCAAGCACTTGGTAGTCGGCGGTGATCGGGAACTTGACCATCATCTGGTCGACTTCCGCGTCGCAATTGCCGCGCACCGCGACGATTTCGTCCTTGTGCGCGTTGAGCATCTCCGCGACCTTCACGGGATCGTAGAAGTTAGGAACGCCGTTCCTCGGCCCGTGATACAGCAAATCGCCCAAGAGCGCAATCTTGTCATAGCCAAGCGCGGCACCAGCCGCCAGCGCCGCATCAAGCGCCGCAGGCACACCATGTATATCGCTAAGAAAAAGTATTCTCATATCGCCACCGAGTCTTTTGAAAATATTTTACCATATTCCCGGCCGCCATGCCCAAGCCCGGCGACCATAACTTCTGTCAGCAGTTGCCGACGAGGACGCGGGATAGGCGACGGCGGGCGAGATCGGCGAGACTGCGGACGGTCGCGACGGGAGTGGGCGAGGCGTCAGACATTCGCCAGCGCGGGAAGAAGCGCGTGACATGAAGCGGGATATCTGGCGAGACGGAAGCGACAAAAGCGGCGATGGCGTCTATGTCTGCATCGGCGTCGTTTCGCCCTGGCACGACGAGCGTCGTCACCTCGACATGGCAACCTGCCTCGTGCAACATAGAAATCGTACGACAAACCGCCTTGAAATCTCCGCCGACCCAGCCGTAGTAATCCTGCGAGGGACCCTTGAGGTCGATGTTCGCCGCGTCAATAAGAGGCGCAAGCTCCGATATCACCTCTTCGCTCGCGCAACCGTTCGAAACGAGAACATTGAACATGCCGCGCGCGCGGATCTCCTTCGCGCAGTCGCGCACAAACTCCCAACCGACAAGCGGCTCGTTGTAAGTGTAGGCAAGCCCTATGTTGTCCCGATCGTCCTTGAGCCGCGCCGCGAGATCCGCAAGCTCGACAGGCGTCGCCGCCCTGCAGGGCACTTCATCCACGCCATGCTGCGAGATTCCGTCGTTCTGGCAGAACGGACAGCGAAGGTTGCATCCATACGAACCAATGGAAAGGATATTGCTTCCTGGATGAAAGAACGCAATAGGCTTCTTCTCAATCGGGTCGAGTGCGAGCGACGAAATCTGTCCATAGTTCGCCGCGACGACCCGGCCTCCTTCCGCCCGCCGTGCGCGGCAAAATCCAATCGCGCCATCTGCGAGACGGCAATGACGCGGGCACGTTTTGCAAACGGCCTCGCCCACGTCACTCATGAAACACCTCGGCCTGGAAAGTCTCGAAGGTCGCTCCGTCACGCCAGGCGTCAGGCGAAAGCCCCGCCTTCTGCGAGAGATACGAAAGCGTCGTCGGCAAATCCCAGCCCTGCTCAGGCGCGACTTGCGGAAGGAACACGGCGAAGCATCCGTTCTTCTCAAGCGTCATGCCGTCTCGGCCCAGCACTATGTCGCGCCACGACGCAACGCGCTTCGGCGGCGTAAGAGCCGAGACCTCTACGCGTATTCCGCCAAGCTCGCGTTCCGAGACGGGCGAAAAGCGCGGGTCTCCAAGCGCCGAGTCTACGGCGCGTGCAGCCACCGCCTCGACGAGCGGGCGCATCGGCATAATCTCGCCTATGCAGCCGCGCAGCGCGCCGGTCGTCTTGTCGTTCAGCGTGACGAACGCGCCCATCTTGGCGCGCGTCGACTTTGGCGCATCAGATACGTCAATGCCTGCACCGCGCCGCATCCCGTTTCTCACCGCCTTCTCCATCGACGCGCGCGCGATGCGCAAAAGATACGCCCTGTCGTCGGCGGAAAGAACCGCGCCAGTCTCCCCCTTCCACTTCACGCATCCTGTCGCGGCGACATAGCAGACAAAGCGCGAATAGTCTCCACCACCGTCGCTCGACGTCGCGTACTTCTGCCTGACGATGGACGCACCTTTCGGAAACGCGCGGAGCGCGAGCTCGATCGGCACATGCCCGCAGATCGTTGCGCCTGTGCGCTTTATGAACGCGGCAAAGGAGTCGGCATCGCCCTTCGCAATAAGCTGGAACGCCTCGTCGTCGGAAGCTGCGACCTTGCGGCGAATATCCTCGCCGCCGCTCTTGCCAAATGGAGTATATGAAAAGTCGTCGCCGTAGTGCGTAAAGTCTGACGAGATGGCAAGCAAAGTCTCCGCGTCCATCAGTCGTGCCAGCGCGCGAGCGCACATCCCCATCTGGTCCTGGCCAAAGGAACCCATCACAAGCGGCACGATCGTGAAGCCATTGCCAAGCGCAAGCTGGAGAAGCGGATACTCGATCTGCGCGGAATGTTCGGCGGAATGCACGCGGTCATTGCGCGCAACAGGCGCGATGAGCGCGAGGCGGTCGAGCCAGTCGCGGTCGATCTTGATCTCGCCAAGCGGCGTCGAAACAGCGTCGGACTCTGGGGCGACGAGACGGTTCTCGATCCACGCACGGTGGCTCGGCGCAAGGATGACAACGCGGCGGAACTTCGCGCCGCGCACTGTGCGCACCGCAGTCCATGCCGTTTCTCCGGAATATGCCCAGCCCGCATGCGGCAAGACGAGGACATTCGGCTTCTCTCCCGACGACGCCTCGCCGCATGCAGTCTCCCACTTCTTGGCGAGAGCGCGGATTTCGCTTTCCGTTCCGGGATACCACGTTCCCGCTATCGTGCTTCCAAGTGCCATAATAAAGCTCAGTCCTTGAATACGGTTATTATACCAAGTTTACGGCGATTGGTCATTCAACGCGTCGCACGGAACCGGCTGCGGATTTGGTCCGTGAAGATGACGAGGAAGAGCGCGGCCATCGAGAACTCCATGCCGTTAGTCCATGCGCGGAGACGGTCTGGGTCGACTACATGGCCGAGAACGACGACGACAATCGCGCCGACAGTAACGCCGACGACCCAGTAGGAATGGTTGAGCGCCGAAAGCACGGTGCAGTACAGGAGGTTCCGCCGCGGGTCGCGCACCTGGCATGCCGCCTCAAGCGCATAGTTCTCGTCCGTCAGCATCAGTATCAAGTACGCCTTGCGGAAAAACGGCACATCCTTCCAGCGGGAGAGCATCGTAAAGCCGTAGAACGCATAGCGGAAGTTCACGGCGAGCGTCATAAGTGCAAACGCCGCCCAAGAAGTGCGTTGTGCGATTTCTCCGACGCCTGCGATAGACATCGTTCCCGTCACCCAAAGCGCAGACGAAAGAAAACCCCAAAGAGGAGAAAGCACGACGTCGCCCTTCGCGGCGAGGAGGACACCCGCCACAAATCCCATCGTGGTGTAGCCCATCAGTACCGGCAGGGAATCGATGAACGCGCGCCTTATTGTCGCGTTGCGTTCCCGCCGCGGAATCACATCCCCATCGGTCATTCCCACTCTATCGTAGCAGGCGGCTTCGAGGAGATGTCGTAGACGACGCGGTTTATTCCGCGAACCTCGTTGATGATGCGGTTCGAGATGACGCCAAGCGTTTCGTAGGGAAGCCGCGTCCAATCTGCCGTCATCGCGTCGATCGAGTCGACCGACCTAATCGCGCACGTGTACTCGTAGGTGCGCTGGTCGCCCATGACGCCGACGGACTTCACCGGAAGAAGCACAGCAAACGTCTGCCAGATTGACTTGTAGTTCGGAAGCTTCTTCACTTCCTCCTGAACGCGGATGTCCGCCAGCTGCAGAAGCTTCACCTTCTCCTCGGTCACTTCGCCGAGGATGCGGACGCCAAGGCCGGGGCCTGGGAACGGCTGGCGGTCGAGAAGCTCGTCGGCCATTCCGAGAACGCGCCCGACGGCGCGAACCTCGTCCTTGAAGAGATCGCGCAAGGGCTCCACAAGCTCGAACTTGAGATCTGGCGGAAGGCCGCCGACATTGTGGTGAGACTTAATCGTCTGCGACGGGCCCTTTACCGCGTGCGACGACTCGATGACATCGGGGTAGATCGTGCCTTGTCCGAGGAAGCGGCAGTGCTTGAACTTGCGCGCCTCGTCGGCAAACACGTCGATGAAGGTCTTGCCAATCGCCTTGCGTTTCGCCTCCGGCTCGTCGAGACCCTTGAGTGCCGTGTAGAACTTCGGCGCCGCGCGCGCAACGGTGAGATCGAGCCCGAGGTTCTTGGCGAACATCTCCTCGACTTGCTCCGCCTCGCGGTAGCGAAGAAGCCCGTTGTCGACGAAGATGCAGTGAAGCCGCGGTCCTATCGCCTTGTGGAGAAGGACGGCCGCGACGGAAGAGTCGACGCCGCCGGAAAGTCCGAGGACAACTTCGTCGTCGCCAACCTGGCGCTTCATCTTCTCAACCGTGTCGTCGATCCAGGTCGTCAACTGCCAGTCGGCGTTCGCGCGGCAGATATTGAAGATGAAGTTGGATATGATCTGCTTGCCGTGTTCGGTGTGCACGACTTCGGGATGGAACTGGATCCCGAAGAAACGGCAGCTTTCGTCGCGCACGGCGGCAAACGGGCAATTCGCCGACCTTGCGCTGACCTTGAAACCGGCTGGGATTGCCGCCACGCGGTCGCCGTGGCTCATCCAGACAACAAACTTGTCTGGAAGACCCTTGAAGAGCTCATTACCCGGCTCTACCGTCATCTCCGTCTTGCCGTATTCGCGCTTCTCGCCCGGCTGGACCTTGCCGCCAAGCTCCTGGCTCATCAGCTGCATACCGTAGCAGACGCCAAGAATCGGGATGCCAAGCTCGAAGATGCCGCGGTCGATTCCAGGAGCCCCTTCCTCAAAGACGCTGTTGGGTCCGCCAGAGAGAATGACGCCCTTCGGCGCATACTCACGCACCTTTTCGGAGGTGATGTTGAAAGGAACGATTTCGGAGTAGACGTGCTGCTCGCGGATTCGCCGCGCAATAAGCTGCGTATACTGCGAACCGTAGTCAAGGATGATTATCTTGTCCATTGAGTCACCAGCTCATGCGCGTCGGAACACCCGCCGCGCACATGGCCGCCTTTATGTCTGAAATTGTGTAGTCGCCAGCGTGGATCATACCGGCGACGATTGCCGCGTCCGCCTTCGCCTCGCGAAAGACCGTGACGAGATGCTCTGGCCTACCCGCCCCGCCTGACGCGACAACCGGAACATCCACCGCCTCGGCGATAAGCCGCGTGATATTAAGCTCAAAGCCCTCGCGCGTGCCGTCTGCGTCTACGGAATTGACGACGATCTCTCCCGCTCCGAGGTCCGCGGCGCGTTTCGCCCACTCGACGGCATCCATACCGGTAAACTCGCGAAATCCACGCGTCGTGATCTCGTAGCCGCTCGCGGTCTTGTCGTTCTTCACAGGGTCCATGCCGAGGACGATGCACTGTGCGCCAAACGCCTTTGCACCCTCAGCGATGATGTCGGGGTTGCGGACGGCAAGGGAGTTCACGGAAATCTTCTCCGCGCCAGCGAGGATAACGCGCTCCATGTCCTCGACCGAGCTTATGCCGCCGCCGACTGCAAACGGAATCCTTATCGCCTTTGCGACCGCCTCGACCATGCCGATGTCGATTGGACGGCGCTCGGCGCTCGCCGTGATGTCGTAGAAGACAAGCTCGTCTGCGCCGCCATTGGAATACCTTACGGCCATCTCGACAGGATCGCCGAGATCGACGTTGTTCTTGAACTTGACGCCCTTCGTGACACGCCCGTTGCGGACATCGAGGCAGGGAATAACGCGCTTCGTCAGCATGACAGCCACTCCTTCAGCAACTCAAGGCCGATTCTGCCGGACTTCTCCGGATGGAACTGGCAGGCCCAGAGACGCCCCTTCTTGACCATCGCCGTAAACTTCACCCCAGCGTATTCCGTAAAGCCCGCAGTCTCTGGAACGACTTCCGCATAGTAGGAGTGCACGAAGTAGAACTCTTTTCCGTCGAGTCCTTCCACTCCATTCCAGCCGATTTCGGGGACCTTGAACCCGGGAACCGTCGGAAATCGACGGACATGGCCCGAGATGATTCCAAGGCAGTCAACTCCGCCGTCTTCTTCGCTGTGGTCGAAAAGTATCTGCATGCCGAGACAGATACCGAGGAACGGCTTTGTCGCCGCGGCATCCTTCACTGGCTCGACGAGTCCAAGCGCACGCAAGTTCTCCATTGCGCTTTTCGCCGCACCCACGCCCGGGAACACGACGCGGTCTGCCGCCGCTATCACCTTCGGGTCGCTCGTTACGACCGCCTCCGCTCCGAGCGCGGCGAAAGCAAGCTTCACGCTCGTGAGGTTTCCGGCCTTGTAGTCGATTATCGCTGTCATTGCCTAAATCCGCTTTAGAGGGATATTTTACCATTTTCCCCGCCAGCGCGTCATCTGCGATTTGGCCTTACTTTCTCTCGCGATTCGCCCACCAGGAGAGATACTCGACATTTCCCATCTCGCGGCCCTTGATCGGAGATTCTGCAAGTCCGAGAAGCTCGAGGCCAAGCTCCTCCTTTGCAAAGCGGACGATTTCGTCGCGCGCGGCAAGCCGAAGACTCTCGTCGCGGACGAGTCCTCCGGGGGCGTTGCCCTTCCCGACCTCGAACTGCGGCTTTATGAGCGCGACGATCTCGCCGCCCGACGCGAGCACGTCGCGTATCGGCGGCAGGATGAGCTTGAGCGAGATAAAGGAAACGTCCGTGACCGCGAGCGTCGGAACTTCGGGCAGGTCCTCGGGCTTCATGTAGCGGGCGTTGAAGTTCTCCCTGACCCACACGCGGGGATCCGTGCGCAGACTGTAGGCGAGCTGGTTCGTGCCGACGTCGACGGCCATCACGCGCCTTGCGCCATGCTGGAGAAGGCAGTCGGTAAAGCCGCCGGTGGAAGAGCCGACGTCGAGACATGTCTTACCCTCGGCGCTCAAAGCCGTTCCCCACAACTCGAATGCGCCCTCGAGCTTCTCGCCGCCGCGCGAGACGAAACGCGGCGGCGACTCTATCTCGACTGGTGTTTCGTCGTCGATCTGCCGGGACGCCTTGTATTCGGTCTGCCCCGCGACGCGCACCTTGCCCTCCATAACGAGCGCCTGCGCGCGCGTGCGGCTCTCGGCAAGGCCACGCTCCACGAGAAGGATGTCAAGACGGCGCTTCACCTACTTGATGAACTCGAGCTTCCTGATCTCGGTGTGCGGGAACATGCGGTTGATGCCGAGGGAAACCTCTACCTCGACACCGTTCGCCGTGTTGGAGATGAGAACACCGCGGTGAACGCCGCTGTCCGTCGTAATCTCTACGTTCGGCGTGAAGACGCGCTTAAGCCGTGCGTTTACAGTCTGGGTCTTGCGGTTCTCGACGACTGGGTGCTTCGTCGCGTCGGCGTAACCTTCGCACTTAAAGACGAGGGTATGCTCGCCCTCGTGCACGTTCTCTATCGCAAGCACCTCGCTCGCCTCGGCATCGTCGCCTTTCGACTTTGTCGTACCGACACGGCCGCCGTCAAGAAACACGTCCACGCCGGACGGAATCGTCCTCACCTCGATGCGCCCCATTACGTTGTCGAGCCGGAATTCCTCTACAATCGAGCCGCCGTTCTCGAGCGTTACGGTCTTGGTCGCAGTGGCGAAACCCTCCTTCTCGACTCGGATCGTGTAGCTGCCGGGATTAAGCCCAGTAAGAGATATCGGGCCCTTCCCCTCTGGCCTGTCGTTGACGTAGAACCTCGCCCCGTCAGGAACAGACGAGAGCGACATCGTGCCGGGAAGCCCTTTGAGCTTCACGAACAGCGTCTGGCTCTCGCCTGCAACGATCGCGAGCTCGCGCGATTCCTCCGCAAAGCCGTTCTTCTTGAGCGCAACGGTCGCACGCCCCTTTGGAACGCCACCAACCTTCACCGGCGTCCTCCCGCGGGGATGTCCGTTAACCATAACCTCGGCGCCGGCAGGATCGCTCGTCACCTCAACGACACCGGAATCTATGACAAGCGACTCGTTCTTTACGAGCGGCGTGCGCCCGTTGAACTTCACCTCGACGGTGCGCGGCTGGTAGCCGGGCTTCTGCACGAGAAGACGATACGTGTCCTTGGCGTCAAGCGACGTAACGAGGCGAGGCGTCTTGCCAAGAGACATGCCGTCGAGCGAAACGTCGCACCCCTCCGGCTCGGTGACGAGGAGCAGTATCCCCTTTACAGGACGGAGCACGGCGTTCTTGCTGACCGCGCCGCCTTCACGCAGAAACATGAACTCGTCGACGCCGTCGTAGTTGGCCAGTTCGAAACGGACATGGCGGCGGCCAGGCGCAAGATCGTAGAGCGTAAGCGGCGTGACACCGCGCGTAACGCCGTCGACAACCACGGTGGCGCCCTCCGGCTGGCTCGAGAAGTCGCAGCGTATCGCCTTCGACTCTTCTGCGAATGCGGCGAACGCGGCGAGCGCTATTGAAAGAAAGATTCCCCTCATTTTCCACCCCTCGCCTTCTTCATGCGGTTTTCGACGTCGACGAGACGCGCGTTGGCCTCGGCGTGGCGCGGGTCGTCCCTGTCCGGCACAAGCTCGCACAGTATCTTGAGCTCGTTCTGCGCCGCCTCCCAGTCGCCGAGGTTCATCGCCTTGTCAGCGAGGAAGCGCTGGTCTTCGTAGCGTTGCTTGAGCTCCTCCTCGGTGCGCGCGAGCTTCTCCTTTATCTCCGCGTAGCCGTCGGGCTTCGGATTGATCGTCTCAAGGTAGAAGAGCGCGTCCTTGTAGGCCTTGACGGCGGCGCTCAGGTTGCCGTACTCGACCTCGCGGTCGTCCCACTTGGAATCGCCGACCTTCGCGCTCTCGTCGCTGAGCTCGATCAGCTTTTCCTTCGAATACTGTATAGCCCAGATGCCGAGCTCGTTCCGGGAGAACGCCTCGAGCAAATCCCTCACTTCGCGGAAGGCGTCGGGCTCCTGAGTGTTCTCGACGAGAACGTCCTTGACGCTGTTCCAGCGGACGACGCGGATCCTGAAGCTCTTGAGAGCGTTTTCGTCCTCCACGCTCGAACCGACATACTCGTCCTCGAGCGCGGCGAACCCGGGCTTTTCGAGAATCTCGAGGATCCTCTTCTTCGCCTTGTCGGAAAGCTTCGCCTTCTTGTCGACGTGGCGGTTCTCGCCAGGCACGTCGTCGAACGCGACGCGCAGGACCCCAGACTCGTCGATTTCCATCCTATAGCTGAACACCCGCGAGGCGTCTGCCTCGACCTTCTCGTATCGTAGCGAGACGAGTTTCTGCTCGGGCTTCTCCTCTACGACGGGAGCGATTGGCTTCTCGGATTCGCGCGGGGCGCAGAGGACGACGGCTATCGCCGCAGCCACCGTAAGCGCGGCGACTATCCAGAGGACATTGGCAATCATCGTGCGCTGACGGCCGCCCTGCGCCTTGGACGGCTTGCGCGACGCGACTTCTCCCTGCGGCGCTGCGGCGGAAGCCGAGCCAAGGCCAAGGTCGATTGTCGCGGCGACCTTGGCGCCAGCAGGACGCGATGCAAGAGACGCATCCTCGCCGATTACGCTGATCGCGGTCGAGCCGACTTCGATCGAGTCGCCCACCTTGAGCCCGTGGGAATCAGAGCCAAGTTGCTCGCCGTTGACGAACGTGCCGTTTGCGCTCGCGAGATCCGTCACGCGTATCCCCGCCTCGCCGGACTGCTCGAAGAGGCAGTGGTTGCGGGAGAGCTCCTCGTCGGGTATGCTCACGTCGTTCGAGGAGGAGCGGCCGAGACGCACGCCCCCTGGCCCCACCTCGAATCGCGTGCCGGACATCGGGCCGGACGTGATAAGCAATTCTGGTCGTTTCGACATTTTTTGTCTTTCCTCTGTTTACAGCATCCCCTTCATCGCCTGCGACAGGACTGGCCCGAGCAGGATTATGAACACTGCGGGGAAAATGCAAAGCATCAGCGGCCCGAGCATTTTCGTCGGCGCCTCGTGCGCCAGCTTCTCGGCCCGGTCGAAGCGGCGGCTTCTCAACTGCTCTGACTGTATGCGGAGTATCGCGCCGATAGAGACACCCAGTTCGTCGGCCTGGATGAGCGCAAACGCGACCGACCTCAGGTCGCTCTGGCGGACGCGATCGGCCATGTTCCGGAGAGCCTCGCGGCGCGACAGGCCCACCTGTATCTCCTTCGTCATACGAAGAAGCTCCTCGTTGAGAGGGTCGAGCTTCCGCGACTGGCAGTTGCGCTGAAGCGCGCTTATGAAATCCATGCCGGCCTCTACAGAAAGAGTAAGGATGTCGAGGACAAACGGCAACGCCTTCATTATCGCAAGATGGCGTTTCTTGAGGGCGCCCCTTAGCCACATCATCGGCTGGAGGTAGAAGAGGGCAAAGCCAAGTAAACTTATGGGCACGAAACCGGCCGAGAACGGCGAGTCCGGAAGCGCAGCGCCGAGAAGCGCAATGAGAATGGTCCACGCGGCGCCAAGGACGATCGGGCAGAGAATCTTGAGCGCGACGAACTCGCGTCCGGATAGAAGCCCCTCGAAGCCCGCCGCGACTAGCATCCAGTCGGCCGTCTCGATCTGCTTCGCGAACATCGGGCGGGAGACAAGCTTGTCGAGGTTGCCCACAAACGGGAGAAGAAGCTTGAACACAATCGGTATCGACCGCTCCTGGCGGCGACCGTCCGCGAGAGTGACGTAGGTAACGTCCTTCGCGACCTCGGAGGCATAGCATGCTATTCCGGCCGCGCAAAGCGCCCAGAACGCAATTGCCGCTATGCTGAATAGCGATTCCATGTCGACTTGCCCCAACGCGACCCGCGACGACGCGGAAACGCGTTTTTCATATTATACCATAAAATGCCCTACTTGCGGCTGAAGGTCACGGACGCAGATCTCACCGACGGCGCGGACGCCGTGAGCTTTAGCGGAAGCCCCGAGCCGCCGGTCCTGCGGACGATCACGAGCGCGCGCCCGTAGTAGAGCGGATGCGACGATGTCTCGGCAAACGAGTCGAGCCCGTTGTGCGAACCATTGCCAACGGCCACGATTTCGCCAGGCCCCTCAAGCTTGAAATTCACGCGGTCCTTTGCAAGCGGCAGCACGGTTCCGTCATCATCCTCTATCTCGACCTTCACGAAGCCGAGCTCGCCGTCAGCGAGTTCAGACTGCTCGGGCGTAAGCTTCACCGCCGCCGCTTTGTACGCCGTCTTGCACGAGTCCTCGCCCATCGTGCGGCCATTTCTGAACGCAATGACCTTGATTTCGCCCGGCTCGTAGGGAACTTCCCAGACGAGGCGATAGCGTTCCGTCAGCTTGTAGCGGTTCGGATCGTCCTTGCCGACGACAGTGCCGGCATCCGTTGCCTTCTTCATGCGTCCCGCGCTCTCGCCGTTGACGAAAAGCTCCGCTTCGTCGCCGCTTGTGTAACATACAATCGTGACCTTCTCGCCCTCTCGCCCATCCCAGTTCCAGTGCGGCAGGAGATGGATCGTATCCTTCCTGTCGTTCCAGTACGAGCGGTAGAGCCAATAGCGTTCCTTTGGCATGGCGCATGCGTCCAACAACTCCTCAACCTCCTCGAAATCGGCCACCTGCGGCAGTGCAACGACACTGGGATTGCTCTTCTCGGGCAAGGATGCAAGAACCAATATTCCCATCTCGTCGCAGAGATCGAGCACTTCATCCGCCGGTTGATTGTTCTGCATCCTTATCGCATTAGCGCCCATGTCCTTCAAGGTCGCAAGCAAGCGGCGTAGCGCGCCCTTGTCGAACGACATGCCGAGCTGCCCAAAATCGGGATTCAAGTTCACGCCCTTCAGCTGGACGCGGCGGCCGTTCAGGCGAAAGCCGTCGTTCTCGGTGAACTCGGCGGTACGAAAGCCGTAACGATACTTCTTGCCGCAAATCGTCGTCTCGTAGAGCTTCGGATTCACGACATCCCAGAGAACAGGATGCTCTACCTCGAACTCGTTGACAATCGGGTTCGTACTCACGGGCGTAAGGTATTCGACATGCACCTTCGCGCGCTCGGGCGAAATCTCTGGCGTAGTGATCTTGACCGAGCCCCAGATCGCGCGGTCTTCCGCGTCCTCGACAACAAGCGTGACACTGCGACAGACGTCGGCGCAAGAGCCCAAAAGGCCATTGCGCTTCGCCGCGCCAGACTTTACGAGAAGCTCGTTCTTCTCGCCGAACTTGATCTTCGCGGAAATGTCAACCTCGAACGACGTGCAGCTGTCGTCACAGCCGCCGACCTTTTCGCCGTTGAGGAATACCTCCATGCTCGCCATCACGCCGCAGAACCTGAGCGCAACGAACTTGCCAGCAGAGCCAAGAGGCAGTTCTACGGTGCGAAGGCAGCGCCCGTCGCCATGCGTCGTGTCGCGCGAAAACTCCCAGCCGTCTCGCAGGAGGAACTCGCCCTCGGCAGATCCCTGCTCAGCCGCGAGCACGGCCTTGACCTCTTCCTCGATCGCGGACTTAGTACGCTTGTCTGGCGCAAGCACGTAGCCGCGCAGGTAGTACGGCATCCACCCCTTCGTCCACGACGTGTCCTTGAAAGGAGCATCGTAAAGCGCGCGATCCGGAAGGACGTCGTCCGTCGTTCCCGCCTTGCCGTCGGGGCCCTTCGAGTAAAGCGTCGGGTATTCGTTCTCACCGTTGTTGACATATACGTATTCGTGCCCCCAGGGGTCTTTCACGACATGGTTCACGTACGGGCCGTTCCAGCCCTTCTTCCGCGGCGTAATTGCCGCGAGCGCCTCGAGCCCTTCCTCTGTCGACGGATAGCTGCCGACGTGGTAACGGTAGCGGCCGAGCGCGACGGCTACGGAGTCTATCGACTTCCTGACGAGCATTTGCGCGCGGGAGATTTCCTTGGGGCCGCCCTTACCGGTTACAGAGAGGACGAGCGAGCCGAGGATCATGAGCCCGAGGATCACGACGGCATAGAAGACGACGCCTTTCTTGAAAGTAGGTGCGCCGCCGCCGAGAGCCGCACGTTTGGCGGCATACTCGCGCTTTATCGCCTTGATTGCGGCGAGCTTCTTTTTCTTCTGGGGATCCTTCGTCGGAAACTTCTTCTTCAGCGCATTGTAGTCGACCATACAATCCTCCTTGTGATATAGGTATTATACCATACTCTCGGGAGGGTTACCCGTCAGAACCTTGCGCGGAGACCGATCTCGAACGTGCGCGGCTCGCCGACGAGGCACTCGTAGAAGTGCCGCGCGGACTCGAAGTACTTCTCGCCGAAGAGGTTGCGGACGCCAAGCGTCAGCGTCCAATCCTCGGGCCCGCCGAACTTCGTCAGCGGAACAGACACGTTGACGTCGAAGACGTGGCTGTGCGCAAAATAGAGGTTGTTGTCTACAAACGCGCCGCGCATCGTCGCGAAGCTCTTCGAGCGGAAGCGATAGCCACATCCGACCACGATGTCGCGAAGGAGATCACAGCAGTCGAACCGGTAGGAGGTGTTGAGCGAGAACGTGTGGTTGGGATTGCGGCGGAAGACCGACGGCGCAGCTCCAGTGGCGTTGCGGTTCTCGTAGCGGTTGTACGAGTACATCGCGAGGACAGTCCAGTTCTCGGTGATGTCGCCCGCGAGCGAGAGCTCAACGCCACGCGAGTTG
The DNA here is from genome assembly GCA_902761275.1 of uncultured bacterium. Classification (GTDB taxonomy): domain Bacteria; phylum Verrucomicrobiota; class Kiritimatiellia; order RFP12; family UBA1067; genus UBA1067. The sequence continues at coordinate 17,951 of CACWJS010000003.1, read as the reverse complement.
CTCTTGCCCTCGAAATAGTAGTACGTGTCATTGTTGATCGTCTCGGCGACAGGCGTGTTGCGCTGGTCGATGCGGTAGACAGAGGCCGAGAACCAAAGCTTCTCGACGGGACGGACGCGAAAGCCCCCTTCCATCTGCGTCGCCGTCCACGGATCGGTCGGCCTGTTGCCGTCGGCATCGCGGTAGCCGAGTGTCGGAGTGCGCGTCTGGGAAAGGTTGCCGAAGAATACGAGCCAGTCGAGCGGCTGGACCGTGAGACCGCCGCGCGGCGAGAACGCAAACTCGTTTGCGCGATGGTAGTGCGTGGTCGTGCCATTGGACGCAGTAGTCGTCTGCGGATTCTCCGTGAACCAGTCGTAGCGGACGCCGCCAAGGAGTGTCACCCAGCCCCAGCCAAGAGAGTCCTGAAGCGTCGTGCCGTAGCGCGTGACGGGCGCGCCGAAGCCGCTCGTCGACTCGCGGTACCAGAAGTCGGGCTGAACGACAAGCGTGTTCCTGAAGCCCCACGGCAGTTCATCCTTCGTGTAGACCGAGCGCGCGTAGAGGTTATAGCTGCGGCTTATGCGATCAGACTCGGAAAAGCCCGACGTCATGTACTTCTCGCCGCTCGTCCACTCGCCGGTCTCGTAGAAATCGGAAAGTTCCCTGTTGTTCATGTACGGCTCGCGTGTCCTCTGCTCCCAGTCGGAGAACATGAACGCGCCGCCGAACTTGAGAAGCCAGTCGTCGGTGACCTGCCAGTCGACGTAGGGATTCAGGTACATCGAGTCGTATTTCGAGCGGTCGCCCTTGCGGCACGACGACTCGTACCAGCTATAGCCGCCGCCGGGCCGTCCATGCCAGACGGGGACGCCGATGTAGCTCGGCTGGTCGGTCTTCTGGAACATCGACTTGAGCCCGATCGTCACATTTTCGACAGGACACCACGCGAACGACGGCGCAATCGTGTAGGACTGCCGCGGGTCGGCACCCTTCTGCGAACCCTCGCCAAGATAGGCCGGCGAGAAAACGTCGAACGCGCCGATTGCGCGGACGGCGAACTTGTCGTCGCCATAGACCTCGTTCGCGTCGATCATGCCGCGCTGGCGCCAGGTATGACGCCCGACGGAGGTGTTCTCCTGGAAGTCGATCCTGTCTCCGCGGAAGTTGGCGCCCTTCAAGTACATATTGACCGAACCGCCCGCGCCTGAGTTGTTCTGCTGCGATCCCGCGCCGCCGGAAAGCGAGCCAATCGGGCCCTTCACGATTTCGACGCGCTCCATGAGGAACGGATCCATGAAAAGCCCCGCGCCGAGCCCAATCGGCACAATACCGTCAAATGCGGGCTCCGTGCCGCCCATGCCGCGTATCTGGAATGTTCCCGGCTGGCGGACGAGAAGCGACTTGCCGCCAGTCTCGACACCAGGCACATAGCGGAGAAGGTCGTGTAGGTCAGTCGGGTTGTGCTCGCGGATAAAGTCCTCGGTCAGCGTGTCGACGACCGTCGGCGACTTTTCAGGAGCAAGGCCGGTGAATGTCGCACCCTCCACCGTCTCTGGCCGGTACTTTGAGAGGGCCGAGCCCTCGACGACGACCGTCCCCAAGTCGGCCACCGCGTTCGTCGAGGTGTTCGCCTCATCTCCCATTCCACTCAATGCGCCTGCAACAACGGCGCAAACAACGATAATCTTGCTTTTCATACCCCGTTAAACGCCATCCACCCCAAGAAGGTTCACCCGTAGGTCTGCGGCATAGCGAAGGATTTGATACGGAGGGTGCAACGAGCTATTTATGCAAAGTCAATGGGATAGGGGCGCTTCGCGCAACCACGAACCCTGCGCAAGTCGCGCGGCTTCGCCGCCTGTGCGCAGAGTCGATGCATCGGCGTGAAGGTCTCGTCTGAGCACCCTTTTGCCCTTCAAGGAGACTATTGACTATCGAGACCTTCGCCGTGCATCGCCACTGCGCTACGACCTTCGGTCTGCGACATTGCGCAGGACACGAATGCCGCCTACGCGGCACACGAATACGCCCCTTCGGGGCTACACGAATTTGGGCAACTTTTGCTATAACTATCGCCTTATGAACAAAGGTTTGATTTACCCAGATGAATGCTACGCAATTCGCAGAGCGATCTATGAAGTCTACGACGAGATAGGCAGCGGATTCAGGGAGGCAATGGGTTTTGTGATTCCATTCGTGAAAATTCGTGTGCCGCGTAGGCGGCATTCGTGTCTCGGTGCGCTGCCGGAAGCCGATAGGCTTGCGCGGCGGAACGGCGCACGGCGGAGGCCAAGGGCCTACAGACCGTTGCGACGGGATGCCGCGCATAGGGCGCGAAGCGCCGTCCGGCAACGCAGCCGAGTTTTTGTGGCCGCGCGTTAGCGCTAATTTGCCGGCACATATGGAACCGTATATGTGGAATCGATACGATGCCGACATGCCGAGCTTTCGTTCATAAAAGTCTCGGCACACCCGGAGCCTTCGGACGCCGCAGACTTACATTTGGTATAATATTCGCAAATGGCAGATGAAGCGAGCGAGACAGTCGAGGGAACGATCAAGTCGGTCGTATTCCACAACGACGAGAACGGCTACACCGTCCTCCATGTCGAACTCCCTTCCGGCTTCGCTCTCAGGCAACTAAACGAGATAACCGTCGTCGGCAAGGCACAGGCGGTATGGGAAGGCGAGGAGATTTCCGCGACCGGCTCGTGGGTGACCGACAAGGTCCACGGACGACAGTTCAAGGCCGAGTCAATCGTCTGCGTAGCGCCGAGATCCCTCGTCGGCATAGAGCGCTATCTCGCATCGGGACTCATAAAGGGCGTCGGCAAGGTTCTCGCAAAGCGCATCGTCGAAACCTTCGGCGAAGACACCCTGAATGTCCTCTCCCACCAATCGGCACGGCTCGTCGAAGTGCCAAAGCTCGGCAAAGCGAAGATCGAGCAGATACGCGCAAGCTGGCATGCGAACGAGACCCTGAGGGAGAATATGATCTTCGGCCAGACCTACGGCATCTCGATAGCGAAGATGACGAAGATCGTCCGCAAATACGGTCCAGACGCAATAGCAATCGTAAAGGCCGACCCCTACAAGCTCTGCCGCGACATCTGGGGAATCGGCTTTGCTACCGCCGACCGCATCGCGCTCTCCGTCGGCATCCCGAAGGACTCGCCCCTTCGCGCGCGCGCGTCAATTTCCTACACGCTCGAGACGGAGGCAGAGGACTCAGGACACTGCTGGACTTTCGAGAACGACCTCCTTCTCCACGCGAACGAACTCACCGAAATACCGACCGAGATTCTTGGCGAAGCGCTTGAGAAGGAAATTGCCGAAGGCCGCGTCATCGCGGAAAGCGAAGCCGCGCCCGCCAGCCAGCCAATCCCACTACCAGCCAACCAACCCAAACACTCAAACACTCAAACACTCAAACACTCAAACACCTCTCCCCGCCGCATCTACCTGCGTTCGCTTTGGTGGGCCGAGCGCGAGACGGCCTCGCATGTAAAGCGAATAAGGGATTCCCTCCCCGGCTTCACGCCCGTAGACGCGGGCAAGGCCGTCGCATGGTGGGAGCAAAAAGCGGGCTTCTCGCTCGCCGCGCAGCAGGCGAACGCTCTCGAGCAGTGCCTGTCGAGCAAGTTCTCCATCATAACCGGCGGGCCGGGCGTCGGCAAGACGACGATAATCCGCGCGCTCGTCGACATCTATGGCGCGAAAAAACTTAAAGTAGTCCTCGCCGCGCCGACGGGTCGCGCAGCGAAACGCATGTCAGAGTCGGTCGGCGCAGCGGCGCAGACGATTCACCGTCTTCTCAAGTGGAATCCCGTAACGAACAAGTTCACGTTCAACAAGGAAAGCCCGCTTGAAGGCGACGTCTTTATCTTCGACGAGACGTCGATGATCGACATCAAGCTTGCAAACGATCTGCTATCGGCGATTCCATCCACTGCGGCGGTAGTGCTCGTCGGCGATACGGACCAGTTGCCGAGCGTAGGCGCAGGGAATGTCCTTGGCGATCTCATAAAGTCCGGCAATATCGCCTTTACGCGCCTCGACCAGATCTTCCGACAAGACGCTGGCGGGCTCATCGTCACGAACGCCCACCACGTGAACGCGGGTGAGCCGCTCGAGATAAGAAGCGGCGATACCGACTTTTACTTCGTCCGGTGCGAAGACCCTGAGCAGTGCCTTAGGCGCGCAATCGAATTCATGACGACGCGCATTCCGCGCAAGTTCGGGCTCGACCCGCTCGAGGACGTGCAGGTGCTCACGCCGATGCGCCGCAATCTTCTCGGCACGGAGAGTCTCAACTTCGAGCTGCAGAAGGCGCTCAACCCATCGGGCGCGGCCTTGATCCGCGGCGGAACGACGTTCCGCGTAGGCGACCGCGTAATGCAGCTACGGAACAACTATGACAAGGATGTCTACAACGGCGACGTCGGGTTTATAAAGGCGGTCGACCCGACGGATCGCTCGCTCATCGTCACATTCGATGGACGGCCTGTAAAGTACGACGCAGGAGATCTCGACGAACTCGTGCTCGCCTACGCGACGACGATCCACAAGTCGCAGGGGTCGGAATACCCGGCGGTAATCGTCCTGATTCACACGCAGCACTACGTGATGCTGCAGCGCAATCTCCTCTACACCGCCATCACGCGCGGAAAGAAGCTCGTCCTTCTCATCGGCGTTCCATACGCGGTAAACCGCGCGATCGACACGAACGTCGTGCGCGAGCGCCGCACCACCCTCGCAGAACGCCTTGCCGTCACGCCGCAACCCTGCAGCTGAACCGCTCCGGATATCAACTTGGCACGGTCTTCACTATTCTACCGCTCACCTGCTCAATTGTTGAAGAACCGCATTCGCCTCCTCCGTAGACAAGCGGGCCGTGCCGACATAATTTGAAGCAAACGCACTCCTCTCATCGATTGGAAGCTTGGGAATCCCCTTCTGTCCAAACACATCCACAACAGGGCGAGCAAGAATGTCAGACGCTGATTGCCGCGCAAATGCAAAATCCTGTTCCCTTAGGAAATCCCCTTTGATTTCTTTGACGGTATTATTGTCTACAAGAAGTCCATCAACAAAAAGCTTGTTCTTCATACCCATACGGAGGTCGTCTTTTGTCGGAATCGCATCTCGCAAAGCACCGAGACGACAGGCCGCCGCCACCCAAGCGTTTGTAAACTGTGGATCAACCAGGAAGCGCGAATATGCCGACAACGCCACGACCTGCTCATCCAACCAAGATTCATAGTCAGTCACTGAATTGGTTGGTGAGACGAATCCGGCAAGAGACACATACCAATCGCAAAGGGCCTGACGCGCCGACAGCGTTCCGTTAGTCGCGAGGAAAGGGACAGACTCGCCAACCCGCAAACGATATTCAGCAAATGAAACACCCCAGTAGTTTGTCGACGACAGCGCCTGAGCTCGCGCCTCTTCAACGGTTGTTGCAAATGCCACCTGCAAAAGACATGCAGCCAGCAAGCCGACCATCGTTTTAAGCACACCATTCATCTTGCTTCCTCCATAACTTGAAATTCTAGATTTGTTCCCTGTTGTAGCACATAGTCAAATTTCCTGATACGTGTAGTCCCATCGGCATCAAGTTCAAATCGTTGGTCGTATGAAGATCTCCAAGGCATTCGGTTGGTGACAAAGCCATCAGAACGCAACCGCCATGCATTTTCTATCGGCCATGTGAACGATCCACCATTCCCCCACGGTGGATGAAAATATTTGAAAGCTACTGTATCGGAAAAACTATTGCCCCAGCCGACTCCATGCCAATTATTCGCTCCATGAACTGAGTGGTCGAGCAAACCAACATGCTCGGACAACGCAAAAAAGCCAACGGCATTTGTCGCCGAATATCCAAGCTCTGCCGTTAAGATAGCCTGAAAACTAACATTTGTCGGCATGACGGCAACATCAAAGTACCCGGCAAAATTCCCCGCGACGCCAGGACATTCATTGGTCTCGCACCACACGCTCGTCGCAACAATACTTTCAGGCTCAACGATGGTGAAGCATATCGGGAAAACCACTCCGTCGCACGTGACGCGGATTGTCGCAACTCCGAGAACCCCTGCCACCGAAAGATCAAGCAAGTAGTAGGCATCGGCATTCGCGTTTGGCGGCAAGCTGTTTACCACGCCAAAGAAATCTCCGTCGTAGCTTGCCGGGTTCGCATCTCGCTCGTTATGGATCCCATCATCATCCCAGTCGTCGGGGTTGACGCGGCGATACGCGGTTTCCACCTCGTTGGAACGAGTGATGAAATCGCCATTGGGTCGGAGAATGATCTGCGCGTTGACAGGCGCGTTTGTGTCGCCGCCGAGGAAGAAGTTTTCCCATGTGAGGATGCGGGCACCATCGTCGCCGTCAAGCCGCCACAGTCGGCTTTGGCCTGGAACGGCAGACATTGGAACGCCAACAGCGCAGATTTCGTGCGCGGCATCTCGCGGAGTTGGACGGATGCGTCCATCGATGAAATACCAAAATGACGAAAACACCTCATCATTCGTGCCGAGAGGGAACGACCAATTGGTAGGGACGAGCGTCCCGCTCGTCCGCAAGACGCCAAAATCAACCACATTGTTTCCGAAAGATGACGCTGCGCCGTGGATGTTCCAGTTCCCGACAAGCGATCCATTCGGCGGCATTTCGTAGGAGATGTTTTCATTTGTCGCGGCACATTCGACGCGCCAGCCTCGCGCAATATCATCGCTTGTTGTTTGGACAGGATTAAGAGTTGGAGTTTCGAGTTGGAGTTGGAGAGTGGAATTCTCATTTCTCCAACTCGAACTGTCTTCTCCAAATCCTGTCAGTCCTGTAAATTCTGTCTGAGAAACGCCACCCCCCTGTTGCATCTGTGGCTGATTCATGTTCGGCGGCACATTGTTCGTCTTCTGCGCTGTAAGGGTTGCGACAGTCGCGGCTGCGGCAAAACCAAGCAGAATCGAGCGCGGCAAACGGCGAAGCGCGCGGAGACCAAAGGCAGCAGCGTACGCAAACGCAACGGCGAACATCGCCATTACAGTGCAGTAGCCGATATAGAACCAGTCCACCATCACCGGATCCTGATGTCGAACCGGATGCGTTCCTCGTCCACCGAAACCGTCTCGCCTATCTCGCCGAATCCACGCCGCACGATCTTTACGAGATTCCATGCAGGATCAAACTCGCGCTTCCCGATGACAACCGCGTTTGTAGCTTCCACAGAAGGGTCAGACCCTTCTGTAGAAGCTGTGCCCGTGCGGAGATCGGTGCGATACCACTCGCCGCAGTCGCAGCCAAACACAATATCGGCTTCGTCAACCGAAAGATCACCATCCAAGTCCGCATCCGCGCCTATGGCGACAAGCACCTCGTTCATCACGCACGATTCGAACTCCACTGAAAGCGTCAGCGTCCGCAGCCGCGCCGCATTGACATTCAGCGCGATGTTGGTGCTTACTTCCGCATCAGGCGTCACCGCCTCCGGCAGCGACGGCACGACAACCCGCGCCCCCGCAAAAGCGGAGAGAGCGAGCAACGCCACCACCAAAATCGCCGCGCCGAACTTCATGCAGGTATTTTACCATAATCCGGCGGGCACAACCTCACGCGCTGTTATTTCCGAATTCTCAAAAACGCCTTTGCCGCCGTGCCGTCGCCGGGAGTGACAACAAAAGTCATCTTGCCGCTTGCGTCGGTGCCAGAAGTTGTCACAGTCGGTGTCAGTTTTGCCGCGCCGCCTCTACTCGGCCTCGATCGGCGCGTCGCTTACCCAGACCTTGTAGAAGCCCCGTGCACCCTCCTGCTTCGACGGCAGATAACGCCGCGCCCACAACGAACGCGGCGATTTTAGGCTTAGGTCGTGTTCCACGACCTACAAATTCTTGATCAATCGCCTGATTCCTGCGATCGCTTCTTCTGGATCAACGTGAAGCCAATTCGCTTTTGCATTGCTCAAACGTCGCAGGAAAGGCCGCGCATTAAAGACAATGTCTAACATTCGCACCATTTCATCCTTGTCGTTCACTCGACAACGTTTGTTCTCGTAGATCAATTCCCGTACACACGGCTTCAATTTTGCGACAGAGACTCTCTCTGACAGGTAATAAAGGTCAAATACGTCTTTCGGTCGATTTGAGACAACCCCATGCCGCAAAAGGCTAAGCAACTTCTCTGCAAATATTTGCTCTATGGGATTCGCCTGAAGGTCAACAAAGCCATCTTCGTTCGAAATGTCAAAACGCACATCCACTTGTTTGATATCCTCGTGTGTATGCACCCCTATGTCCATCTTGGTCCTAATCCACCGTGGAATGGATTCATCCTTGACCGCAAGGAATATCCGCTTGCCGCGATAGTCTCCATGCTTAAGATCAAGCACACGGCCTCGGATGACCAAGTCAAGTCCTGGCATGGACTTTGACAATCTATTGACGAACCGCCTCACGCCGGCATCACTTATCGGGTGATGGACAAAGTCTATGTCCATGTCAAGAGTTGCGCGCCGGATGTCTTTCGTAAGCGCACTCATCACCACGCCGCCCTTCAGCGTCCCATTCACCTTAAATCCACTTCTGCTTATTGCCATCAAGACAACATCATGAACGACTTTTGCCGATGCCAACACGGCGCTATAGCCTTTGGACTGAAGTTCCTCTATCTGATCTTTCAGTGGCTTCATCAATATATCTCCGCGTCGATTACCGACATTATGCGATCCTTGTGAGGAAAGGCCACTGCGTATTCGCCGATCTTCGATGAATCAAGTCTCTCAAGATTCGCACGATACCAGCGCACAACCTCCTTGTATAAATCGGCGGGCATCAGGTTTTTCATCCGTGCTGTCTCCACCAGAAGCCGCTCAATGTCGTAGATGCGCAACGACTCCCCCTCGTAATCGTATTGCATCGCACCGACCATCAGCGCCTCGCTCGGAACATATACCTGCCTAACGGTCAGCTCCTTTATTCGAGGCGCATTGTCCGCCGTGGCAAGAACATACAACTCCGGGATCTCGTCCGTCATGTCGTAGTAGTAGTACGCGCTGTCCAAAGTCAGCACTGCCTTGGGGTACCTGGCCTGCAACACCTCTATCTCGCTCTCTTCGCCGGTTTCGGAATAGACGCCTGGCATCATTTTGAACAAACGCCCGTCGTGCACCGCCTTCTCTATCTGATATGGCGATCCGAAACGCTTCATACAATCTTGAAATCTCAATAGCATCGTTAAACTATTTCTATGATTGGCTTCGATCTAGTCATTTGTTTGGTCGAATTATACCATCTTATCAGACCGCACGTCAAGCACCACATGTCCACAGAACGTTCATCGCGGTGCAACACGTTTCAATCTCATGCCGAACAAATCCGCGAGAATCTAGTCTTTGCAGCAAAAACCGCCGCGCTCACAACGAACGCGGCGGCAGCTCGCTGGAACACGAGTTGCGCCGCAGTGTTGCTATAGCATGATTGCGTTTACTTCCAGTAGAACTTGTTCAACTTGTCAACGTCTGGAGCAACAGCAAAATAGAAGGAGTAGTGGTATTTGCCGCCATCTGGTGCGGTAACCAATTTACCCCCTCCGCAATTCCTGGCGAGTCCTCTCCTGAAAACGCTCCAAGTGGGGTCGTCAGTCCATCCGACAGGATCCTTGTCCGGCTGATTTTCGTAATTCACCTTCACAAGATCAGTCATGATCACTCCACGATGGTTCCTTCTTCTGACGACGTCAACTCTGCCATAGGCCGGCGCCTTGTCCAAAAGAGCGACCAGCCCCCCAGAATACAACCTTTCAACACCCCAGATGTTTGTCTGCGCATTCTTATCCTAAGTGCGGCAGTTGAACTGGCGGGATGTTGATTCCGCCAGTTCAACTGCCGCACTTAGGCTTAGGGCTTGCTAGCTTTGCCGCGGATACGCGCATGCCGCCAAAACACACCCTCCGCGTCCGCGACCATCGGCTCTCAGGCCTCTGCGCTTCGCTCCAACCATCAGCTTGGCGTGGTTTTCACTACGGGAAAAATCGAAAAGCCGCTCTCAGAAATAGCTCTTCACATTCTCCCACCAGGTGCGCTCAGGCCAAAGATGCCTTGGCAGTCGCTCATGGCCGTGCGGCGACTGCCAATTCCGAGGCGCATACCAGTTTGCAGCGATTTCCTGACGGTAGACAATTACCAACACGATAGCCGTCAACAAAACTGCCGCGGAGGCGACGACACACTTCTTGTGATTGCGCCATACTTCCCGAAACCACCGCACAATGCGAGGCGCAACGACAAGCGCGTAGGCGAGGAAGCACCAGAAAAGCAAGTTTATCGCCGACCTTCCAGGCTTGCCGTCAAACATTACCGAGAATCCAGACGAACATTCATTAACTCTATGCGCCGGCAACGGCAGCCCGATGTAGCGCGTATACCCGCAAGCATCATCGTACAGAGGATCTGTGTATACATGCACCCTCATTGTGGCAACCCAAAGAACAACGCCAATCACGACGGCAACCCAGAAACGCCAATGGCGAACCCTGAGCATGAAGAACGCAAACGCACTGAGGCAGAGGCAACCTATTTCGGAAGCCACCACGTCAGTCATCAGCGGCAAAAGCCACATAAGGCAGAAGAATCCTACATGTCCGATCACCAATGCCGATACGATTCGCACCAGCGTCCAGACCACTCGCCTTGCCTTTTCGTTCATTTCACAAACCCTTCATTTGCACCAACCAAGATTTATCAGCTGACATTTTACCATATTCTTACCTGTCGCTTTTCAGCGCATTGTCGCGGCGGCAGAGCATCTGCAGGTTTTCGGGAACGGTCTTGCCGCCCTTCGACCACGGCACGATGTGGTCGCCTTCCATCTCCTCATACTCGAAGTGTCCGCCGCAGACAGGGCATACACCCTTCTGCGCCTCGTATGCCGCGCGCTTCTCGTCGTCGTCGAACTGCCGCAGGTTCAACTTCTCGCGCCGCGTCTCGCCGGAAAGAAGGAACTCATAAATCCCCTTGTTGTTCTGCACTTCCTTGTCCGTCATCAGCTCCACGACGCGCCGCTCCAGCGCCTTCGGGTTGTAGCTCTTCGCGGAGAATTCCCTGTAGAGCCGCCCCCACTCAAGCCCCTTCATCTCGCGCCGATACTTCGGGAACAGCGTCTCGATCCAGTTCACGACCTTCTGGAAATGGAGCCATAGCTCCGTCGCCTCGCCGTTGCCCTGGTGAATCGCCATGTATTCCTCGATCGCCTTGTCCTTCTGCGAGTTGACCATCCACGAGATCGCTGTCTCAAGATACTCCTGCCTGTCCGCGCTTCCGTTCAGGTATGGCGAGCCGATCTTCTGCGCGACGCACCCGGGTTTCGAGAAGTAGCGCTTCGCGTCCGCGACCCAAGGGCCCGAGTAGACGGCGTTACGCATCTCCTGCGCGGTGAGCTTCAGCCCCGCGATGTTGATGACCTTGAACCAATCGATCTTCTCCGTCGGCGTTCCCTCGCAGAAGTAGACCATCAGCTCGTAGTTTAGAAACTTCTCCTGCACGTCGGGGAGCTGGCGGTGGAAGTATTTTGCCGCGAGGTCAAGCTCTCCCCACGCGAAGTCGCCGTTGTAGTATTGGCAAAGCGAAATCGTCCGCTGCTGTCCGTCCATCACCTCGAATGTTCCGTCGGGGTTCTTGACCCAGTACATGACATTGAGCGGAAAGCCCTTCATCACGGTGGAGATCACGGCATTGCGCTCCTTCTCCTTGTAGACGAACTCGCGCTGATAGGCGGGTCTGATGTCGAGCAGTCCGCCGCACCCCCTCACGCCGCTCTCCGCGTCATCGACATATCCGTCGACAAGGTCGCGTATCTTTATTCTATGCAGTTCGATTTTCATGGCGTGTTCCTTTTCTTTCGATATTTCTTCTCACGCAGAGGCGCGGAGTGCGCGAGGTGTGTTTGTTAGACAGGATTTACAGGATTGACAGGATTGTTTCGGTCGCAAAATGAGATTACGGTGCGGACGAAATCTTGTCACGACTGTTTCCCCACTTCCTTTCTGCGACGAATGAATATCCGTTTATACATCTTCTTGCCATTTATGTATGGTTCGTTGTGCCGCTTAAAATGTGGCAATTTGTATTGATCGGCCACCGCCCCATTATCACTACAGCCAATCAGCTCAAACTGTTCAGGATTGTATTTGTCCATAAACGTAATCGGCACACCCATCACACCATCGTAATCATATGGTATGTCAGATGTCTTTGCAACTTCTATCGCATCATAGTTGTCATATTTTGGAAACTCTTCTGGCGAATACTTCTTATAGAGCGGCAACTTCTCATGGCGCTGTGGATAATCAAGATTCGTGAACCATCTAACGCCTTTCACCCTAATGAATCTCTGCCCATTTTCGTCAACACCGCACGATGTGGCGTTGAGCGGATAGTCGGCAGGAACGCCAAATTTCCTGTCTCCACTATGAATCGATGCTCCAAGCCACAATTCATTTCCTTTAATAAGCGGGAACACCTCTTTGTATGTCAACGAATTGACGTTCCCAATTATCAAAAACTTCTTTTTGTATTTGGCGAGCTGCTCAATATACTCACGGAAGAGGGAGAAAGGCGGATTGGTTACAACTATGTCGGAGTCCTTCAAAATATCAATGCACTCTTCGCTCCGAAAGTCACCATTACCCTTGAGTTCACGAACACCTATCTCGTTATCATCCAAAATCATGTTGCCGTTCTTGTCGCCCTCGTACACCTGACAAATGGCACGCTCACAATCTCCTTGCGAAAAGAGATCGACATCCTGCGACCTATAACAAGTGGCTATCAATTTTCTTAAACCAAGCCGTTCGAAGTTTTCAACAAAAAACTTGAAAAACTCACTCTGCCGCGGATCGTCACAGTTACAAAGAACCGTCATTCCCTTGAAATGTGATTTGTAGTGTTTTAGCTCGTTCTCAATATCAACGCGCTGCGTGTAGAATTCATCCTTCTTCGCCCGTTTTGCAGCAAGCAACGCTTTCGCATCATTCATTACCATGCCCCCGCAACTCCGCGTCTCTGCGCCTCTGCGCGAGAATTCAACGCGGAAAATCTTGCCGCGCTTCATTCGCCGCGGAGACCGCCTCGCATGCATAAAAAAGAGCGCATTCCCTCTCATGCACTCAGCAGTAGCCCTAGCACAGGCTAAATAGGATGCACGAAGAGAAAATGCGCCCAATTGAGCGCATCTCCACTTACATGTCGTCCTATTTTTGAAATGGTGCTAGTATTTCTGCTGAACGACGTGTAGCGTTGATGCTACATTGTTAAACGCCCGGTGGGAGCGGGGAGAAGTGATGGAGTGGAGGAGCGAGGGAGTGGAGGAGTTAACTCACCCACTCACAACTCTCAACTCATCAACTTGCCCTTTTCCGTTTTCCGGACTATGACCCCGCGTCGCGCATACCGCCTCGCGGGATGTGGGTATTATAGCAAAATCTGCGGCGAGATTGCCGAAAAATCGTAAGTTGCGACTTCGTGAGATTATGGTGCGGACGAAATCAGACACAAATCGATTAGGGTCGATTAGTGCCGATTAGAGTCGGTTAGGGTGGGATTAGAGTCAGATAGCGTCGCGGTGGTATAGCGTTAGGGCGCGGACGCGGCGGGGGTGTTTCGGCGGAATGTGTTTTCTACCGCAAGGCAGTCGCCGCGCCGACCGATGGTCGGAGCGAAGCGCAGAGGCCGGAGAGCCGACTGGCGCCCGAGGTAGCCGCCGCTTGTCGGTGGTTCGTGCAGTGCACGAACCAACCCGAAGCGAAAGCGAGGGCGAGCAAGTTTGCGGGCCCGACGTGATTTTGACTACCGGCGTAAAGGGCGCGCGTGAAGACGCGCGCGTCAAAATCATGTCGGTGGGGTGCCCGCAAACTGCGGGTTGGTATCCCCCGAACGAAGTGAGCCGCGAAGCGGGCGCTATGCGGGGTGCGAGCAGGTCGGGCGTAGGCCTCGCCATCGGGCGGCGCGGCGATTCTCGCCCTAAGCCGAAACACGCCCCACCGCGTCCGCGCGAAGGCGCTTACTTCACTTCCTCGATTGCAATCTTCCCGTCGATGCGGCGGCCGTTTACGCGGCGACCGTCGGAAAGCGCAAGGTTCTCGAACGAGACTTCGCGCCACGACTCGGGGCAGCCCTTGAAAAACTCGACCTTGCCGTTCACCTCGTGCGCCATCATCTCGAGGACGGCCGTCGCCGCCGCGCACTGTCCGTCCATCTGCATTATCTGCCCGTCGCCAGAGCCGGCAAAGCTACCAAAGATCGTGAATGTCGAAAAGCCAGGCGCGTACGCGTTGTGCAAAGAGCCGTGACCAGGGTTGCAGAAGTACGCATCCCACGACCTGAGGAACTCCACCGCCGCCTGGGCGTTCCCGACATGCGTATTGAGTATCGACGCCCACGGGACGCACCACCCCGACCAAAGCCCGGTTCCACGGTAGACCCATGTCCCGTAGGTCTTCGCCGCGACATCGCGCGTCTCCTTGTCGGAGAGGTCGAGCGTGTCAAAAGGATAAAGCCCCGCCATGTGGGAGTGGTGACGGTGAGATTCCGTCAGCGCCTGGCCTCGGAAAAGTTCTATGCCGCTCTCCCCGGCAGAATACAGCGGAAGACGCTTTTCGACATCGAGCCACATCGCATCCGGCTGCACACCAAGAAGCTTCGCCGCGTCGACGAGATCGCGCGCGAGACGATGGGCCGCGGCGAGTTGGAAACTCGGATCGCGCCCGACCGCGCTTCTCACGTCGGAGCCACCCCACTCAGGCGAAGGCCCAAGCGGAAGCGTGAGCTTGCCGCCTTCCTCCTCCATCATCGCGCGGTAGACATTCATCGCGCCCTTCATGAAGTCGAACGCACCGCCCTTTAGAAACTCAACATCGCCCGAATAGCGCACATACCGCATCATCATCGCAGCGACCCACGCCGTAGAGCCGTGGTCGATAGTGCCGGTCCAAAAGCCGCCAATGCAAACGCCGCGGTCGTCGACGGAATGCGGAAGGACATAGCCATTGTCGATGCCGACGAACTTCTTTGCGTTGTCCTTGAGAAGCGGCCGCCACGAGAGGACCATCCTGAAAAGCGGCAGAAGGTTCTTGAAATGCCCGCCGCGGAACGCGGGCGAGTAGCACTCCTGCACGTTGATGTTGAAGTGGTAGTCGCCGTTCCACGGAACGAGCCTGTCATCCTCGAGCCACACGCCCTGGAGCCCCGCCGGAACGCCGTCCGGATCGGTCATCGCGCCGAAGCGGTACATGCCGTAGTCGTAGACGCGCTGGATCACGGGATCGGGCACTTTCACGCGCGCACCTTCGGACCAGAAAAGCTTCCAGTACGCGACCGATTCCTTCGCAATGCTGTCGAAATGCCTTGCGTCCGCATACACTGTCTTGTCGCCGCCGCGACCCGTCTTGAGAGTAATCACGCTGTCCTTCTTCAACCAGGAAAGCCAGACGGATGGATCTGCGGGGAGATTCCAGCGCAGGCCGCCGCAGCTTCCGTCCCCGTCAATAACATCAAACACGCTCGCCTTCTCGAAGCCAATCGGCTTGAGCTGTCTTTCATAGACAGGGAAGTCGGTTGCGGGAATCGTCTTGGCCTCAAACGCGACATCCTTGGGAAACGCCATCGCAAAGGTGCCACCTACCATTTTCGACATCGCAAGGCCAACCGCGCCGCCTTCGGCGAACTCAAGACTACCGAGCCCGGTGAACGGGTCAAGCGTGCCACGCTTCAGCGTCTTGCCGGGAACCTTGATCACGACGCGACCAAGCGGAAGCATATATGGGTTACGCGGCTGGCCCTTCGGCGTTTCCTTCTTGAAGAGTCCGTAGAGGCGGTCCTTGTCGCCAGAATGGACGGCGGCGACGATGTTCGTGTAGTTCTGCTCTGGCATCCAGGAATATCCGCCACGGTGGTCCCATAGGTCGGAGCGCCCGACCGTGAGGCGAATCTCGTCACCGCCACCCCAGACGAGGACGCCAGTCTTGCCGTCGCCAAAGGCAATTCCCTCGTGGCAGCTCCCCATACGCGGGAAATCCCATTCTACCGGGGCCGCGAAGGTCGTCATTGCGGAAAATAGGAACGCCGTAGCGGCTATGCTTGATGCTCTCATGTCTCGATTCCTCGTTTATGATGTTTTCGATGTTTTCTACCACCCTCATTATACCAAAAAATGCGTCGCTGCCTTGACTTGCGGGCAATAAAAAAGATATAATTTATAACACTTTTTTGGAGGAACGACATGTCTGAAGATTTGCAGAGTCTCTTGGAGAAGATCAACCGCGAGGGCATTGAAAAGGCCCGCGCCGAAGCCGACAAGATAATTGCCGACGCCAAGGCAAAGGCCGCCGACATCGTGAAAACGGCTAATGCCGAGGCCGCGAAGTCCAAGGCAGACGCGGAAAAGGCCGCGGCAGACTACGCCGCGCGCGCCGCAGAGACGGTGCGCCAGGCCGAGCGCGACACGATACTCAAGATAGAGTCGTCCGTGACCGCCCTTCTCGAAAAAGTCCTCAAGGCAGACGTCGACGCCGCTCTTGCAGACGAAAAGACGGCTGCCGCACTCGTCGCCGAGGCGATCAAGGATCTCGTCGGCTCCGTCGAAGTCGCGGCGGCTCCCAAGCTTGCAGCCGCCCTCAAGGCGCAGCTCGCCTCCAAGGGTAACGTCACCGTAGTCATGGACGACACGCTCGGAACCGGCTTCTCCGTCAAGACCGACGGCGGCCGCGTGGAGCATGCGTTCACCGGCGACGTGATTGCGGACGAGCTTGCAAAGCGCCTCAGGCCAGACCTCGCGAAGCTGCTCAAGTGATGTCCACCGACTACATAGTCGCAAGTCTCCCGACGCTTGCGTTCGACGCGCCTGCGCCAATTACGTGGGAGAAGTTCGCGGAAACCGCGCCAGACGCGGAGCGCTTCGTCGCCTCGTCGGGATGGAACGACCTCGAAACACAGCTCCGCAACGCCATGGCCGTCGCGAGAGGCGGCGCGAAGTATGAGCGCCCAGCTGACGGCTGTTCACTTTACTGGAAAAACCGCGTCACCGCCTGCTTTCAGGAGAAGGAAGTCGCGAAGCGCCAGGACATGATCGACAGGGTCTGGTGGGACGCCGCAGGCGAACTTACCCCGCCGGCCTCGCCGCTTGGTTCAGGTGCGCTCGCCACCTACGCGGTTCGGCTCAGGATCGCGCTGCGCCGCTCCGCCGTCTCGGCAGAGAGGGGCAACGCTGCGTTTGACAAGCTTACGGCAGAAACGAAAGAAAAAGTATGACAACTACCGGAAAAATCGTCGCCGTCAACGGCAACATGATCACGGTCGCATTTGACGGCGCCGTGGCGCAGAACGAAGTCGGCTACGCCGTGTGCGGCGAAAAGAAGCTAATGGCGGAGATCGTGCGCGTGCGCGGCACGCGCTGCGACATGCAGGTGTTCGACGCGACGACAGACCTCATGGTCGACGATCGCGTAGAGTTCACGGGGGAACTGCTTGCCGCAGAGCTCGGGCCCGGCATGCTCGCACAGGTCTACGACGGTCTCCAGAACCCTCTCGCCGATCTTGCGAAGGAAGCGAGCAAGATTTCAAAGGACGCGGAGTTCTTCCTCCAGCGCGGCATGTACCTCTCCGGGCTTCCCCGCGACAGGAAGTGGGACTTCCACCCGATTGCAAAGGTCGGTGACCGCGTTACGGCCGGCGACTTCCTCGGCTGGGTGACGGAAGGCATCTTCGACGACAAGACGATGCCTGGGCACAAGATCATGGTTCCGTTCGCGCTCCGCGGCGTCTACACCGTCAAATCGCTCGCCCCTGCCGGTGACTACACCGTGACCGACACGATCGCGACGCTTACCGGTCCCGATGGCAAGGACGTTCCCGTCCAGATGATGCAGCGCTGGCCAGTCAAGGTGCCGATCAAGTGCTTCAAGGAGCGCCTCGCGCCGAC
>CACWJS010000002.1 GCA_902761275.1 uncultured bacterium | reverse complement strand
GGGAATCAAGATACATGTGGCGGTGGGGATGACGATTCGCCGAAACCGCATACACGACAACGGATGCTTTGGCGTTTGGCTCGACTGGATGGGGCAGGGAACTCGCCTCGCGCAGAATTCGCTTTGGGCCAATGCGCAGACTGATCTCTATCTTGAGGTTGTCCACGGGCCGATACTCCTTGAGGGCAACGATTTTCTTTCCAAACAAGCTATCCACTTCAAGGGCTCCAACAACATCGCGCTCGTCGGCAACCGCATCTTTGGATTGCTCGCGTGCGACGACGACAAGAGTCTTGGCTACAGGAAGACGCCGGTATTTTATCCGCACTCGACGCGCATAAAGGAACTCTACACCGACTGCATGCCGGTGAATCTCGTCTTCATCAACAACATCATGCCGGAGACGCCGCATTTTGCGGGCCTTGCGACCGACCCGTGCCGCTCTGAAGACAACTTCTTCGTTCCGCGCGAATACTGGATGATCAACGCTGCAACCGGTGATGTCGGCATCGCTCCGCCGCCATCTTTGACGCGCCCGGATTTCAAGCCAGTCGGCGCCGAACGCCTCGGTACCGGCCTCGTCTCGGGCGAGGAGTTCCCCTTGCCTGACACCGACCTTTCAACACCGAAGAGAGGAATGAAAATATGAAAAGCTGGAATATATTGGCGTGTTTCTACATTTGCATGTTCGCCGCGAATGCCGCGACGACATTCTGCAACCCAATGTCCATTCCGGACACTCCTATCGGCATTCTCTGCCGCGACTGCCGCAATGGCGATGCGATTCCAGAAAGCGGATGGATGTACAGTTGCTGGGCTAACGCCGCCTGCGGCTTCAAGGAAGTGCGCCAGTTCCGCGAACTTGCCGATCCTGTAGTGCTTGCGGAGGGTGACACGTGGTATCTCTATTCGAGCGCTGGGCTTATGTGGACAAGCGAGGATTTCGGCGGGACGTGGAGGCACGTTCCAGTGCAGTCTGAGGCCGCCTATGCACCCGCTGTCACGAAATTCAGAGGCAAATACTACCTCTGCACTTCTGGAGGGCCGCTGAGTGTTGCAGATTCGCCCACTGGGCCGTTCAGGACGCTTGGACGATTCGAGGTGGATACATTCTCGTCTGACCCGCAGATGCCATGGACAGGGGATCCCGCTCTGTTGGTAGACGGTGACAAGCTCTATCTCTATTGGGGATGCTGCGCAAAGCCCAAGTCCGTATGGGGAGTGGAGCTCGACCCTTCCAATCCGCGTCGCGCTTTAGTCCCTGGTTCCGCAGTCTGCCTCGTAGAGTTCGACAAGGAGAAGTATCCGTGGCTCGCCGGGCTCATCGAGGGTGCATGGGTGTTCAAGCGCAACGACACGTACTACCTAACCTTCGCCACATACGGGACGGCAAGTCCTCGCTACTGCTGGTGTGCGATGAAGGGGACTGAACCGCTTGGGCCTTTTGTTCCGCAGAAGAACAATCCCTTCTTCATTACGGAGAAGGGTCTTGTCACAGGCACCGGACATGGTTCGATCTGGTGCGACAGGAACGGCGACTGGTGGATCAACAGCTGCGTGGTCGTGTCTGCGTACCACAGCTTCGAGCGGCTGCTTGCACAGGACAGGCTTTTCTTTGAGCCAAACGGCGACATAGCAGTCGGAAAGGCGACCGAGACGCCGCAGTGGCTACCGTCTTCCGGCAAGAAGGGTGATACTGGATGGAAGGCGATTCCTCTCAAGTCTGATAGACGCGAGGCGACCGACATGAGTCTCAAGACGTGGTCTGCGATCGAGAGCATGCCGTCAAAGACCGTCTTTGAGTTCCCTGAAGAGAGTACGATCCGTTCGTTCCGCGTCATCTGGCGTGACATCGGGCTTGACACGAATCGCGGTGTGATGCCCGGTCCATTCCGCTACAGGGTTGACTACCGCTCGAATGGCGAGTGGTGGACGTGGTTAGATGCGTCGCGCAACGATACCGACCTGCTCGTGGACTATCGCGAGGCGTCTGAGGCGGTCGCCGACGCGGTTCGCCTTGTCGTCCTCTCCGCACCGCCCGGTATCACGCCGGGACTAGTGGAGTTCACGGTCTTTGGCGATTGACGAAAAATCGAAGCGAAAGGAGCAAATAACATGAACTGGAAATTAATTGCGTTTGCCTGTGCAATGTCGGCGACGGTCGCACTTGCGGCCGACGAAATAGCGGAGAAGTTGTCCTCAGCTGGCGCTCAGGTGACTCGCGGAGAAGGCCTTTATCGCTGCCAGGTGCATCGCGGCGGCGGGCGTGATACGCGTCCCGACAATTCGCTTGAGACGTTCCTCTGGTGCTGGGGGCACGGCGTCGCGCCGGAGGCGGATGCGCGGCTGACGAAGGACGGTGTCGCTATCGCGTTTCACGATCCGACGCTCCAGCGCATTGCGCACGGCATCTCCGGGGAACTGAAGTCCCGCGAGATCAAGGACATGACGTGGAACGAGATAAAGGACATCGATGTCGGCTCATATCTGGGCGACGCGTATGCCTCGACTTTGAACTTCTTCCGGAATTGCGGAGATGATCAATGAAAATCAAACAAATTAAAACAAGGTCGGCTCGCCTGTTAAAGTTGACATGTCATTTGCGCACGCATGGCAGCTCATTTGATATGCTTCAAGGCATGAAGAGAGTAGCAGCATCCGCCTGCGCAGCGATGGCGTTCGCGACCGTCTGGGCAGACACAGGTTTTTCCGTGGGACGCTGGAACGTCGCCTTTTCCGACGAAGGCGAACGACTCGTCCTGTCCCATGCCGACGGCTTTGCCGAAGTTTCGGGAACGGTTTCGTTTAAAGGACCGGCCGTCGTCACGGGAGCGGGGGTCGGCGCGGACGGTTCGGCCGCACGCTGGCGCGTCGCCTCGCCACGCGACGGCGCGAAAGAACGTCTTGCGCTTGTTGACGCGCGGGACAACGTGAACGGCTACATTTCGTTCCAGCCGGACGGCGAGGGCGTTTCGATGCTCGTCTACCATCGCACGGCGTTCGCATACGAAGGGGCGCTCTCGTTCGCCGGAGAAGTCCGCTACCGGGACGACGCGTATCCGTGCCGTCTTTCGCCGATCGCGGGCGACAGGGTGCTTTCCGTCAAGAGCGGCAACGCCGTCTCAAATCTCGATGACGCGCTTTTCTCGCCATCGGCGGACGAGGCGCTGGAGTTCAAGAGTTTAAAGCTGAAAGAGAAAAGTGGAAAGTTGTCGGCATCGGCGAAACTCAAGATCGACGACGCGACTGCGAACGCGATGTCAGTCAAGATCGTCAAGGATTGGTACAAGTCGCGCTGGGTGCCGTACTGGCGAGCTCCGAACCGCGATCGTTCACCCCATGCGCCCACTGGCTGGCTCAGCTGGAATACTTACTTCGACACAGCCGGCTCAAAGGAGAATCTTGACGAGGCGCGTTTTGCCGCGAAGTGGTTCAAGCCGTTTGGGATGGAGATATGGAACATCGAGTCGTGGCAGGACAATTCGCCGAAACTCCCCGTCTCGAATTTCCACAACATGAACCTCGAGACGTACAAGACGCAGTTCCCCGAGGGGATGAAGTGGCTCGCGGACGAGATTCGAAAACTCGGTTTCAGACCGGGACTCTGGATGGCGCCCTATGGAACAGGCAACGACGAATTCTATGCGCGGCACAAAGACTGGTTCCTCCACGACAAGGAAGGAAAGCCCATCCGCTCATGGAACGGAAAGTATACGCTCGACCCGACTGCGCCAGGTGCGCTTGAGCATTTGACTTCGATATTCGACAAGGCCTCGCACGAGTGGGGGTACGAGTTCTTCAAGATCGACGGAATGTCGGGCCGCAATCACGGCTACTGCGCACATCTCTACGAAAGGCCAGAGATCCGTGCAGTCATGCATGACCCGTCGTGTCCCAATCCGTTCGAGCGCACCGTCGTCGCGTACAGGAAGGGCATCGGCGACGATCGCATCTTTCTCGCCTGCCAAGGTCATTTCACTGGTGCGGAGGCGGGTTATGCCGACGCTAGCCGCACGGGAGCGGACATAGTCCACCCCAACGAGCCGGTAAAGTGGGAGAACATCCTTCTTCAGGCGCGCTGCACGGTCAACCAGTTTTTCGCGCACGCTAACGTGTTCTGGTCAGACCCAGACTGCATGCTCGTCTCGCAAGGTGCGCTTGCACGCGAACAGGCGCAGGTCGAGGCGACGGTCGTCGCGCTCCCCGGGCAGCAGACGTTCGCAGGCGACAAGCTCGCTGAACTCGCGCCAGACCGTGTGCGGCTCATCCAGCAGGCGCTTCCCGTGTGCCCGACGCGTCCGGGGAAGCTCTATCCGATGTTCGGACACCTGCCGGTCTGGGATCTCAACGTGTCGCGTCCTTTCGGCGACTGGCATGTCGTCGCGCTCTTCAACTGGGGCGATGACGAGAAAGTCGTTTCCGTCTCGTGGAATGAACTCGGCGAAGACCCAGATAGACGCTTCGTCGCGTGGGAGTTCTGGACGGATACCTACCTTGGAGAGCGGAAGGGCAGTCTTTCCGCGGCAGTTCCGCCGCGTGGCGTGCGGCTCTTCGCGCTCCACGAGGCGGCGGACCATCCCCAGTTTGTCGGCGACGACAGGCACATCACGCAGGGTGCGGTTGAGTTGAATGCGCTCGAGTGGGACGCGGCGGCAAAGACGTACACGCTTGACGCAAAGGCAGTCGGCGGTTTCCCGTTCACCTATTTCGTGCGAGTGCCAGAGGGCTTTTCGTTCAAGTCAGCGTCTGCGCCGAAGGGTGGAACTGTAGAGGCGAAGATGCGTGACGACTTGCTTCTCGCAGTCACGATTTCCGCGACTTCCTCGCAGGATGTAAAAGCCGTCCTGCAGTTCTGATTGCGCAGCTTTTATTCGATCGGCTTTGCCACCTTGTTTCTGGCGAGGACTGAACTTTTCTGATCGTAGGCGAGCGCGTTCCTGTCGATACGCGCTGTTGCCGTCGCGCCAAAGACCACGGATTGCGAATGGTGTGACAAAAAGGTTTATGGGTGGAACAGCAAATGATGACGATAACGTGAGAGGAGATGGCTGAAGAGGTCTGGTCGCGGCTTCTCATATTTCGTATTGTGAGCGATAATATTTGCGCAATATAAGCGATATGTGTTGCGTAAAGAAGACGATATTTGGTATAATTACGGCGACATGAAACGATACGAGATTCTTCCCGCCTGCTCGGCGGCCGTCGTCGCCATGGCGCTGGCGACTTTTGCAGTTGAGATACCGGTCAATGTTCCGGAACGCGGCTATGTTTCTGTGCAGATACGGAATGCGGCAGGCGAGACTGTCGGCAACGTCATCACGCAGGAGCCGCTTGAAAAAGGCAAGGGCTTCGTCGATTGGGATTTGACGGGTCCTGACGACGGCGTGCGGCAAGGCGAAGGCAAGTATACGTATTCCGCCGTTTGGATTCCAGAGCACACTCTCACCTACCGCGGCTACTTCTACCCGACTCCGCTCCCTGACGGGACGACGCCTTGGCACACCGGCGCCGGAACTGGCGGCTGGACGGCCGACCATTTCGCGCCGAAGTCGATCGTGCGCGTGGGAGACTTCATGTACATCACCGCGATGTGCGAGGCGGCGCACGGGCTCATCAAGTGCGACAAGGACATGAACAAGTTGTGGGGCACACGCCAGTGGGTTTTCAATACTCCCTACACCTCGGCTGGCGAGGGAGACTTCTACTACGGCTTCAAGAACGGCGTCAAGAAGGTCGACTCACGCGACAACAAGACGAGCGGCGTGAAGACGAAGGCCTCAGGCGGCTCGTTCGCCGTCATCGGCACACACGCCTACTTCACAAGCGGCGACGCGGTAAACGTGTGGGATTTTTCCGAGAAGCCGGATGCCGTGACCGACAAGCCGATCGACGTGATTACCGTTCCAAAGGCAGGGCAGATAAGGAAAATGCCGAACGGCAAGCTTCTTCTCTGGAGCGACAAGGACGTCGTGCAACTCGACCCTGCGACGAAGGAAATTAAGACCATTCTCAAGGACGCTGCCGAGAATCCCGGAGGGCTCGCTGTGCGTGAGGATGGCGTCTTTGCCGTAGGCGACTGCGGAAAACACATAGTAACAATTTACGGCCGCAACCTAAAGCCGATTCGCACTCTTGGCAAAGGCGGCAGGCGTCCTGTTGGCGAATGGGAAGAGGATACGCTCGAAGATCCGTTCGGCATAGAGTTTGGCCCTGACGGACGGCTCTGGATCTGCGAGCAAAGTCAGCAGCCGAAGCGTGTTGGCGTCTGGAACGTCGATACTGGCCATTGCGAGAAATCCGTCGTCGGACCTACGAACTACGGTGGGGGTGGAACTCTCGATCCAGACGACGCAAATCGTGCGTTCTGGGGATACCTGGAGTTGCACAAGGGCGCGGACGGCAAGTATCGTCCGGCAAGAATCTTCTTCCGTCCTGGTGACGAGAAGTGCGGCCCTTGGGGTGGCACGCCGACATACGCTTTTCGCGCGAAGGGACGGCTTTGGTTCACCGACCAGCAGAATCCCATGGGCAACGGGGGGAACATTCTCTATCTATACGAAGATGGGCACGCTCGCGCAGTCGCCGCGTGGGGCAACGCTAATTTCCTCTCGTCAAAGCTGCCCGAGTTCAAGGGGAAGAACTTTGCCTTCTCGTGGACAGACCTGAACGATGACGGCAAGATCACTGTTGACGAATGTGTCATCGACGAGCACGTAACTGGGCTTGGCACCGGCTGGGCCAACCGCGTAAGCGAAAACTTCGAGATTGCTTTCGGTTGCGACGGGTCGAAGATCGTCAAGTTCACTCCTGTGCGCTTCACCGAGAAGGGGTATCCGGTGTATGCGCATCTTGGCGAGCCGATTCTTGCGCCGTTCGTTCCCGCACACCACCAACAGCGTTCGGCGAGCTCGCACCTCGTCGATATGAAGGGAAATATCCTGACTCTCTCGAAGCCGCTCATGTCAATTGCTCCTGACGGCAAGGTGAACTTCCGCTATCGCAACCGCTGGCCGTCTCTCCATGACAGCCATGAGACGTCGGAGTCTGGCCGTAACCTTGGTGAACTTATCGGCACTACGCGCTTCTGGGGTTCTGCAAAGCTCAACGACGACATTGGCGAGATAGTCTGCTTCAACTCAAACCTTGGCTGTGCGTACCTTATGACGGCTGACGGCATCTTCCTTGCGCAGCTCATGCAAGACCAGCGCTGCGGGCTTCACTGGTCGTATCCGCAGTTCCCAGATTCCGACACCCTGAAGAAGACCTCGATGCAGGACGAGCATTTCCTCGGCGAGTTCCAGCGGACAAAGTTCGACGGTCGCGACGCGTTCGCGATTGTCTGCGGCAAGACGCACGCGTCGATAATCGAGGTTGGCGGCCTCAATGGTGCCCGTCGGCTTCCGTCAGGTTCTTTTGAGGTGACGAAGAAGGGGCTTGCCGAGTCCGCGAAGCGCAAGGCCGACAATCTCGCAATGAGCCATGTTCCGCCGACATATACTGTGAAGCGGATCGATCCGCCAAAGGGATTTGGCGGTGGAGACGACATTTCTGACGCGCTTGACGATCTTGGCGGCAGACTTGACGACGATGTTCCCGCGCCGCAGGCCACCTTGGGTAGGCCGCCCGCCAACGTGTGGAACAGTGGCGATCTCGCGAAGGGCGCAGGCGGCGATTTCTTCCGCGCTTTCCACGACGGGCGGTATTTGTATTTCGCATATACGTGCCGTGAGAACGGCTCGTCGATGAAGAACTCGGGCAAGGACATTACGACGCTTTTCGAGACAGGTGGCGCTATCGATCTCATGATCCAGACGGACGCGAAAGCAGATCCCTCGCGCAAGAGCGCCGCTCGCGGCGACATACGACTGCTCTTTGCCGAATGTGGCGGAAAGGTCGTCTGCGTAAAATACGACTACGTCAATCCAAAGGCGCCGAAGTCGGCGCGCGTCGACTTCGAGTCCGACGTCGCCAAGACGACGGTCGCGTCGATAACCGAGCTTAAGCGAGTCTCCGCGTGGGTCGAGCGTTCCCGCGGGCTCTTTACACTTCGCGCCATCGTGCCGCTCTCGTCCATCGCGAAGAAGAAACTTCCCGCCGAGACGCGGCTCGACGTCGGGCGCATCACCGGCGATCCTTCCGGTGCCGCCTCGGTAGAGCGCATCTACTGGAGCAACAAGGCGACGGCGCTTATGAGCGATCGTCCTACGCAGGCGGGGGTCGAGCCCCGGCTCTGGGGGAAGGCGAAGGTGGAGTGAAAAGTTCAAAGTTGAAAGTTGAAAGTTCAAAGTATTAGAGTTTAAAGTTTTTATGAAAACAAAAAAGAAATATGTATTGGTATGTGCATCGCTTGTGCTTGCACTGTCCTTCTCGGCAGGGGCGGAAAGCTATGCCTGGCGAGGTTTCCACTTTGACGAGGCACGACATTTCTTCGGCAAGGAGACGGTCAAGGATTATCTTGACCACATGCATCGCCTTGGTCTGAACAGGTTCCATTGGCATCTCGCCGACGACCAGGGCTGGCGTCTTGACGTGCCCGGATTCCCCGAGCTCGTGAAATATGGCGCCGCGCGCGCCTCTACGCCGCTTCCCGGAGACGAACAGAAAAGCGACGGCAAGCCCTACGGCCCGTTTTTCTACACGCCGGAAGATATTTCGGAGATTGTCTTGTATGCGGCGGAGCGCGGCATCGAGATCGTTCCCGAGATAGAGATTCCAGGACACTGCCGCGCGCTTCTCGCTGCTCATCCCGAGTTCTCGTGCGCCGGCGACTTGAAGCGGGAGCCATGGAACGTCTGGGGAGTCTGCGAAGACGTCATCTGCGCCGGAAACGATGAAGCGCTTGCATATTACGAGCGAGTCATTGACGAGGTCATGAAGATGTTCCCATCCGTCTATTTTCACATCGGCGGCGACGAATGCCCGAAGACCCGTTGGAAAGCATGCCCGAAATGCCAGGCGCGCATCAAGGCGCTCAAGTTGAAGGACGAGGAGGCGCTTCAGGGCTGGGTTACGACACGCATGGTGCGTCATATCGCGAGCAGGGGCAAGCGGGCGATCGGCTGGGACGAGATTCTCGCCGGGGGAGAACTTCCGGCCGGCACGATCATCCAGTGCTGGCGCGACAAGAAGTATGCCGCAGAAGCGGCGAAACGCGGTCATGAAGTAATCGTCTCTCCCACTGAATACACCTATTTCACCCTTGCCGAGGGCTTGCCGGGAGACCCCTACAAGTATCGCGGTTGGACGGGAGGCGAATTTCTCCCGGCCGCCAAGATGCGCCTTTTCGATCCGCTCGCCGGAGTGCCGACAAAATACCATGACAAGGTGATCGGCGGCGAGTGCTGCTTGTGGAGCGAATTCGTCCACGACCGCAAGGAACTCGACTACAAGGTTCTGCATCGTCTGCCGGCCTTCTCCGAGGCAATGAAGAACAACAGGTACTGACTATGTGCGACAATAAAGGAAATCACATGAAATACATCGCAAAGCTTGCATTCGTCTTCGCCGCCGTCTCCCTTTCTGCGTTTGCTACCGAGACGGAAAATGTTAGGTTCAGGATCATAAAGGCACCTGGAGCTGTCACTGTCGACGCCGATTCCTCGGATTGGGATCTCTCTGGCTCGATATTCTGCTGCCCCGACGTCGAGAAGTTCCGCACAAGCTACGCCGTGTGGATCTCCGCGATGTACGACAAGGACAACCTTTACTTCTTCTTCCGCTGGCTTGACGCGACCCCGATGAACAATCCAGGCCTTGCTGGGAGCGACTATCCGTGGCAGGGTGACTGCATGCAGGTGCGCTTGGCAACGAGCCCGCAGTCCAAGACCGCCTTCAATGGACTTCGCCACAACACCGATGTTTCGAAGCTTCCGATGAAGTTTGCGCACTTTGAGTTCTGGCGCGACCGCAACGCCACGGCCGCTGCAAGCGCAACGCTCGCCTTTGCAGCACAGCCAAAGGGTGAAGACGTGATGTCCAAGGGCGTGAAAGAGGCGTTCGCCGAGATTCCCGGCGGCTATGCCCAGGAAGTTTCGATACCGTGGTCGCTTGTCTGCGCCGGCGCGTATCGCCCGAATGCGGGCGACAGGATGCTGCTAACATTCGAGCCCAACTACCGCACGAACGGTGATCAACGTCTAACTACGAAGGAGTTTTTCCGCGAAGGCATCGAGCCCGACCGCGTGATGACGTTCATGCGCGCCGACGTGTGGGGGCTTGCGGAGTTCGTCGACAAAGGCGGCGCGCCTCAGCCGCTCCGCCTCGCGGGCGGAAGGACGCTTCCCGTCTCGATGAAGAACGGGATGCCCGAGGTCGACTGGAGTTCCCTCAAGGCAGTCAAGGCGAAGCCCGGCTTCAAGCCAATCAAGTTCAAGCTTGACGAGCCGGCGAACGTCTCTGTTATCATAAAGAACGCCGCTGGCGATGTCATTGCGTGGCCGCTCAACAACCAGCCTCTTCCCGCAGGTGAAAACGAAATATTCTGGAATGGACTTGACGCTTGCTACGACACGCATGTGGGAAATCCCGTGCCGGCCGGAACTTACACTTGGGAAGGCCTTGCACATAAGCCGCTTCACATTGAGCTTCAGGGCTGGGCACATGCTGCAGGCCCCAACCCCTACGACTTCGCTGGCGGCGGCTGGGGCGGCGATCACGGCGATCCTTGCGCTGTCGCGTGTGACGGCGAACGCGTCTACATGGGGTGGCATCGCGCCGAGGCGGGACAGGCGGTAGTTGCCGCCGATCTCGACGGCAACATGATATGGCACCACAAGCGCGGCGGCTTCGGTTCCGCTCGTGCACTTGCGGTTGACGGCGAAGGGCATCTATATGTCTATGATGCCGGACAGGGCAACACCGTCTATCGCCTTGATGCGGCGAAAGGAACATACGACAACTTCCCAGGCACAAAGAGCGCAGAGTTCTCGCTTGATCCGTTCAAGCTCGGTCTTGCAAAGCGCATGCGCTTCGCGGACGGACGCCTCGAATTCGTTTTCGAGAAGGAAGTTGTTTCGGTTTCAGTGTCGAACCTCAAGGACGTTAAGCGCCGTGCGGCGAATCCGCTTGACCACGCTGCATACGTGTCGCACCAAAGGAATGAGGGCAATGCCATCTTCGCCGAGCAGTACATGGCGACCGGAGCACCCGATCATCAAATCGTGGTTGTCGGTGCGGACGGCGAGATCCGCCGCATCGGAAGAAAGGGCGGCCGTCGACTTTCGGGCAAGTGGGATACGGATGGAATGTACAATGTTGCCGACATCGCGCTCGACTCAAAGGGCTTTCTCTGGGTAGCGGAGGGAGACTCGCTTCCGCGTCGCGTTTCAAAGTGGAATGCCGCGACTGGCGCATTTGTCGCGGAGTTCTTTGGTTCTACGGCGTACGGTGCGCTTGGTGGAGCTATATGCCCGACCGATCCTCATATCATGGTCGGTCAGGGTTGCGAATGGCTCCTGGACGGCAAGTCGACTCGCGCAAAATGCGTCGGCTATGTCTCCCGCAACGCGGGCTGGGGCTGTACGCGTTTTGGCCGCGGCCCGAAGGGCGAGGTGTATGTCGCGATTGCGGGCTGGTGGATGACTGACGCGTCGAAGGTAAAGATATACCAGCGCATCGGACCTGGCGAATGGAAGTTCCGCGCCGAGCTCGACCAATCTGGAAAGGGTCTCAAGGCGTGGGCGGACGAAAACGGCGATGAGCAGGCGCAGCCGAACGAATGGCGCGACTTCTCGTCGATTGACCTCGGCTCGTGGATAACGGGCTGGTACATGACGATGAACCAGGCGATGACTTGGTTCTCCGGCAGATACGTAATACCCGTGACAGGCTGGACAAAGTGCGGTGCGCCGGTCTACGATCTTGCCAAGGCGAAGAAGATGGGCGATGATGCCGCGAAGCACTCGGGTGGAATGGGCGCGACGGCTGGCTCAGTTTCCGAGGACGGGCGCTTTGCGTTCTATAACGCACAGTACAACACGAAACATTCGTACTCGCCTTGCTACGACATAGCGACTGGCCGGTGCGTGTTCAAGATCCCGAGCTGCTATGTTGGCGTTCACGGCGGGCACTCCGCGCCGCCCGCGAAGCGCGGACTTATCCGCGCCGCCTACGACATCATCGGCACAGCAAAGTTCCCTGGCGCTCTTGGCAATATCTTCGTGATCGGCACCGACAAGGGCGAGTGGCACATAGTGAATGACCGCGGCTTCTATGTGGCGGGTCTCTTTGAGCCTGAGCCGATGAGCGTCGCGTGGCCGGAGAAGTTCGAGGTTGGAACTGTTCTCGACCGCACTCCGCCCGGACAGGGCTCGGAGGACTTCGGCGGTTCCATAATCCGTGCTGACGACGGCGAGCTCTATGCGATGTTTGGAAAGACTGCCTTTATCAATGCGAAGATTGCTGGGCTCAAGACGGCGAAGACGATTCCTGGCGGCAAGATTGAAGTGACGCAGGCGGATGTTGCGACGGCAAACGGATTCAAGCAGCAGCTCGCCAGCGGCAAACTCGCCGCGTTCACTTGCGACTTTGAGCCGGAAGGTGGCGAAGAGGCGAGGGAGCTCTTCACTGCGTCTGCGAAGTGCGCTGGCGGACGAGTCACCTTCGAGTACGATGTCGAAGACAAGACGCCGTGGGTAAATGGAGCGAGCGATTTCAGAAACATGTACGCGATGGGCGATACGGTTGACTTCCAGCTTACGGACGCGAACGGCGACCTGCGGCTTTCGGTGGGGTCGCTGCAAGGCAAAGTCACGGCTGCGCTCTACAAGCAGAAGAGCAAGACGGAGAAGGCGCCGCACACGTTCTTCTCCGGCGTCTACAAGGACGGCGTCACGTGGGAACTCGTGAAGGAGATTCCCGTCGACGCGAAGGTCGAGAAGCGCGACGGCGGCTACAAGATCGCGTTCTCCGTCGCCGAGAAGGACTTAGGTCTCGCCGCGCCGCTCGCAGGGCGCACGGCGAAGGGCGACTTCGGCGTAACGTTCGGCGACACTGCCGGACGCGACACGGTGCTTCGCGTCTTCAAGTTCAACAAGGAGACGGGCATCGTCTCCGACGAAGTGGAAGAGCTCAAGCTCCAACCGAACAATTGGGGGACAATTAAGTTTTAGCCGCGTAGAGTGGGCGGTAGTTGGAGTTAAGAGTTGGAGTTGGAGAGTGGAAGTTTAGAACTTAAATTTATACGTTAGAAAATACAAAATAGGAAACAACACATGAGATCAACAACATTCGCAACCAAGTTTGCCGCGTGTGTGACTTTGCTCTTTGCGGTGGGCGGCGCATTTGCCGCGGAGCTGGTAAAGGTCGAGACGGCGAACACGATGATGCTCTTCGAGCGCGAGAAATCCGGCGCGGGCGAGCGGTTCTACCTGCGCCACTTCGGTCCGAAGATCGCGGACGAAGCCGGTGCGCTCGCGCTTTCGGTGCGTCGCGGACCCGGCAGCTCGCTCGGCACGGACAATCCGCTTGCCTATTCCGTGTTTGGCGAGTCGGGCCGTGGGCTCAACCGCTTTGGCGGACTTAAGGTCACGCACGACGACGGAACGGTTACGCTTGATCTCATTGTCGAGAAGATCGAACGCAATGGCGACGCGCTTAAAATCCGCTGGCGCGATGCGGTACACAATTTCCGCGTCATCCAGACGTTTCGCCCTCGTGCCGATGCGGATGTTGTCGAGACTTGGGTAGAGCTTGTCAACGGCGAGAAGGGCGCGGTGAGGATATCGCGCATGTCGTCGTTTACGCTCGTCTTCCCAATGCTCGCCAATGACTGGCGGCTTATGAGTCTTACAGGCGAATGGGCTTCTGAAGGAGAAGTCATTGACAGGCCTATCGAGCGTGGCCGCCGCATCGTCCTTGACTCGCGTTCCGGCGTGCGCGACGCATGGCTCAACAATCCCGCGTTCATGCTTTCTATAGGCGGGCCTTCGACTGAGACTGATGGTCGCGTCATCGGTTGCGCGCTTTGCTGGTCGGGCGCGTGGGAAATGTCGTTCCGCAGAAGCGAGGTCGATCTTCTCGAAGTCG
Organism: uncultured bacterium; assembly: GCA_902761275.1. Taxonomy (GTDB): domain Bacteria; phylum Verrucomicrobiota; class Kiritimatiellia; order RFP12; family UBA1067; genus UBA1067. The sequence goes on along the minus strand of CACWJS010000002.1, from coordinate 34,956 downwards.
TTGGCGGTCCTGCCAATGTCGCAGGCGACTATGTTCTTGATTCCGGCAAGTCGATTACGCTGCCAGTCGCCGTTCTCGCATACTCGGATAAGGGCAAGGGTCAGGTTTCCCGCAACTTCCACCGCTGGGCGCGTCGCCACTGGATGCCCAACGGCGCGAAGGAGAGACCGACGCTTCTCAACAACTGGGAGGGAACGGGCCTTTTGTTTGTCGAAAAGGAAATCGTCACGATCATGGACGGCGCGAAGTCCGTCGGGGTTGAGATGTTTGTCCTCGACGACGGGTGGTTCGGGCTCGGCGACCGTGTTCGCAATACCGACGACCGTGGGCTTGGCGACTGGTACGTGAACAAGGAGAAACTTCCAAATGGACTTGCTGGTCTTGCCGCCGAAGCGAAGAAGCGCGGGCTCAAGTTCGGTTTCTGGGTGGAGCCCGAAATGGCGAACATCGGGAAGTGCGATCTTCTTGAGAAGCATCCCGACTGGGCGCTTCAGGAGAAAGGCCGCCCGATGCGCGGCGGACGCGGCGGCACGCAGGTCGTCCTTGACTTCATAAACCCTGCCGTGCGCGACGAGATATGGAGCCAGCTCGACGCGGCGTATTCTTCAGTCCCAGACCTTGCCTTTGTAAAGTGGGATGCGAACGCGAACATCGACAACGTCGGCTCGACATATCTTGACGCCGCGCATCAGGGCAACGTGTACTTTGACTACACAATGGGCTACTACGACGTCCTCGCGCGCCAGCGGGCGAAATACCCCAACCTCGACATGCAGGCGTGTTCTTCCGGCGGCGGACACATGGAGTACGGCTCGCTCAAGTACTGCGATGAGTTCTGGACTTCCGACAACACTGACCCGCGCGACCGCGTGAAGATACAGTGGGGCGCAAGCCAGTTCTATCCCGCGTGCGCGATGGCGAGCCACGTGACCGTTACGGGGCGCCAAGTGCCGTTCAAGTATCGCGTTGACGTTTCGTTTTCCGGGCGCTTTGGCATCGAAATGCAACCGAAGAGCATGAAGCCGAGAGAACTCGATTTCGCTCGCAACGCCCTCAAGGAATATCACCGCATACGTCCTGTCGTGCAGCAGGGCGACCTGTATCGTCTCGTCTCGCCTTTCGAACACGACTACGCGGCGCTCATGTACGTGAACGAGCAGAAGACCCATGCCATCGTCTGTATGTATGGGCTTTCCCGCGACACGCGCAAGAACTATTTGCCGCCGCTTGTCATGCAGGGGCTCGACCCAAAGAAGCACTATCGCCTTCGTGAATTGAACACCGAGAGCTGGCGCACTCCTCATTCGCCGCTTCTCGGGAAATGTACTGACTTCGTTGCCGAGATGGACGAAAAGATACTCCCGACAGGCGAGGCGCTGATGACTTTCGGCCTTCCTGTTTCGCTTGGCGACAAGGACTACGACTCCGCCATACTCGAACTCATAGCCGAATAGTTAAAACATGTACAAGTTCACAACGCTCGCAATATTAACTGTGTCGCTTGCGGTGGCAAGTGCCGCGGGCGCAGGCGATGCGCCGCCGTCTTCCTGGGCCTGGCTTGGCTTCGCACGCGAAGGCGGCGCGGTGGTCTCGCCTCGTCCAGACTCTCGCTTTGACTGTCCCATGCGCGGCAAATCTGTCGCGTGGGAAGCACGCGACACGTTCAATCCTGCGGCCGCGACGTTCGGCGGAGAACTTGCCATCCTCTATCGTGCCGAAGACGCATCTGGCGAAGGAATAGGCGAGAGAACTTCGCGCATCGGCCTTGCGCTCTCCTCCGACGGCTCGTCGTTCAGGCGGCTTGGCAAAGCTGTTCTCTTCCCGGGCAAGGACGGTGCTGAGAAATGGGATGCGCCGGGAGGGTGTGAAGACCCACGCGTCTGCGAGACACCCGATGGGCGATACCTCATGCTCTACACGATGTGGAACAGGAAAGTTCCACGTCTTGGCGTTGCGACTTCTCACGACCTTCTCAAATGGACGAAGCACGGCCCCGCCTTTTCAGGACGCTTCCGCGATCTCGCCACGAAGTCCGCGTCCGTAGTGTGCGAGCGCAGGGGAGATTCGCTCGTTGCGGCAAAGATCGGCGGCAGGTATCTTATGTACTGGGGCGAGGAGTTCGTGAACCTCGCGACTTCCGACGACCTCGTGAACTGGAGTCCGGTGTGCGACGAGAAGGGCGAGCTTTTGCGCGTAATCGAGCCGCGCAGGGGGAAGTTCGACTCCGCGCTCACGGAGTGCGGCCCGCCAGCTGTCCTGACCCAGAAGGGAATTCTTCTACTTTACAACGGAAAGAACAAGTCAGGAACGGATGGAGACGCGCGATATGCGGCGGGTGCATACTGCGGAGGGCAGGTTCTCTTTTCCGTGGATGATCCGACAAAGGTCATCGCGCGTCTTGATGAGCCGTTTTTCATTCCCGAGGCAGAATACGAGAAGTCCGGGCAGTATCCGTCTGGAACGGTATTCCTTGAGGGGCTTGTTCCATTCCGCGGCAAATGGCGCCTTTTCTTTGGCTGCGCCGACTCGCGCGTTGGAATGGCGACGTTGCCTGACGATGGAATGGAAAACAAGGCCGTAGGAGTTTCTTCCTTCGCTGATCCCAAGTCCGTTCCGCCTGGAAAGTTTACTTTCATTTCACCCGCAGGAGAGTGGAAGGGCGAGGAGCTCAAAAAGGACGAAAAGTCCGCTGCTTTCTCAAGATGTGTTGTAAATGCGGCAGACATAGCCCGAGTCGAAATCTTTGCGTCTGCGCTCGGGACATTTGAATTTTATGTAAACGACTCACTTGTCAGCGTGGCGGAAAACGGCAACAGGGCAGACTTCCTCCGGCCAGGCGCGACCGACGTGTGGCGCAAGCGGCACTTTCTTTCGTACGACGTCACGCGTCTTTGGCGTTGCTGCAAAGGTGAGAAAAACGACGTCTCCGCATTCGTGGCGCGTTCGTGGTTCTCCGACTCCTGTGGAAGCCGCAAAGACGTAAAGCCCGCCCTTGCCGCAAAAGTGAAGCTTGTGTTCCGCGACGGTTCGAGCGAGATCGTGGAAACCGATGAAAGCTGGAAAGCGTCTTTTGCAACACCTTTCGAACGTGCGGGGATCTACTACGGTGAAGTGCGCGACGCGCGTGTAACGGACGCCGCCGCAACGTGCGCCGGAAATACTTCGGCTGAGGTGAATACTAACTTTACTGGCGTTGTCACCACAATGGAGGGCCCTGGCGTGTCGCTTAGGCACGATCTTGCGCTTGATCCAAAAGAATCGTATGTCTACTCGGACGTGGACATCTTAGGTGCGACAAGCAATGCCTTTGGAACAGTCCGTGGACGAAAGGTTCGGTTGTGTGTTGGAGAAAAAGTCTGCCTTCAGCGTGGCGAGCGACTCGTCATTGACTTCGCGCAGAACGCCGCCGTGGTCCCGGAGATCGTCGCCCGCGCCGAGAGGGGAGTCGTGCTTTCCTTCAAGGGCGGAGAGATGCTAAACGATGGCAATGGCGAAAAGTCGCGCGGGAACGACGGCCCTGGAGGAAGCGTCTACCGTGCAAACCTAAGACGGCTCGCGGACGACGGGGCGCTTGCGAAGTATGTTTTTGCGGGCGGCGGCGCAGAGCGCTATACGGCTTCGTTCACTTTCTTTGGCTATCGCTACGCCGAAGTATCGGCCACTGGCCCTGTGGAGATTTATTCCGTGAGGTCGATTCCGGTGACTTCTGTTGCGAAGTCGATGGAGCGCGGTACGATTACGACAGGCAATGACGAGGTGAACCGCCTCATCAAGAACGCCAGATGGGGAATGTACTCCAACTACCTTTCGATTCCTACCGACTGTCCGCAGCGAGACGAGCGAATGGGCTGGACTTGCGACACGCAGGTGTTTGCGCCCGCGGCGTTCAGGTTTTCCGACGCATACGGGCTTCTCGCAAAATGGATGGCAGACCTGCGCGATGCGCAGTCTGAGCGTGCAGACGGCCTTTATCCATCTGTCGCGCCGATCATGTGCGTGGGCGCGGTCAGGTGGGGACGCCTCGGCTGGGCAGACGCCGGAATCGCCGTGCCGTGGGTCGCGTGGCGGATGACTGGCGACACTCGGATAATCGACGAGAACTTTGATTCGATGTCTCGCTACATAGATAGGATCGCCTTGACACAGCATCGCACGACCGACGGCATACAGTTCGCCGACTGGGTGTCCTACGAGCAGATCACGCCAACTGGTTCATGGCCTGCGGAGCATCCGTGGGACCCCAAATACCTTCTACCAGAGGCGCAGAAGTATTTCGACTACCTTGGTGGCTGTCAGTGGCTGATGGACGCGCGGCGGATGGCCGACATGGCGAAGGCGACCGGGCGCGGCGACGATGCGAAGCGATACTCGAAGATGGCAGACGAGGCGAGGAAGTATCTCAAGGCGAATTTCTTTGAGCCTGACGGGGGGCTATTGAAGATATTTCGTCACATGCAGACACCCGCTCTCTTCGCGCTACGCCTCGGGCTTTACGATGGCGACGCGAAAGATGCTGCCGTCGCGGCGCTTCTTAAAAACTTCGAAGACCACGGCGGATGTTTGCAGACAGGCTTTCTCGGAACTGCGCTGATACTCGATGCGCTTGCATACGACGCAGGGCGTCCGGACGCCGCATATTCGCTTCTTCTCCAGGACAAAGACCCGAGCTGGCTTTTTACGGTGCGACAGGGCGCCACGACAATGTGGGAGCGCTGGAACAGCTACACGAAGGAGAAAGGGTTTGGACCTGTGGATATGAACAGCTTCAATCACTATGCCTATGGATCGTTCGCAGACTGGCTCTTTGGCGCGGCCGCGGGGATTCGCCCCGGCCCCGCCGGAGGCTTCGACGACCGCTTCGAGCTTGCGCCGCTGCCCGACAGGCGTCTCGGAAGCGTCGAGGCGACATACAAGACGAAGAACGGCGTCATAAGGAGTGCGTGGCGCTACCACGACGACGGCACGCTCGTCTGGGAATTCACTGTGCCCAAGAATTCAGTCGCTTCTGTTTCGTTCAACGGCACGACGCGCGACTATCCTGCGGGCACATACACGCTGGAGACTGTGCCGCGCCCACTCCGGCCGCCGGCAGTTCCGCTCGTGACGTGCGATCCGTTCTTCTCGGTGTGGTCGCCGCACGACCGGCTGACGGACGGCGAGACGACGCACTGGGCCTCGTGGAAGACGCAGCCGCTCAACGTAGTGCTTGAGGCCGACGGGAAGGTGCACCGGCTCTGCGGAACAGAACCCGCCGATGCTCCGGCGCTCGAACAGGTCGCCTGCGAGGTGCGTCCGCTCACGACGGTCGTGCGGTATGTTGGCGCGGACGGTCTCTGTGCGACGCTCGAGTTCCTGACCGCGAAGGATCCGAGCGACCTCGAAGCGTTTTCCCGTCCGGTGACATACCTCACCGCGTCCATTGAAGGCGCGAAGACGTGGAAGCTCCGCGTTTCGTTCGGCCCGAACATCTGCCGCGAGGACGAGAGCGCCGCGGTCGCGACCAACGCGCTGACGGTGGCGGGACATCCGGCCGTGCGCCTCGGCCGCGTGGAGCAGAATCCGCTTGGAAGCTCTGGAGACACGGTACGGTGCGACTGGGGCTATGCCTGGACGGTCGACTGCGGCGACCATTTTATCCTGGCGTACGACGACGTGAAGTCGATACGTTGGTTCGACCGCGACCTGCCCGCATACTGGCGCAGGGACGGAAAGAGCTTTGAGAAGATGCTGGAGGATGCGGTTGGAGCATGCGCCGCGGTGCGGGAGCGCGCGCAGGCGAAGAACGCCGCGCTTCTGGCGGCGTTCCGGCGGCGCGGCGGCGAGAAATACGCGCGGCTCTGCGCGCTCGCGTGGCGGCAGAGTTTTGCCGCGTGCAAGCTCGTGACAGGACCCAACGGGGAGCTCTTCTACTTTTCGAAGGAGAACGGTTCGAACGGATGCATCGGGACGGTGGACGTATTCTATCCGCAGCTGCCGCTCCTGCTCTACACCTCGGCAGAACTCACCCGCGCTACGCTGCGCCCGATACTCGAGTACGCCTCGTCGGACAAGTGGAACTACGACTATGCGCCGCACGACCTCGGGCAGTATCCTCTCGCCACGGGCCAGGTGTACTCGATGGGGACAGACCCCAAGACCGGCAAGCCGCACGCCGACGCGGACCGCATGCCGGTGGAGGAGTGCGGCAACATGCTCATAGCGCTCGCGGCGCTCGCGCAGAAGGAGGGGAACGCCGGTTTCGCCGAGAAGTGGTGGCCGACTGTGGCAAAGTGGGCGGAATACCTAAAGCGGTTCGGCTTCGATCCCGGGGACCAGCTCTGCACCGACGACTTCGCAGGACACCTCGCGCACAACGCAAACCTTTCGCTCAAGTCGATACTCGCCCTCCGTTCGTATGCGATGCTTGTTGAGATGCGAGAGCGAGCCCGCGGCGCGTCGTCGGATGAGTCCGACCGCCTCAAGCTCGACTCGCTCATCATGAGCATGCAGTGGGTCAAGGCGGCGCAAGGCGGACGCGACGGTGCGACGCGCCTCGCTTTCGACCAGCCGGAGACGTGGAGTCTCAAGTACAATCTCGTGTGGGATCGCGTGCTTGGGTTCGACCTCTTCCCAGACGAGGTCTTCCGCGGCGAAACCGCCGCGTACGTCCGGTTCGCAAACAAGTTCGGCGTTCCGTTAGACAGCCGCAAGACATACACGAAAGGCGACTGGACGATGTGGTGCGCGGCGATGGCCGACAGTCGCGAGGAATTCGACTCTCTCGTGTCGGGCGCATACCGCTTTGCGGACGAGACGCCGTCGCGCGTGCCGCTTTCGGACTGGTACGAGACCGTGGGCGATGGGAAGATGGTCGGGTTTCTCGCCCGCAGCGTGGTCGGGGGATTTCTCATGCCGATGCTCACTGCCGCCGCCGAGGACGACGTCCGACGCGCTATGCAGCCTCATGACGAAGGGAGGTGTTCAAGATGAAGAAGCGCGATATACTTTTTCTGTCATCCTCTGCGGCGCGAGACCTTGCGGACATACTCTCCGGCATAGTGTCGTTCAGCAACAGAAAAGGATGGAACGTCCACATCATAGGCGACATCCACGAGAGGAACAGGGTGTTGGAGTTGTTGGAGTTCTGGAATCCGGACGGTTGCATCGTACACAGCGGGCTTGACGACGGGAAAATTGTACCAAAGGACTTCGAAAAGATTCCCGTCGTCTGGATAGATCGAGATCCGGCGACGTTGCCATCGTCTGCTCTGTGCGTCATACAGGATTCACGCCCCGCCGGGACGCTTGCGGCGAAGGAGTTGCTCAAACACAACCTCGAATCGTACGCTTTCGTCGACAGGCCAAATCCGCAATTCTGGTCGAAGGGCAGGAGAGACGCCTTTAAGAAGGCGGTGACCCTCAACGGAAGTCGGTATTTCGAGTTTGGAGAAAAGAGCGAAGCGAGATGGTGTAACTTGCTCAAGGACTTCCTGCTTTCGCTTCCGCGTCCATCCGGCATATTTTGCACGAACGACACAGTCGCCGTCGAAGTAATATCAATGGCATCGCGGCTCGGTATTGAGATGCCAGAGGATATGCTGGTCGTAGGCGTTGATGATGTCGAGGAGTTTTGCGAGATTCTGTCTCCTACGCTGACAAGCGTTCATCCAGCGTTTGCGGACGCCGGCCTTTCTGCTGCAAATCTCCTTGCTAGGCGGCTTGCCAATCCGAACTTGAAGGGCGTGGTCAAGACGTTCGAGGCGAGGGAAATAACGCGGCGCCAGTCGACGCGCCGCATCACCACTAAGGGCGGCAACATCGATCTTGCGCTTGAGATGATAAGAAGAAGGGCGGCGGAGGGAGTCACGGTCGACGAAGTGGTGGCGCTCATGGGGTGTTCGCGCCGTGCGGCGGAGATCAGGTTCAAGCGCCATCTGCACAACTCTATCCTTGACGAGATACATTCAGCACGCATAGAGCTCGCGAAAAAGATCATTGCGAACGAAGCCACTAAAATTGGCGGCTTGCACCTTCGCTGCGGCTTTGACTCGCCCGCGACCTTCCGCCGCGTTTTCAAGTCCGTTACAGGATTTTCACCGCAAGCATACCAGCGCAAAAACTAGATTCGTGCGCATTATGAGCGGCGATTTCTGCGCGATTTGAGCGCTAAGTTAGTTGCATTTTCTCCCGAAGTTATGTATAATATAAACAAAACAATGAGAGGTAATATATCATGAAAGCTTGTAAACTGCTCTCCGTTGTGGTAGCGGTCGCTTCCACTTTGTTCGTTGCACTCTCCGCCCGCGCGGAATTTACGTGCGGGCTTTCGTTCCCGTCGGCGCCTGAGACGCCGCTTGCGAACTTCCCCGTCCTTGTGCGGGTTTCGGAGACATCGCTTGATGGCTTCTCCTATGCGGACTGCCCCACTGGCGGCTGCATCTGGTTCACGGACGAAAACGGTGACGCGATTCCCTGCGACGTCGACACCTGGGACACGACCGGCGAGTCGCTGGTCTGGGTCTCCGTCCCCTCGCTCTCCGACGCGGCGACGATCACGATGCACTGGGACGCCAGCGGCGCGCCGTCTGGTCTCCCCGCCTCGTCGCAGGTGTGGTCGCTCGCGGACTACGTCGGCGTCTGGCACATGAACGAGCTTGTATACGACTCGACCAAGGAAAAGCACTACACGCCCGACTCCTCCGCGAGCGGCTGGAACGCCTACAAGGTCACCCAGTCCGATGCCGTCCCGGCGTCCGTCACGACGGCGACCGGAGCCTCCGCGCATACGACTCCGCTCACCGGCACGGCGATGAACATCGCCTACGGCGCCGGCAAGGACAACGCTGCATTCGGCGGCTTTGCTGTCCCAATGGCCCAGACTTCATCTTTCACGCTGGGCGGCTCCGGATTTACGCTTTCCGCCATCGTCAACTCTCAGCAGGTCGCCAACAACGGCCGCTGTCGTGTCATCGCCTTTGGCGCTGCCTACAACGAAATGGCGAACCTCACGGTCGGCAATGACACGATCTTTGTCATGGGGTCCAACCACCATAACAAGAATCATACAAAGGGCGCGACCGACTGGATTTACGCGGCTGGCGTCTTCAACTCGCCCCGCTCGAAGATCTACGCTGACGGCGTCTGCCTTTCCGGTAGCAACGAAGGCAACCCCAGCCTCGCGAGCCTCTCGCTCACGAAGGGCATCGGCCTCGGCTGCTTCATCGACGGCAAGAACACGCTAGACGGCTACCTCGATGAAGCCCGCATCCGCAACGTCGCCTCGACTGGCGAATGGGTTGCCGAGGAATACAAGACCGTGACGACCGCGAACTACGTCACCTTCGGCGACGTGGAGACCGGCGTCGAGGTCCTGCGCCTCGGCCCTGTCGCCGTCTCGGATGTGACGCCGACGAACGCGGTCGTCACGGGCGAGCTGCGCACGCTCGGCGAAGGCGCGACCTCGGCCGACGTCTGGCTCGTCTATACTGACGGCACCACGACACGCTCCGTCGCGCTCGGCAACAAGAGCGTCGTTCCGGCGCCGCTCTCGGTCACGCTCGAGAACCTCGCCGAGAAGACGACCTACACCTGCTGGTTCACCGCGACGAACAACCTCTCGGCCGGCGCGGACTCCGCCACGGTGTCGTTCAAGACGAAGCGGATCCCGACCGGAACAGGCATCTACGAGTGCGAGCTTTCCTTCCCCTCCGCGCCCGCGACGCCCCTTGTGAACTTCCCCGTCCTCGTGCGTCTTGCCAACGACGCGCCCGAGGGCTTCCTCTACGAGGACTGCCCGACCGCCGCGCACCTCTGGTTCACGGACGGATACGATACCGTCCTTCCCTTCGAGGCCGACACGTGGAACACGGCTGGCGAATCGCTCGTCTGGGTCTCGGTGCCGTCGTTCTCGTCGGCGACGAAGATCACGATGCACTGGTCGAGCGACGCGGGCAGCGTCGAGGATTCGCCCGCCGCGCGCGAGGTCTGGACGCGCGCCGGCTACAACGCCGTCTGGCACTTCAGTGGCAGCGCGGCGGAGTCCGTGAACGGGCTCAACGCCAGTGACATAAAGGGCTCACCGACCTACGATGGCAACGCATCCTATCCCGGCCCGCTCGGCAAGACGCTCTGGCTCGCCAACAACTCCGCGCTCGGCTATGCCGTCGATCCCGCCTGGACGACGCTCGGCGCGAACGCAAGTCTGACCATCTCGTGCCTGGCGCGGCCAGTCACCGCAAGCCTCGGCAACTACGCCCGCATGGTTTGCTGCCAGACCTCCTGGGAAGTCAAGCACGGCTACACGTTCGCGGTCCACAGTCCTGTCACTAAGATCACGCTTGGCTCGTCGGATTCGAGCGAACTTGCGCTGAACAGCGGCACCGGCAATTGGTCCGGCTGGCCCTCCACCGACTGGGTTCATCTTACGGCGAGGTACGACAACACCGCCGGCGCCATCTTCAAGGACGGCCAGACGGCGACAAGCGGCGCGATCAAGACGCTCGCCACGCCGCAGGGCGTGCTCTACCTCGGTGCGAACGGCGACGGCAACCAGCGGTTCTGGGTCGGTGGCCTCGACGAAATCCGCATCCGCGCGGCGGCTTCCTCGGACGACTGGGTCGCGGCGGAATACGCGACGATGGCGACGGCGAACTATGTTTCCTTCGGCGACGTGGAGGAAGCCGCCGCCGGCGTTTCGCTCGTGTTCGGAACGCCGTCCGTTTCGTCCGTCTCGGCGACGGGCGCGATCATTTCGGCGCGCCTCAAGAGCCTCGGCGAGAACGCGACGTCCGCAAATCTCTGGGTTGTCGTTTCCGGCTTCGGCCAGACGCGCACCTATCCGCTTGTTCCGGCGACAGGGCCGAAGGTCGTCGAGGCGACGCTTTCGGGCCTCCAGCCCGGCGCGGACTGGACCGCCTACCTGACGGCGACGAACAACGCCTCGCCCGCCGCAAGCACGAACTCCGAAAGCGTCGTCTTCTCGACGGATTCCGACGCCGGCGGCCTCGGTGGGGTCGGCCTCTACCAGGCGGTCACGGCCAGCGGCGCGATTCCCGCCGACGCCGCGGCGAACTGGGATATTGCCGCGTCCGGCATCGTTACGCTCGGCCCGCTCGCCATGCGCTGCGCCCTGAGCTCAGGAACGCACCAGTGGCAGGCGACGGACGGCTCCGGCTACCAATGGGGCAACAACACGGGCTTCGGCTATGCGGGCTGCATGTATATGGAGGCCGGCAAGGACTACTACTTCGGCGGCGCGATCGACGACAACGGCTACGTCTGGGTCGATGATGGCGTTGCTGGCTGGGATGCAAAGCGCACCGCCTCGCAGCTCGGCGGCTACCAAAGTTGGAACAAGGCAGGCCCCTATACCGTAGCCAAGACCGGCTTCCGCCGCGTGGTCTTCTCCTGCTGGAATGGTGGCGGCGGCGCCGGCGCGGAATCCGGCGGTTCAGTCACCAGCGAACAGGCGGCGCTCCGCTACGCGGCAGTCGCGAACGGCGCGGCCGCGCCAGGCAAGGACGACGCCTCCTGGCTTCCCGCGGTCGATCCGGGCAACGGCTCGCTCTTCCGCCTCAGCGTCGGTGTGCTCCGCGGGGTCTCCGTCATTTCGGCGGTGCGCGACGGCACGCTCCTCTCCGCACGGGTCGCCGTGGACGCGGCGGCTCCCGGTGAAATAAGCAAGCTCAGGTATGTCTTCGGCGCGACGCACGGCGGGTTCAACCCGGCGGACTGGGAGGGCGGCTCGCTCGTCGTGTCGTCGCTCCCGGCGACGGCGGCGACGAACGACTACATCGTCGGCATCGCGGCGGACACGCGCTACGTGCGCTTCTACATCGACGACGACGACGCGATCGGCTGGTCGGCCACGATTTCGCTCGACTGGGCCGGCGAAACGACGATAGCGGACGACTTCCTCTTCATCGGGGACCCCGATGTCCTGTCCGTAGGCGCCGACAAGGCGACCGTTTCGGCGGTTCTCAACGCGCCCGGCGACGGCGCGACGGCGGCCCAGGCCTGGTTTGTCGTCACCGGCGGCGGCGAGACTTTCACCGTTCCGGCCGGCACGGCCACATCGCGGACGAACCTCACGGTTGAAGTTACCGGTCTTGTGCCCGAGACGGAATATTCAATCTGGTGCACCGCGACGAACAACGCGGCATCGCCCGCCGGCGCCGATACCCAGGCGGCGGTCTTCACGACCGGTCCCAAGTTTTCCGGCTGGGCGCCGGGGCAGACCGCGTTCAAGCAGAACGGAAAGTCGTTCTCCGCGACAGTCCCGATTCTCAACCTCGGCGTTGGCACGACGACGCTCTACCTGATGACGGGACCGGGCAACGGCAACGTCCCGAACATTTCGGCGACTAAGGTCGTGACGGAAACCGGTGAGCAGACGATTACCGCCGACTTCTCCGCCCTGCCGTGGGGCACGAAGTACTACTACGGGCTCATGATGGTGAGCGGGACGGCCGAGGAGGCCGTCACCAACGGTCCCTTCACCGCCAGCGGACAGATCTTCAGCAACAAATCCTTCGAGCTCCAGGACAACTCGACCTACACATGGGTCGGCGGGGCGACGGGCGTCTGGAACGACGCCGGCAACTGGGAGCGGACTGCGGCGGGGTCGAACGCCACCACGCTCTACGCCGGCTATCCGGTCTACGGCTCGACGGCGGTCTTCGCGACAAATGTCCAGGTGACCGTGACCATTCCCGCAACGGAGGGAACGACGACGGTCTCTGGCGGCGTTCCGTCCTGGTCGGTCTCGAATGTTAACCTGACTAATATGGATGCGCCGCTTGTCTTCACACCTGGACCGCAGGGCCAGACGAGCACATTCTACATCGTCGGAAGCATCGTCGCGAGCAGGACATCGAACAGGATTACCTTCGACGGCTGCCTGTGCCAGCTCCCCAAGCTCCAGGACACAGGCGCAAACGCCTACAATGCCGAGAACGGCGGAAACCTCGTCGTCACCATTACGGGCGGGTCAGAGGCGTCGTTTAGTTCCATTGAGCCGAACTATCCGGGCGTCAAGCTCCGCATCGAGGACGGATCGCTCGTGAAATCCGGGACTATTTGCGGCGGCTCCGGCAACACGTCTTATCCGGCGGTGATCGAAATCGAGGACGCGGAGCTGCGCTCGACGGGGTATATCCAGCCTGACTATCGGGGGATTGGCGGTACGGTCTTCCGGTTCCTCGGCCGCAACCCGAAGCTTCTGTCCAGCTCCTACGCGACCAAATACGCCGACACTCCGTCCGTCTTCGAGTTCGTCGTGCCGGCTGGTGGCTACTACACGCCGCCGCTTCACTTCTACAGCGACAACATCCTCGCGTCCGGCGGAAGCAAGGCGATTCTGCTACGCGTCTCCGCCGATTCGCCCGCGCTGGCGACGGGTGTCGGGACGACGACCCGATTTGTGAATGCGAAGATCGCGGCCGGCTCCTCCACCGCGCGTGTGGACTTCGACCTGCCTACCGGCGTGACGACGTCAACCTACACGGACGCAAACGGCAACGCCGACGGCTATGTCGTCACGATTCCGGCCGGCGACGGCCCGGCGCTTTCGGATGTCGCGCTCGCCTACGCGGGCAACGGCAGCTTCGACGTGGCGGGGTCGGTTGACCCAGGTTCCGCAGGCAGCGCCACCGTGAAGGTCTATCTGGCGGAAGGGGAGGGCGATTTCGCCGCGGCCGCGACGGAGAACGTCAACGCCGCGGGCGCCTTCCGTCTGCGGGTTTCCGGGCTGACGGACGGAACGGCGTATCGCTGGTACGCCGAGGCCGTTTCCGCGTCGGGCAGCCACGCGACCGAACCTGAAAGCGTCACCTTCCAGTCCGGCATCGCGAGCGTTTCCGCCGCGACGGTGGAGCCGCATCCCGTCTTGAACGGCGATACGGTTTACACGTTCACCGATTCGACCGCCCCCGGCTCGATTACTTTCTCGCAGGGCGGCCTCGTCGAAGTCCTCGTCGTCGGTGGCGGCGGCGCGGGCGGCAACAGCGCCGGCGGCGGCGGCGGCGGCGGCGCGTTCCTCCATCGCCGTGCCTTCGTTCCCGCCGGAACGTATGCGGTCACCGTCGGCAAGGGCGGCTACAACGCGACGGTAGCCAACAACGTTTTGCCGGTCGATGCGGAATCCTCCGCGCTCGGCGCTCTCTTCGTCGCGGCCGGCGGTGGCGCGGGCGGATGCTGGGATATCCCGAGCGGCACGTCGCTCGGCGGCAGCGCCGGCGGCAACAGCGACAAGGTTGGAACGCCCACGACCTCCGGCATGTATCCCTTCGGACACGATGGCGGCGTGGTGCCGGTCTTCGGCAATAAATTTTTCGCGGCCGGCGGCGGCGGCGCGGGCGGCGTCGGCGGCGACGGGCGCATCTGGGACAACGTCTACATTGGCGGCTATGGCGGCGACGGCGTTGCCTGCGACATCACCGGCGAGAGCGTCATCTACGCGGCTGGCGGCGGCGGTGGCGCGGGTACGGCGGGCTTTATCAGCGGCGCCGCGGGGCTTGGCGGTGTTCCCGGCTGCGGCCCTGCGGAACAGGTGCGCGTGCAGGATGCGCCCGCCAACACCGGCGCGGGCGGCGGCGGCGGCAACTTTGGCTCCAACTACTTGAAGCAGGGCGGCGCGGGCGGCAGCGGCATCGTCGTGGTGCGCGTCCTGAGCGGCGCGGACGACGGCACGGATGCGCTCGACGTGAAGACGCTCACGGCGGATGTCGTCGGCGATTCCGCGACGATCTCGGGCTCGCTCATTAAGCTCGGCGCGGGCGCGACGTCCGCGAACGTGTGGCTGGTCGTGACGGGCGGCGGCGAGACGCGGAGCATCGACCTCGGCACGACGAATGCCGTCCCTGCGGCTTTCACCTATAAGGTCGAGGGTCTTGCCTACGGCACTGACTACACGTTCTACCTCACGGCGACGAACAGCCTCGGCGTCGGCGCGGGCGAGGCGTCAGGCGCGGCTTCGGCGGCGACGCCTGGCAATGAACTCTACTATTCGGAAATCTCCTTCCCGTCCGCGCCGGCGTCGCCGCTCGAGAACTTCCCGGTGCTTTTGCGGATTTCCTCCACGTCGCCGGTTGGCTTCTCCTACGCGAACTGCCCGACGGCGGACAAGCTCTGGGTCTTCGATGACACCGGCGCAGTCCTCCCGTTCGAAGTCGACACCTGGAATCCCGAAGGCGAATCGCTCATCTGGGTGTCGGTGCCGAAATTCTCCGTCGACACGACGCTCACGCTGCAGTGGGCCGTCGACGGGCACTCGCGTCCGGCAGTCCCGGCGGCCACGGAAGTCTGGTCGCGCGCGAACTACGTTGGCGTCTGGCACATGAACGAGCTCCTTACGGACGGCACCGGCACCTATACGCCGGATGCCACCGTTAACGGCTGGAAGGCCTACAAGGCGAACGAGACCGACGCCTTCCCGCTGGCGGACTCCCTGTCGTCCTACGCCGCCTCCACGCCGCCGACGGGCCGCGCGGTGGTGAACCAGCTCGGCGACAACACCTATACGACGGGCGGCTTCCTCGTTCCGGCGGCGCTCACTTCGGGGACGACGATCGGGCCGTTCTCGATCTCCCTCTTCGAGGCGTTCACCTCCGCCGAAAACAACAAGTACTCCAGTCTCGTCTCCTTTGGCTCGACCGTCAACACGCTCGCCTGCATGCGGATCAAATTGGACTACTGCTGGATGTACAACGGGGGCACGGCTCCGGCGCTCGGCGGCTTTCCATCCGACAACGCCTGGCGTCACCTCGCCGGCGTGTGGGACGCCGTTCCCTGGGGCTACGTTAATGGCGAGGCGAGGTACCTGAACCAGAAGAACTGGGACGTCTCCAAGACGCTCTCGAACGGCATCGGCCTTGGCACGCTCACCGGCCATACGGAGACGCAGCAGGGCTACATGGACGAAGTGCGCATCCGCAACGCCGCCTCGTCGTCCGACTGGATGGCCGCCGAATACGCCACGGTGATGGATCATGGCTACGCGGTCTTCGAGGACGCCGAAATCGACACGGGCGCGCCGCGCGTCGGCAAGCCGGCCATCGTCGAGGCCTCCGGGACGAGCGCGACGCTCGCCGCGACCGTTGTGAAGCTCGGCGACAATGCGACGGAAGCCGACATCTGGCTCGTCATCGAGGGAGGGGCGGAAACGCTGACCTATCCCGTAGGGACGGCGACGGCGCCGCTCCAGTCCTTCACGAACACGGTCACCGGCCTTGCCAACTCCACCGTCTACACCGCGTACTTCACGGTGACGAACAATGCCGAGCCCGCCGCCAGCTCCGACTCCAAGACGGTGTCGTTCGAGACCGAGACCTTGCCGGCCAACTGGAACACCGGCTCGTTTGCGCTCTCCGGCAGCGGGAAGTCGCTTACGGCCTCGATTGACGTCACCGACCTCGGCACCGGCACGACAACGCTCTATCTCATGACGGGCCCCGGTTGGAATAGCGAGAACATCGTCTCCGCAACGAGTGCCCTCACCAACACGGGCGTCCACTCGTTTACGCTTGACTACGCGGACGTGCCGTGGGGGAAATCCGTTTACGTTTCGTTCCTGCTCGTGAACGGCACGGAGCAGAACGCGATCACCAACGGCCCCTATACCGCAAACGGCCAGGCGTTCTACAACAAGTACGTCACGTTCCAGGACAACTCGACCTACACCTGGATCGGCGGCGCGGCGGGCGACTGGAACGACCCGACCAAGTGGGAGCTGACGACGAAGGGCAGCGCTGCGGGTGAGACGCCGGCCGGCTACCCGGTTTATGGCTCGACGGCATACTTCAAGACGAACATCGCAGTGACCGTCGCGATTCCCGCTACGGCCGGCACCTCGGTTTCGGGCGGCACGCCGTGCTGGTATGTCGGCTCGCTCAACATGAGCAACATGTCCGCGCCGCTCACGTTCGTCTCGACTTCAATCGCAGACGAATGCCGCATCCAGGCGGGCGGCATCAGCGCGGACAACGCGAACCTCGACGTCACCTTTGATGGTTGCTACTTCAACACAGGCTCGGCGCCGCACATCGGTGCCAACGCAACTGTTGACGGGCGCAATACCGTCTTGACGTTCAAGAACGGCGCGCGCGGTTATTTCAACCAGCTCTGGGTCGACAAGCCGGCCGCGAAGGTGCGCGTCCTGAGCGGGTCGCTTCTTGAAGACGGCTACCTGCTGTGCGGCACCAATGTCGCGGGCGACGAGAACAAGCCAGTGCTTGAAGTCGAGGACGCTGAATACATAAACAGGCAGAATTCGGTTGCCTTTGACTACAACAACACTACCAACGGCTTGCTGATCCGCCTTCTTGGTAGGCACCCGCGCGTCTCATCCCCGAACTTCAATCTGGCCCGTGCCTCCGGCGGCTGCATCGAGTTTGTCGTCCCGGCGGGTGGCTATGCGGATGCGCCAATCCATTTCCTCTCGAACGGCGAGTTCAACTCGGCCAAGAATGCGCCGATCCGGCTTAGAGTCTCGCCTGACTCGCCGGCGCTTAAGGCCGGGTTCGCCACGACGACGCGCCTTGTGGATGCGAAGCTCGTCGACGTGTCTGAGGAGTCCGCGGCGGTTTCGTTCGAGTTGCCGTCGGGCGTGACGACGTCGCGCCACACCAACGATGACGGCCACGAGGAGGGCTATGACTGCTCGATTCCCGCGGGGAACGGACCGACGCTTTCCAATGTCGGCATCACTGGATGCGAAGACGCGTCGATAACTGTCGGCGGCACGGTTGACAAGGCCGCCACGGTGAAGGTCTATCTTGCCGTCGTTGGCGGCGATTTCGTCCAGGCCGGATCCGCAGATGTGGTAAACGGCCAGTTCACGGTCAGGGCAAGAAAACTGACGGCTGGCGTCAGCTACCGCTGGTTCGTCGAGGCCACGACGGTCTCTGGCTCGCACCGCACCGAGGCGCAGGAGCTGACGTTCCGTCCCGGCAAGGCGTCCGTTGCGTCGGCGAGCGTGGACTCGACCCTGGTGGATGGCGAAAAGGTCTATGTCTTCACCAATTCCACCGAGGCCGGCTCGATCACCTTCGCGCAGGGCGGCCTCGTCGAGGTGCTGGTCATCGGCGGCGGCGGCGCGGGCGGCAACGCCATGGGCGGCGGCGGCGGCGCGGGCGCGTTCCTCCATCGCTACGACTTCATCCCGGCCGGCACCTACGAGGTGACCGTCGGCAAGGGCGGCTACAACACCGGCAACAACCAGGGCAGCGATGCGGTTCCGGCGGAGGCCTCTTCGATCGGCGACGTCTTCGTGGCGCCGGGCGGCGGCGCGGGCGGGCGCTGGGGCGCGCAGGGCAAGGTGCAGGGCGGCAGCGCCGGCGGCAACAGCGGCAACTCCATTGTTCCGGCGGT
The DNA here is from genome assembly GCA_902761275.1 of uncultured bacterium. Taxonomy (GTDB): domain Bacteria; phylum Verrucomicrobiota; class Kiritimatiellia; order RFP12; family UBA1067; genus UBA1067. The sequence continues at coordinate 16,611 of CACWJS010000002.1, read as the reverse complement.
CGGCATCGGCATCTATCCGCTCGGCCGCGACGGCGGCTCGCAGACGACCGGCAACAACGTGTATATCGGCGCGGGCGGCGGCGGTGCGGGCGGTGCCGGCCACGACGCCAGGACGTGGGGCGACGTCTACTACGGCGGGCGCGGCGGCGACGGCGTCGCCTGCTCGATCACTGGCGAGGAGAAGATCTACGCCGCCGGCGGCGGCGGCGGCGCGGGCACGGCGGGCTACATCCCCGGCTCGGCTGGACTGGGCGGCGTCCGCGGCTGCGGCAGAAGCGACACAGAAATCTTCAACGCGCCCGACAACACCGGCTCCGGCGGCGGCGGCGGCAGCTATCAGACAGGCACGTACCAAATGGGCGGCGCGGGCGGCAGCGGCATCGTCGTCATCCGCGTAAAGAAGTTCAACAAAATAGGCTTCTCGATCATCGTGTGGTAGTTTTAGTTGGAGTTGAGAGTTGGAGTTGGAGGGTGGCTATTTCCATTCTCCAACTCCAACTTTCTTTCTACGCGATCTAGATGTTCTTGCCTATTCTCCGATCACACGTGATGGCTTCCACATAAGACCATTCCGAGGAAGCTATAGAATACACCAAAAGCTGTGCGCATTATGAGCGGCAATTTGTTGCGTGATTTGAGCAGGGAAGGTTGCAGTTTCTCCCCATGTTGTGTATAATAACGACCAAAGCATACCAATGAAGGAGTTCTGCAGATTATGACATCGATGATTTTTGCCGCAGCTGCGGTGGCCACGTTTTCGTTTGGAGAGGTAAAAGTCGACTGCGAGGAGCGCGACGGCTGGAAGCTTGCGTTTTCCCGCGAAGTCGCGCCTGATGGCGCGGAGATCGCGAAGATCACGCTCGACTGCGCCGAGGAGAAACTGCCGCCGAAGACGCGGCTGTCGTTCACCGTTCCGCAGGTTGGCATGGACTATACCTGGAATGTCAACACCGGTGACTGCGGAATGCGCCCGAACTGGGGTGCGCGTTCGCACACCGAGGTTGCGCAGGGGATGCCGGTCTTCGTCTACTTCGACGGCAACGACACGAGCCATTTCTCCGTCGCGGCCGAGGAGTGCGTGCGCCACCTCAACCATCTGGAAGGCATCCGCGAGGAGGGGAGTCTCATCGAGATCGGCATCGGCTGGTTCGAGACGCCCGAGGCCCCGATTTCGCACTACGAGACGCGCGTGAGGTTCGACGCTCGCGCGAAGGGCTTTGCCGACGCTGTGCGCGAGGCCGTTTCGTGGATCGAGAAGACGGCGGGCATCGTGCCGTGCCGCGTTCCCGCTGCCGCCTGCGATCCGCTCTACTCGAGCTGGTATTGTTTCCATCAGGACGTGCACGACACCGAGATCGAGGCGGAGCTTGCGATTGCGGCAAAGCTCGGCATGAAGACGTTCATCCTCGACGACGGCTGGCAAATGGAGGATACGAGCCGCGGTTATGCGTTCTGCGGCGACTGGCAGGTGGCGCCGCGGCTTTTCCCGGACATGGCCGCGCACGTGAAGAGAGTGCAGGACATGGGGGTAAAGTACATGGTGTGGTACTCCGTTCCGTTTGTCGGGCAGAAGAGCGCGAATTACGAACACTTCAAAGGCAAGTACCTCAACGAGAACCAAGGCATTGGAGCCGCAGTCCTCGACCCGCGTTTCCCGGAGGTGAGGAAGTTCCTCGTCGATACGTACGTGAAGGCGCTCAAGGACTGGAACATCGACGGCTTCAAACTTGACTTTATTGATTCGTTCGCGATCTGGGGAGAGGATCCTGCCGCAAAGGAGAATTACGCAGGGCGCGACATCAAGTCGCTTCCGCTCGCCGTCGACCTGCTGATGACCGAAGTCAAGAACGCGCTTACGGCGATAAAGCCCGACATTCTCGTCGAGTTCCGCCAGAGCTACGTCGGACCCGCAATCAGGAAATATGGCAACATGCTACGTGTAGGCGACTGCCCGGGCAATATGCGCCGCAATCGCTTCGCCATTGCGAACCTGCGCCTCGCTTCCGGCGGCACCGCCGTTCATTCCGACATGCTTGAGTGGAACTTTGCGGAAAGCCCCGAGCATGCCGCGCTCTACGTCATCAATTCCATGTTTGGCGTCGTGCAGTACTCCGTCATGCTCCGCAATGCGCCGAAGGAACATCGTGCGATGGTGGAGAAGTGGATCAAGTTCTCGCAGGATCACCGCGACACGCTTCTTAACGGCAAGTTGACGCCGCACCATCCTGAGCTCCAGTATCCCGTAATCGAAGCCGAGAGCGACAAGGAAGTCATCATAGGGCTTTACGACGATGGCCGCATAGTGGACGTTCCCGAGAAGAAGACGTTCGTGATGAACGCGTCGGGCAAGGATTCCTTCGTCATCCGCCGCGGCGGAAAGATTTCCGAAGTCGCCTGCAAGTCTGGCGACTGGATCGAACTCTGAGACGACGGGGTTCGCTTGCAATCTGCGCCGCCGTTTTATATAATTTAACCATGAAGAATAGAAGATCGATTTTGCCTTTCTTGTGTGCTGTATCTTTCAGCTTTCTCGCGGTATGTGAATCAAGCGCGGCCAACGAGCCGTTCCATGCAACAGTCGCGGCGGCGATGGAACAGGCGAACACGCGGCTTGCGAGCGAGTTTGTCTATGGTCCTGGGCTTCTTATGGACTACAAGGGCCCTATGCCGACTCCCGAGGAAACGGCTCGCGCTTTTCCGAACGCGATGGGCTGGTGGACGCCTGTCGAGAATGGTGCGATGTTCACGGGTCAGTGGATGCCTGCAGTCGTCGCGCGCAACGACGCGGCACTCGCAAAGCGTCTTGCAGAAGGGCTATTGAAGCTTTCAGAGGTGTCCGATGTTCCCGGCTTTATTGCGCGCTGCGTCCTCGAAGACGGCAAGTCGCACTGGCCGTGCGGCTCTAACGACCAGACGACGCCGTGGCTTATCGGGCTTTGGTCGTACTGGCGCGCGCCTTTTGCAGAGCAGGCGCTAAAGGCGAAGATTGCCGCGCGATGCGCAGAAGTCGCGCGTGCGCTCGAGGCGAACGGCTGGTGGTGCCCTTGCGACGGCATCTTCAAGGGGCAGAACCGTGGCGGACTAAAGGACACTGAGCGTCCCTACTACGAGGCGGCGCGTTTTCTCTTCACGCTTCGCGCACTCTACGAGATGACTGGCGACAAGCACTGGTTCGACCTTTACAAGACTGAGCGCGAGATCGCGCGAGATGTCGTCGCGAATGGGCTTCCTAAGTGCGAGCAGGACGCGATCGGGCGCACGAACGACCATTGGACTTATGTCTCCGTCGCGATGGCGCTACGCGACCTTATCAAGCTTGAGGAAGATCCCGAATGGCGCGCCGTCTACCGCGAGGGCTTTCGCGACTTCGCGGCACGCACTGCGCCCTACATGGCCGACAGGAAATTCTACGACAACAAGAAAGTCGATTTCCTCTACGCCAATTGGCGCGAGGGCTATCCGTGGCACCCTCACACCAACCAGGCAGTTTCTGTTTCTTTCGCAGCTTCGCCGCGAACGGAACTCCTCGGCGTCCGCAAGTGGGTAGAGCGGCGCAACATGACGAATCCACTCTGCGCCGCCGCGATCTGCGCAGCGGAGGGCGACCCGTGCTATGCAGAGGAAATCGAGAAGACGCTCAAGTTCTACGACTATTCTACGCCCAACATCTCGGAGTTTTTCTGGGGTGCGCTCGCCGGTGCCTACTTTGAGGAGAACAAGTCCGCAAAACTTTCGCCGCCGCCTGAGACCGATTGGATGGCCGGCAAAATCGGCGCATTTGTCCACTACTGGCCGGGAATCGCAAGCCGCGAGGCGAGAAAGTTCGACGTAGAGCAGCTTAAGCGCGACCTCGCTTCGTCTGGCGTCGACTACTTCTTCCTCACTCTCGGGCAGAACGCGGGAACGTATATCGCGCCAAACGAAACTTACGAACGCATCACGCGCAGGAAGCGCGGCGTTGCGACCTCTGCCTGCAATGGACGCGACTTGCCGCGCGAGGTCATCGAGGCGCTTAAGGGCACGGGGATCAAGTTCTGTCTCTATCTGCCGTGCCGTCCGGCGTCACGAGCTCCGGAAGACTGCGAGAGGATGGGCTACATTCCTTTGCCAGACGGGTCCTCCGACTGCACTGACACGCCCGAGGGTCTCAAGAACTGGTGCAAGGTCATCGCGGAATGGAGCGAACGCTACGGCCGCGACGTGTATGGTTGGTGGTTCGATGGTGCTGGCGGCCCTGGTTTTGCCGGCGACCGCGAGACGCTTGCGATTCGCGCCGCCGCGAGGCGCGGCAATCCCGCCGCGGTGTGCGCCTTCGCGAAAAGGATCGTAGACTACGATCATGGCTATCGCTGGGTCTTAGGGATGGACCGCAAGGAGGGTCGCGAACTCAACACTCTCTTCACCGACTACAACTGCCGTGGCGAGGCGCGGCACGACGTGTGGGCGGGCTGCGACTTTACCGCCGGCGAGTCGACTAACCCGATGCGCCTTAAGTGCGAAGGGCGCGAGGCACTTGGTCGCCAGTGGTTCACGCTCACCTACATGGGCGGTATGTGGGGCTGGACGGACTGCCGCCACACCGACAACGTGTGGATCGACTGGATGAAGCGCGTGTTGCCGCGCGGCGCAAGTGTCTGCTTCGACATCGGCTTCGTCCATGAAGACGGCAGGATTTCGCCAACACAAGTCGCGCAGCTCGGGCGTATCGTCGCGCTCGTGCGCGGCAAGGCCGACGCAAAGACCTTTGCTCGTCACGAACGCGAGATGCGCGTCATAAACGCGCTTCGCGACGTCGAACATTCGTATGGACGCGGATGCGAGAATCCTCTCGTAACGGAAGGGCGCGAGACGGCACAAGAGGAGATCGCGGCGTCGCTCACCAAGAACGGCGCAGTCTTCGTTAACGAGGGACAGAAGCCCAATGTTTTGCGCGGCGTCCTCGCGCTCAAGCCCGGGCAAGTATTCATTGCCGACAAGGATGCAAAGTTCGAGGCGGCTCCAGGCGAGCGTCCGGTCGTGAAGCTTGCGGACGGCGTGATGTTTGAGGGCGGCACGTGGAAGGGCGTTGTCTTTGACCTTGCGGGCTGCAAGCACTTTATCTTCCGCCGTGCATGGCTTGAAGGATGCGAAGTGCGCACGGACGGCGCGTCAGAGTGCGTGATCGAATATCTCGACTCGCCTTCGCCCGCACCGCATCAGGTTTTTGAGATAATCCCAAACTCCACCACCGACGATTTTGTTCAACACACGGATTGGCTCAGGCCTAACGGCCTTCTCGGCTCTGAAAATGTGAGCGGCGTTGGTCGCGAACAAATCCGTGTGTTAACCACCTAACCACCCAACCACCTAACCACAAAGGAAAATAATCATGATCAGCAGAAGGTCATTCATCGGCGCGGGTTCCGCGCTTCTCGCAGTCACCGGATGCGCGGCTGTCGCCAAGGAAGAGAAGAAAGAGGTTATGCAGGGCTTTGACGAGAACTTCGCCGGGAAGCTCTCTGGATCGGAGTGGAAGCCGTTCTCCGACAAGAAGGTTCGCGTCGGCATCGCGGGCGAGGGCGTGTGCAACTTCGGTTCAGCGTTCGCCTACCAGACACACCCGAACGTCGAAGTGGTCGCCGTCACCGATCTCGATCCCGTAAAGTGCAAGCAGCTTCAGGAGCGCACGAAGGCAAAGAAGACGTATCCGAGCTGCGAGGAACTCATCAAGAACGCCGCGGCCGACAAGCTTGAGGCGCTCTATATCGCGACCGATGCTCCGAGTCATGCGCGCCTTGCGATCATGGCGCTCGAACACGGGCTCAATGTCGCGAGCGCTGTTCCCGCTTTCTTCGGCAAGGACCAGCTTGAGCTCGTCCCGAAGATTGTCGAGGCGGCAAAGAAGAGCGGCAAGCTCTACATGATGAACGAAACGACGGCGTTTCGTCCTGAGTGCGTTGCCATGCGTCGTCTATTCGAGGGCGGGGCACTCGGCAAGCACGTCTACACCGAGGGCGAGTATTTCCACTACTGGGACACGAAGGGCATTGCGTCATACAATGGCTGGCGCCACGGCCTTCCGCCGCAGTACTATCCGACGCACTCGAACGGATTCTACACCTGCTCGACTCATGGTTCGTTCACCGAGGTCATGTGCGTCGGCATTACGAGCGACCTCCCCGACTTCAAGGACGCGAAAAACCCCCACAACAATCCGTTTGGCTCGGAAGTCGCGCTCTTCAAGACGTCCGACGGCGGCGCGGCGCGCATGGCGGTAATGTGGGACTCTCCCGGATACCACGGCGAGACAGGACGCATCAACGGCTCTAAGGGCAGCTATGGCACTTATACTTCCGAGTACACTGGACGTGATAAGGAACTTGCCGCTAAGATCGACATCCTGAAAGCCCCGTTGCCGCCCGGCGTCAATGCTGGTTGGCACGGTGGATCGCACGCATACCTCACCGACGACTTCATCCGCGGAATTCTCGTTCCCGGTCACAAGGTGTGCTGCGATATCAAGACGTCGCTCGACACGACGATTGCCGGCGTCTATGCGCACCTCTCGGCGCTCAAGGGCGGCGAGACGATGAAGATCCCTCAGATCTAAAACTTCGTAGGGAGCAGCCAATGTTCAGCAGAAGAGGATTTCTTGGCGGGTCTGCCGCACTTTTCGCCGCTGGCGGTTTTGCCGCCACGCAAGAGAAGCATAAAAAGCAGGGCGACTTCGACGACATGTATGCGGGCGAACTCGCCCACGCAGACTGGCAGCCGTTCTCCGACAAGAAAGTGCGCGTCGGCATTGCAGGCGAGGGCGTATGCAACTTCGGTTCGCAGTTCGGCTACCAGAACCATCCGAACGTCGAGGTGGTCGCTGTCACCGATCTCGATCCTGCAAAGTGCAAGCTGCTCCAAGAACGCACTCGTGCGCCGAAGACGTATCCTAGCTGCGAAGAGATGATCAAAAACGCCGCGGCCGACAAGCTCGAGGCGGTCTACATCGCGACTGACGCGCCGAGCCATGCGCGTCTCGCGATTATGGCGCTCGAACACGGGCTTCATGTCGCAAGCGCGGTTCCCGCCATTCTCGGCAAGGACCAGCTTGAGCTCGTGCCGAAACTCCTCGACGCGGTGAAGGCGAGCGGCAAGGTGTACCACATGAACGAGACGACGGCGTTTCGCGAGTCGTGCTACACGATGCGCAAGCTCTACGAGGCCGGCGAACTCGGCAATATCGTGTACGCGGAAGGCGAGTACTTCCACTGCACGGGTCTCAAGGATGGACTCGGCGTCGGCAGCTACAAGGGCTGGCGCGACTGCATTCCGCCGCTCTACTACGCGACGCACTCGACGGGCTACTACACCTTCACGACGCACAAGCGCTTCACAGAGGTGACTTGCATCGGTCGTCCAAGCGTGTTGCCGCAATACAGCCGTCCCAACCGCTACAACAACTGCTTCGGCAGCGAGTTCGCCTTCTACAAGAACGAGGAAGGCGGCTCGGCGCGCATCCTTGTCGCGTACGATGTCCTCGCGCGTAACGGCGAGCGTGGGCGCGTCTGGGGCACGAAGGGCAGTTACGACGACCTTACGATGTCGTTCCTCGGCGACAAGGAGGCCCTCGACCGCGTCGCATGGCGCAAGCCGAAGCTCCCACCCGGGATGCCAGCAGGCGGCCATGGCGGAAGCCACGGGTACCTTACGGACGACTTCATCCGCGCGATTCTCGTCAAGGACCATCACCACTGCTGCGACATCAAGACCTCGCTCGAGTCGACGATTGCCGGCATCTACGCACATCTTTCTGCGCTCAAGGGCGGCGAGACGCTGAAGATTCCGCAGGTATGATGAGCGAGGCGGTGACCGAAGGCTCCTCCTCGGGGAGCCCTCGGCGAATACGCCGAATCCCCTCGCTCGGACCTTCGCTCCACCGCCAGTTTCGCTTGTTGGCGGCGTCCGAAGGCTCCTCCTCGCGGAACCTCGGCGAATACGCCGTATCCGCTCGCTCGGACCTTCGCTCCACCGCCAACTTCGCTTTGCAACTCCAACTACTAACCCCCGCCCCCTACCCCCTCCAACTCCAACTCTGAACTCCAACTACTGACTCCTAATTCGCCATTGCGAAGCCACGCGGAAAATAGTATAATGTTCCTAAAAAGGACACGTGCGCCCGCATGAGGTGAATATGAACAAGTATCTTGACGATTTCATGAAGACTTTCCCCTACGAGGGGCTTACTTACGACGACGTGACGCTTGTCACGCAATATGCCGATTTCCTTCCCGACGACGCTTCTCTTGAGACGAAGCTCACGAGCCGCACAACGATGAAGATTCCGTTCATCTCCGCGGCGATGGACACAGTCACAGAGGCGCCGATGGCGATTGCGATGGCGATCGCGGGCGGCATCGGCGTGATACACAAGAACCTTGAGGAAGACGACCAGGCGAAAGAAGTCGCGAAGGTTAAGAACTACCTCAATGGCATGATCGCCAAGCCCATCTGCTTCCACGCGAACGACGACATCTCCTTCCTCCGCTCTGAGAAGAAGCGCATGGGGCTCAAGTTCAACGGTTTCCCCGTGCTCGACTCCGACGACCGCCTCGTCGGCATGATCACCTCGTCCGACATGCGCTTCGCTCCTATGGAGGCGAAGAAGCTCAAAGACGTAATGCAGCCCGCGCCGATTACCTCTAAGCCCGGCACTTCACTCAAGAAGGCATACGACCTGATGCGCGCGGCAAAGGTCGGCAAGCTCCCTCTCGTCGACAAGGAAGGTCGCGTGGTAGGGCTCTACAGTTTCACTGACGTCGCGCGAATCATCGAGAACCCGAACGCGGCCTACAACTGCGACGACAAGTTTCGCCTCAGGGTCTCGGCTTCGGTTTCAGGCGGGAAGGGCGATCTTACGCGCATGGAGAAACTCGCCGACGCAGGCGTCGACTGCGTTGTCGTCGATTCCGCGCACGGTCACTCCAAGGGCATCATGGAGATGACGAAGTACATCGTCAAGCACTTCCCGAAGATCGACGTCATTGCCGGCAACATCGCTACGGGCGAGGCGGCTAAGGCGCTTGCGAAGTGCGGCGCCCATGCAGTCAAGGTCGGCATAGGGCCTGGCTCGATTTGCACGACGCGCGTCGTCTGCGGCGTCGGAATCCCGCAGCTCACCGCCGTCTATAGCGCGGCCAAGGCGCTTAGGGGCAGCGGAGTTGCAGTCATTGCCGATGGCGGCATCAAGCTTTCCGGCGACGTTCCCAAGGCACTCGCCGCTGGCGCAGACTCTGTGATGCTTGGCTCCGTACTCGCAGGCACCGAGGAGAGTCCTGGTGAGAAGATCTACTCGAACGGCCGTCAGTATGTCGTCTATCGCGGTATGGGCTCTATGGCCGCGCTAAAGAATGGCAAGGGCTCGCGTGCGCGCTACTTCCAGGACAACGAGTCCGAGGACGATCTCGTGCCGCAGGGCATCGAGGGAATGGTTCCCTACTCCGGCCGCGTGAAGTCGATCATGACTCAGTTCTGCGGCGGGCTCAAGGCGTCGCTCGGCTACTGTGGCACCAAGACGATTGCGGAACTCCAGGAGCGCGGCAAGTTCTACCGCGTCACGGCTGCAGGCCAGCGCGAGGCGAAGCCGCACGACATTACGATCACCAAGGAAGCTCCTAACTACAGGACATGAGCGAAATTACAGAGGGATTCAAGGTTCCGGACGGGCCGACGGCGTCAGAAAGGCACGCCAAGACCTGGCAGGACTACGGCCGAGAGTGGCTCGACACGCTCGTCGTCGCGATCTCCGTCGCAATGGCGTTTCGCGCCTACTTCTACGAACCGTTCAATATCCCGACCGGTTCGATGCAGGAGACGCTCTGGGGCTACCATACTGTCGAGAACGTCGAGCAGAAGACGTGGGACACATTCCCTCTCTCTATATTGAAGTGGCTTTGGACCGGCGAACGTGTCGTAGACTACAAGGCGCCGACGTCTGGCATGGCACATGTGACGCCTCGCAATGATGGGTTCTCGAACATTCGAGTCGGCACAAGCACAAAGACGTTTAAGCTGCCGACAGATGCGTGTCGCTCGATAGCGGGCAGGCATTTCCGCGCTGGCGAGACTCTTTGGAAGGGCGCGATCGTTACCGGCGACTTTATCTTCGTGAACCGATGGATATGGAATTTCAGGAAACCCCGCAACGGCGACGTGATGATATTCTCGACGACAGGCATAGCACCGTCGGCGAATGGCCCCTACGTAGGCATCGACGGCAAACGTTACCTGATTCAGCAGGAAACACACTACATCAAGCGCATGAAGGCGACTCCAGGCGAGACGTATGTTCTTGAGCATCCAGTCGCAGGAGGGCCAACCGAGGTGACTATGGGCGAGGACGAATACTTCGCCTGCGGAGACAATTTCAACAACAGCTACGACAGCCGCTATTGGGGGCCCGTTCCAGGTTCAAAACTGCGGGGCGTCGGCAGTGTTGTTTTCTGGCCATTCAACGGATGGAGGATCATACGATGAGCGAAGAACAGCTTATTCCAACGCCTGGCGTCTTCGGCGAGACAGGAAACTTTCTCCTCGAGCGCGAGATGGGACGCGGCGGCATGGGCGGCGTCTACATGGGGCGCGACAAGATGCTCGACCGCCCGGTTGCCGTCAAGGTGATGCTCAAGGAATACGGCGCAGACGCCGAGTTCGTAGAGAAGTTCAAACGCGAGGCCCAGGCCGCGGCACGTCTCATCCACCCGAACATCGCGCAGATCTACAGCTACGGCATCGCCGACGGCATGCCGTACATCGCGATGGAACTCGTCGCTGGCGGCTCTCTCGACCAGCTTATGAAGAACGCGGGCGCGTCGATCGACATTCCTCGCGTGATGAAGATATGCGAGCAGGTGGCGCAGGCCTTGCGCTGCGCTGCCGACCAGGGACTTGTGCACGGCGACGTAAAGCCGGAGAACGTTCTCCTTGACGCGAACGGCAACGCGAAGCTCGTCGACTTCGGTCTCGCGGCAATGCAGAAGGACACGAACGAAATCTGGGGAACGCCCTATTACATAGCTCCGGAAAAGGTCAAGAAGGAGCCGGTAGACTACAGGGCCGACATGTACTCCCTCGGCGGCACGATCTATCATGCGCTTACAGGCGTCGCGCCTTTCGAGGGCGACGATGCGTCAGCCGTCGTAAAGAAGCGTTTCGAGGGGCCGCCTGTGCCGCCGAGCAAGATAAGGTCCGACATATCGCCACAGATCGATGCACTTGTTCTCAAGATGCTCGCCCTTAATCCTGCTGACCGATTCCCTTCCTTTGAGGCGCTGCTCCAGGAATACGGGCGCGTGATGGCGACTGGCCTTACCGCATCGGAACCGGCCGAGAAAGCCAAAGCCGCCACATCTACCGGTGGACGCAAGATCATGATGAAGGGCCGCAAGCGCTTCAAAGTAAAGACACCAGGTGCGAGCGGAGAAAGCAGTGTTAGCGACGGAGGAGAGCAGCAGGAAAGCCGTCCTAACCCCACCCCCCCGCCTGAACCGGAGGAAGGTGGTGTCGCCGGCAAGGTGTTTGCCGTAATCGGCATCACCATTGCCGCCATCGGACTTGTCGCAGGCCTGCTCGTGTGGTATGTCATCGCAGACAAGAACTCGAGGGAGAGGGCAAAGCAGGAGCAGATTGCCACCAATATTCACAAGGCGAACGAGGCGATTGCCGATGTACGCAGGAACGCGCTCCAGTTTGCGGACCAATGCGACGACCTTGCGGCAAAAGCCATCAAGACATGCCAGGATCCGACCGACAAGCTTATGCAGCAGCTTTCCGGCAAGTTCGACGCCTCGCTTCTCATAGGGCTCAAGCCGGGCCCGACCGCCGAGCTTCTTGCCGCGTTCGCCTTGACGAACGTAGTCGAGAAAGCGGCAGAGGGCGGCGACACGAACGCACTTGCAGCTGCTGCGGCTCCGGCCGCAGAGGCAACGGCAGGTGCGGCGTCGAATCAAGTTGCCGCAGTCTCGGGTCCCGTTGCAAACATTCCTAAATTCCGCCCGCCAACCGAAGACGAGGCAGATCCAGCGTCTCCCGAGCACGAGGCGTACGTGAAGGCAAAAGAGGCGTGGGAAAAGGAGCAGAAGGAGAAAATGGCGCAGACTGCCGAGGCGCAAAAGGACGCCGATGAGACCGCTGCCGCGCCCGCGGCAGCCGAGGTGGCGCCAGCTGCGCCTGTATCCACGGACCTTAATACAATTGAAGGCGTCAAGGCTGCTTTCGAGGTTCAGTTGAGGGAGATATTGGCTGCAGCAAAGCGCGACATGGGTACAATATGGGAGCGCGCCTACAGTTGCCAAGCCGCGTCAATCCGCATTCGCTGCAAGATCAACGAGCTTGTCGCAAAGATAGACGAATTTAAGGCCGAGGGCGAAGACGAGTCGGCGATGCAGCAACTGGCGTCTTTCAGCCAGTCGGCAAAAGACGAATTCGACCAGATAAAGGCGTCCGACGACGTCACCGCAATACAGAAAGGCGCCGCCTTCATCAAGTCAAAGGGCGCCAACACGGTAAAGCAGACGGCAGACCGGACGCTTATGGCCACGAAGGAAATGGAACGTCAGATTGAGAAGATACGTAAACGCATAGAGGAAGAAGAGCTCAAAAAACGACTAGAGAAGGAGAAGCAGGAGACCATCGCGAAGGACAACGAGAAGATCAAGGAGAAGTTCGAGTCCCTTGTGTCGACCGGCGTCTTCAGGCAGCTTGACTGGAAGGGAGCGACACGCCAGCTGACGATGGTCAAGGACGAGTTCAAGTATTCCGAAAGCCAGGTGTACGCCGACATCTTCATACAGAAGGTGAAGATGATGTCGACAGTCCAGGAGGTGTTCATCGCCAATTGCAAGGACTACAAGTTCGGCAAGTCCAAGCTTGCGCGGTTCACTATCGCGAACATCTCCGAGAAGGAAATCAACTTGATAAAGCCTGACGGCAAGACCCAGGTGAAAATGACGTGGGTTAAGTTCTACCAACAGTACCACGGCAACCTCAACGAGCTCATCGTAAGATTCATAGAGAAGGGCAAGAACGTCTGCAAGCTGAAAGACGGCAAGCGATTGAGCCTGCAGCCGTGGGCCGATGCCATGATGGGTGCGGCGCTCACGATGCAGATAATCTGCGGCGACGATCCAACCGCACCAGGACGAGCCGAGCAGATTGCCAAGACCGCCGTGAAGGAACTTCCCGACTACCTGAACCGCGCCAAGGAAATATTCCCTGACATGGAGTTTGACGCGGTGCCAGAAGAATAACATCCAAAAAAGGAAAATGTCTCGATGAAGACGACTATCGCTTTCACTGCGGCGCTTACTGCAGCTTTTCTCCTTCGCGCCGACTACGCGCCTGAGAAATGGAATCTCGAGGCCCGCGACAAGTTTGCCGCGCAGCGCTTCGGCATATTCATCCACTGGGGCATTTACGCCAACTACGCCCAGGGCGAATGGTACCAGCACAACATTGCGATCGATACAGAGACTTACGGTCGCATGATGGACGGCTTCTGCCCGTCGAAGTTCGACGCGAAGGAGTGGGTGCGCGTATTCAAGGACGCAGGAGCTAAGTACGTCACCATAACTTCGCGCCACCACGACGGGTTCTCGCTCTGGCCGACCAAGGTCGACGACGGCTACAATATCGCGAACACGCCCTTCAAGCGCGACATCCTCGGGGAGCTCGCGAAGGCCTGCGACGAGGCGGGGCTCCAGCTCAACTTCTACTACTCTCTCATGGACTGGCACCGCAAGGACTATCCTGCAGGCAATGCGGCAGTCAAGTGCCTTGGCGCGCAAAAGGGCGACTATGAGTCGTACAAGAAGTTCATGATCGCGCAGATCGGCGAGCTCATCGACAACTACCATCCCGGCAACATCTGGTTTGACGGCGAGTGGGAGCATCCGAAGCACAAGGAAGGCGACGTTTTGAAATCTACGCTCGACTGGGACTTCGACACGATTTACGACTTCATCCATTCGAAGAAGACGCTTGTCGCCAACAACAACCACCAGCCGATCCGCCCTAAAGAAGACATCCAGCTGTTCGAGCGCGATCTTCCAGGCGACAACTCCGACGGCGGTTTTTCGAAGGACCAGCCTATCGCCCATGACCGTCCCATCGAGCAGTGCGATGTCATCCAGCACGGTGTCTGGGGCTATAAGATCAACGAGCGCAAGTTCCGCACTCCAGAAGAAGTATGCGCAATGATCTGCCGCTGCGCTGGAAAGGACTCGAACCTCCTTATGAACATCGGACCCGACGGCTCGGGACGTCTTCCGGCGCAAGCTGTCAAAGTGATGGCAGAGGTCGGCAAGTGGATGCGCGCGAATGGAGAGGCAATCTACGGAACGCGCGGCGTTGGCCTCGTCAAGAATGCAGACGGGAGCGAAACTGCAAAGACGAAGAAGGGCGACGTCGTCTACGTCATCACGATTCCGAAAGACGCGAAGGGCTTTCCGACGGTGAAGACTTCTTTTTGACAGGAGTAGGATGGGTTGGAGTGAAAAGTTCGAGTTGGAGAAATGATGAACAACACCATTCTCCAACTCCAACTCAAAACTCCAACTATTAAACGTTGTGGAACGAATGTTATGACAATGCAAAAGATGCTTGGGATAGTTGCAGCGGCGGTTCTAACGACTGTGGCAACTGCCGCTGGAATGCCTCCGAAACCACGCCCTGCCCTTGCCTCGCGCATTGCCGCTGGCGACTGCGAGATATACGGCATTGTCCACTGGGGTCTCAACACCTATACTGACCGCGAGTGGGGCTTTGGCGATGAGGACCCTGCGCTTCTGAACCCCGCACAGTTCGACGCCAACCAAATTGTAGGCGCGTGCAAGGCGGGCGGGCTCTGCGGACTCATTGTCGTCGCAAAGCACCATGACGGTTTTTGCCTCTGGCCGACGAAGACGACGGAGCATAATATTACCAAAACTCCGTTTTGGAGGAGTCAGGAGTCAGGGGTCAGGGGTCAGGGCAGGGATTATGTGAAGGAGATGGAGAGGGCCTGCCGCAAGGCGGGGCTTAAGTTCGGCGTCTATGTCTCGCCCTGGGACCGCAACAGCGCACACTACGCCACTGAAAAATACGTCGACATCTACCATGCTCAGATCAAGGAGCTTCTCTCCGGCGACTACGGCGAGATCTTCGAAATGTGGTTCGACGGCGCGAATGGCGGCGACGGCTGGTACGGCGGTGCGAAGGAGCGCCGCAGGATTGGCGGCGGATACTACCGCTTCCCAGAGGTATTCAAGTTCGTGCGCGAGCTCCAGCCGAAAGTCTGCATCTTCGCAGGCGAGTCGGACGAATCGGACTTCCGCTGGCCAGGAAACGAAAAGGGTGAGTTAGACCCGAATTCCAGTGCGACAATATGCTCTGTCGGAGGGTATGCTGACGGCAAGTACGGCAACCCCGACTACAAGACGCACATCAACACGGGAATGCAGTTTTCAAAGAACAACAAGACGAAGAGTTTCTTCCGCGTCTGCGAGTGTGACTTTCCAATGCGCCCCGGATGGTTCTACCATGCGAAGGAGAAGGGGAAGACGAAGAGCGGGATGTATTTGCTGAAGCGATACTTGAACACTGTTGGCAACGGCGGCACGATGAATCTCGGCATTGCGCCGAACAAAGACGGTCTTCTTGACGATGAGGACGTAAAGGCGCTCGCTGACTTTGGCAAGCTAAAGGCGGCGTTTTTCGCGAACCCAGTCAAGAACGGGCTCTGTAACGTTGTCGTCATGAGCGAAGACGTCGTTGCGCACGGGGAGGCATGCGAAGGATGGCAGCTCTTCGGCGGCGAAGAAAAGCTCGCGAGCGGGAAGACGATCGGCATAAAGCGTATCCGCACTTTTGAGAGGCCTTGTCGCGCAGAAAGTCTGCGACTTGAAGTCTACGGCAAAGGCGCAAAGGCATTGCCGATGAAGTTCTACTATGTTCAGCCCGACTTCCTAAAGGCCGTCCTTTCCTCCACGACCGAATCCGGTGAGACTGACACGGCGAAGTGGATGACGGCCGGGAAGCAAGGAGCTACGGAAAGCGCGGTTGCCAAAAAGATCGCCACCACGAGGAAGGTGCTTCGCAACGATACTTGGTATGGGTACAAGAGGACTGTATTCGACTTCGAGGGGCATGAGGCCTGGGTAGTGTCGCCGTCGTGTGAGCCCGCCGCCGGACTTCCCTGGACGTGGACGATGCAGTGGGCGGATGCCTTTGTCGACAGGACTGGCGTTCTTGACCTTCTTGCAAAAGGTTGGCATCACGTAACAATTGACACATTTCAGCATAGAATGGACGAAGAAGGGCTTCGCGTAAGTCGTGCGTTTCAGAAGTTTCTCGTCGAGGAACTTGGCTTCGCGCCGAAGGCAAACCTCGTCGGAATGAGCTGGGGCGGTTTCTTCTCGACGCGCTATGCCGCAACGTTCCCGGAGTGCGTCGGAAAGATATACCTCGATGCGCCGCTCTTGAACTTCTCGGGCTTTGCCGAGCAAGGCGCTTCTTCGACGCCGACCGAGGCGGCCGCAAAGATAGGGCCTTGGGCAACTATGCCGCCTGCTGACGGCGATTGGACTGCTGATCCTCGGATGCCGG
>CACWJS010000001.1 GCA_902761275.1 uncultured bacterium | reverse complement strand
AACGCGCTGCTCGCGGGCGAGGAAGTTCACCTCAGGCGCTTTGACTTTATCAACCACGAGGGCTTCGATTCGGAAGGCACGACGACAATGCCGGAGAACGGCTACATCGTCCTCGAGGGCATACATGCGCTCAATCCGATATTGACGGAAGCAATTCCCGAGTCGGCCAAGTTCCGCATCTTCATCGAGCCGAAAACCCAGCTTACGATTTTCGCGCTCACAAAGCTGCCGCCTCAGGACGGACGGCTTTTGAGGCGACTCGTGCGCGACAACCAGTTCCGCAAGATGAGCCCGCTCGAGACTTTCAATTTGTGGCCGCAGGTTCTCGACGGTGAGGAGAAGTGGATAAACCCATATAGACAGCTTGCAGACGCAGAGTTCGACTCGGGGCTCGAATACGAGCTTGCCGTCCTCAAGCCCTACGCCGGCGGACTCGTCGAGATCGTCCGCCGCCGCAAGCCCGATGAGAAGAAAGCGTACATCTTCTCGGAACTTTTCGAGATCATACACCCAGCGCACCCGAACGCCGTTCCCGGAGATTCGATTCTTCGCGAGACGATCGGCGGCAGCCAGTTAGAATACTAATGGTGAAAAAGATCGCGGCGCTTTTCTGGGAGCTTTTCAAGATTTCGCTGTTCGTTATTGGCGGCGGGTATGCGATCATCGCCGTAGCCGACGAGGTTTTTGCGAAGAAGGGCTGGACGGAAGAAGGCGAGCTTGTCGATCGGCTTCCCGTCTTCCAGATGGTTCCAGGGCTCATCGCGACGCATACTGCAGTCTATGTCGGGAACAAAATAGCGGGTGCGCTTGGCGCGGCAATCGGCGTAGTTGCCGTGGCGCTTCCTTCGGTCGTCATCTTCACCTTCGTCTCGATGGGGTACAACTCGCTTCCCCTTGGCAATGAATGGCTCGTCGCCGCATTCGTCGGGCTTCGCGCCGCGCTCACGGGCATAATCGCCGCGACGATAGTGCGCAGCTCCAAGAAGCTCGCGAGCGCGTTCGCGATCGTCGTATTCGCGCTTTCGCTGTGCGCGATTGTCCTGTGGTCGGTGCCGGTGTGGACGGTTCTTCTTTGTGCGATGCTCGTTGGGATTTCCTCTGAGTTCGTTTCGTCGCGCGGGAAGAAGTTTCAATCGCCCGCATGGCTTGGGCTTCTCCTCTTTTTAGAGTATGGCGCGCTGTGCTTTGGCGGCGGCTTCGTGCTTGTGCCGCTGTATATGGAAGACTTCGTCGGTGAGGCGGCACCGTATTTGCAGGTAACTGCGGAGGAGTTTTCCAACTTGATGGCGCTTACGCAGATGACGCCGGGACCGATTGGTGTCAACGCGGCGAC
Organism: uncultured bacterium; assembly: GCA_902761275.1. GTDB lineage: Bacteria > Verrucomicrobiota > Kiritimatiellia > RFP12 > UBA1067 > UBA1067. Next base: position 86,950 of record CACWJS010000001.1, on the reverse strand, counting down.
ATTTTTTGGCTATCGGCTCGCGGGGGTCTTAGGCGCGATAGTCGCTTCTGCGGCGCTTTTGCTCCCGGGGTCGCTTCTTGCCTTCGTCGCGTTTCGCTCGCTTGAGCGCTTCAGTGCGAGCAGAGTTGTGAAGGGTCTTCTCGCGGGGGTGCGCCCAGCGTCCGTCGCGCTTATGGCCGTCGCGCTGTGGGCATTTGCGAAGATGTGTGTGGTGACGGTAGGGGATGAGGGTGCCACCTTCAGCCCCGTTGCGGCGATTCTCGTCGTCGCTGCGTGTGCAGGCACACTCTCGCGTCGCATCGGAGTCGTGAAGATCGTCTTGCTCTGCGCCCTCGCCTCCCTTGCCGTGCATTTTGGAAAATTGCTGTTGGCGTAGGTGGCGGTAACGCACGACGACTTGCTGAAAGAGGCGCTACGCGCGACCACGAACCTTGGCCGAGCGGCGAATCGCGCAGCGCGCGATTGTCTACGGCGCGTCACGTCCCCGCGTGAAGGCCGCTTGCCAACTCCTTCAATCACCAACTCATAACTCACCCATTCATCTAAGCGTCCTTCGCGGGATGTGATGCGCCGTAGCTAGCCCTGCGGGCTTTCGCCGTCCGCCAAGACACGAATGCGGCCTTCGCCGCACACGAATGGGCACGAATGAAATCACAGAGCCCATTGCTCTACAGATGCCTTGGGATATGATGCAAAGTTTACGAGAAGACCCATCTTGCACTTTGTCAACCTTAAGTAGTTCAATAACTGGGCGCGATGTTCCTCGGTCAGCTGAGATACCGCCTTGATTTCTACGATGATCTTACCATAGCAGAAAAAGTCCGGTATATATGTTTTCTCGATGGGAACGCCTTTATAGCATATTTGCAGTTCCTTTTTGGCGTCGAATGGTATGCCGCGATGATCGAATTCGCGTTCGAGGCATTGCTGATAGACCTCTTCCTTGAATCCGCTGCCCATCTCGTTGTGGACTTCATAGATCGCTCCGCGAATTGCGTAGCATTCGTCTGGGTATATCAATCCTTTGTTCATAAGGCGACAATTATAGCAAATAGTTGCCCATAATTCGTGTAGCCCCGAAGGGGCGTATTCGTGTGCGGCGAAGGCCGCATTCGTGACCGGCGGAGCGATGAAACCCGCAGGGTTGGCGGTGTCGCGGACGCGACGCCCGGCGAACGGACGCGACGCCCGGCGAAGCCGAGGCGCGGCGCGGCCACGGCAGCGCCCAGTCGCCATCGGGCGACTCATCGCTATGCCGGTTTCGTGGTCGCGCGTCATTCGCCCGCGCCGACAGGCGTCGGGTTGGGTGAGCGCAACGCGCGAACTGCGAAGCAGCCGCAAGGCCCCGAGCGCATGCATCCATCGTTTTACGCAACGTCGAATGGCACAGAAGCCGAAGATTTGGTATATTATCCACTTCTATGTCATTTCAGGAGGGAAGAATGAAGGGAATCAAGGTTGCAGGACTCGTTTTTGCGTTGTGCGCTCTTTCGGCGTTTGCTGACGACATTACATTGGAGAAGTATCCCGATGCCGACGTCGTGCTTGTCGACGAACACATCGAAACAGTATATCAGGCCGACGGAACCTACGTCACTACGGAGGAAGACTGGAAGAAGGCGCTTACCGAGCGCGGTCGCCGCTCTCTCTCCACGCTCTCGATCGGCTACTCGCTTCGCTACGGGAAGGGCGAGATACTCCTCGTCGAGATCATCGACGCCGAGGGCAAGGTTCGCGCCGTCGACTTCGCCAAGACGCTGAAGGAGGCGACCGACAACTCCTCGACCTCAGAGAACATCTACGACCCTCTCGACAAAGTCCTCTCGTGCTCCGTTCCCGGGATCAAGGTCGGCGAAACGCTCCATGTCAAGACGCGCCGCACGATGACGAAAAGCCGCGTCAAGGACCAGTGGGCTGACATCGAGATCTTCGAGTCGACGATGCCGATAGTCCGCACGTCCGTCAGGATCGACGGCCCTCTCTCGCGTCCGCTCAAGAACATCGCCGTGCGCAATCCGCTCGGCAACGTCGTCTCGTCTGTCGTCACGAACGGCGACCGCGTCGTCTACAGCTGGACGGCCGAGAATTCGCCGCAGATGTTCCCCGAGCCGTCGATGCCTCCCTACTGGACGCTTGGTCAGCACCTGCGCATCTCCACTGCGTCCAACTGGCAGGAGCTCTCCAAGTGGTACTGGGATGTCGCTGTTCCCCACCTCGAGAAGACTAACGCCGCGATGACGAACAAGGTCGAGGAGATCATGGGGAGCGTCGGCGCAGATGCCACGGCAATCGACAAGGTGCGCGCGATGTACAAGTTCGTCTCTCAGGAGATACGCTACATGGGTCTCACGATGGAGGACACGTCTCCCGGCTACGCGCCGCACGACGTAGACCTCACCTTCGACAACCGCTACGGCGTGTGCCGCGACAAGGCGGCGCTGCTCGTCGCCATGTTCAGGATCGCCGGCTTCGAGTCCTACCCCGTTCTCATCAGCGTAAGCGCAGCGAAGATGGATCATGGGGTTCCGGCGCCGTTCTTCAACCACGCAGTCGTCGCCGTGAAGTTGGATGGCGACTACATCCTTATGGATCCGACCGACGAGTCGAGCCGCGACCTCTGCCCCGCGTACCTTGGCGACTGCTCGTATCTCGTTGCGCACCCCGAGGGCGAAGATCTTCGCACCTCACCCGTCGTGCCTCCTGCGAACAACGCCGTCACCATTGTGGGCAACGGACTTCTCGGCAAGGACGGCTCTCTTCTCGCCGACTACGCGATTTCCCTTCGCGGCATCAACGACAACGCCTTTCGCCGCCATCTCCTGTCGCTCAAGCCCGAGCAACGTCGCGAACTTTTCGGGAAGGCGGTGGAGAGCGTTTCGGCAGGTGCCGAGCTGATGAAGTGCGACATTGAGCCAAAGGATCTCCAGGACACGACGAAGGAACTTGGCGTAAAGCTCCTTGTTAAGTATCCAGAAGTCTTGCTTCGCGGCGAGACGCGCGACGAACTTTCCGTTCCCTCGCTCTCTTCCGCGCTTGGTGCGGCGAACTGGCTTCTTTCCGGGCGCACCGCTCTCGAGAGCCGCAAGTATCCGCTCAAGGTGTCGTCGACCGCCCTTGCCGACGAAAAGATGGAGATCGATCTCGCTGGCGCCGTTGGCGCGACGGCGTCGATGCCGGACGACGTGACGATAGATGGCGGCTATGCGTTCACCAGCACATTTAGGCGCGACGGCGACAAGTTTGTTTTCGCGCGGCGTCTTTCGATTGGCGCGGTCGAGTTCTCGCCCGACGAGTACCTGAACTTGCGCGAGAACATCAAGCGCGTAGAAGCGGCAGAGCGCGAGAAGCCGGCTTTTGCGAAAGACCGTCTCGCCAACGCGAACGAGCGCATCATTTCCAAAGTCAGCACCTACGACTTCTTCGGTGATTCGTCCTGGGTTTCCACTAACACGGTCGTGAAGGAGATACTAACCTACAAGGGGAAGAAGAACGCGGCCGAGCTCAAGTTCTCTTACAACCCGTCGTGGGAGACGGTCGAGCTTGTCTCTGCGAGCGTCTCGAACAGGAACGGCCAGGTCGTGTTCGCGGGACCTAAGGAGACAAGCGTCCTCGATGCCGACTGGGTTTCGTCCGCGCCGCGCTACCCGGCGTCGAAGCAGCTTGTCGTCAACCTTCCGTCCGTCGAGATCGGCAGCGTCATTTCCTACACGGTAGTCACGACCGTAAAGGACGCGCCTTTTCCGTTCTACGCAAACTTCTACTTCGACACGTTCACGCCGACCGACTTCCTCTCCGTGCGCGTAGGCGACTGGAAGCGCGAGGTGAAGCACCCGCGTCTTCTTCCCGACGAGAAGATGCTGCCGTCCGGCGTCCTGTGGCGCGACCATTACAGCGTGTCGCGTTGCAGTTTCGCCGCGGCTGCCGAGAAGTATCGCGCAATTGATCCCGAACCCGTCGATCCCAAGGACTATGACATACCGACCGGCATCGTCGAGATCCGCGACTGGATGGCGCGGCATGTCCGCATAGTCGGCCCAGGTTTCGGCGAGATTCGGCTTGAGGATCATGTCGTCGCGCCTGAGGTTGTTCTCAAGGAACGGTACGCGACGCGCATCGGCTACATCCGCACTCTCTGCGCGCTTTTGAAGGGAGCGGGCTACGACGCCGACATCGTGTTCGCGGGCGACACGGCAGACTCGTCCCTGCCCGTCCGCATGCGCGACATGTACGAATTCCCCAATGTCGCGCGCTTCTCGTCCGCGCTTTGTCGTGTCTCGGTGAAGAAGGGCGGCTTCCTCTGGTGGGGCGGCGAGACGACGACATATTACCTCGGGGCGGAGAATGAATACACGCCGCTTGGCGCGACGGCTTTCCACAACTCGGCTTTTCTCGACCCGCAGACCGGCGGCTTCTCGACGGTTCTCGCTTCGGACGGCGGGCTCTTCGATGCCGAGGACGAGACGCTGTCGTTCTCGATTCGCGAGAACGGGGCGGTCGATCTCGACTTCTCCCTCGAGCAGTATGGCGCGGCGGTCGGCTCTGCTCGCAAGCGCTATGCCGAGATGCTGCCCGAGATTCGTTCGCGCTACTTCCAGCAGATGCTTGGCAAGATCGCTCAGTCCGCGAGCGCGACGCGTGAACTCGTGACCGACACCGAAGGATATCCGTTCACGCTTTCGTTCTCGGCGTTCATTCCCGACATGGCCGTAGTCTCAGGCGATGCGATCTCGTTCGAGATTCCGCAGCTCGCGGCGCGTCCTTTTGGAATCACGGGAACGGTGCGCGAACTTCCCATCGGAGTCGACGGCGAGGAGACGCCCGAGACGAGCCACTACCGGATCGTGTTCCCCAAGGGCTACACCGAGGTGGAGAGTCTGCCCACGCCGTTTGAGATTCGCAACCCGAGAGCTTCTCCATTTGAGGGCAGCGATGTCTGGATTCGCACCGTGGTCACTTCGGAGGTCATGGACGATGTGCTTTCAGTCGACATCGTCGTCACGCACCATACCCACTGCGAGACGATGTTGCCCGCGGAATACCTCGCCTTGCTGAAGGAGTGGAACCGCCTCGCCGGTTCCAAGGCGAACTCGACGATAGTCGTCCGCCGCACTGCAAAATAACAGGAGGAAGAAAATGAAAACTTGTTGCGTGACTATTCTTGCGTCTCTTGCAGCTTTAGCATCGGTTGCGGCAGACCGCAGCGCCTGGTTTCAGGAAGCGCGGTTCGGGATGTTCATCCATTGGGGTATCTACTCGATTCCGGCGCGCGGCGAGTGGACGTATGCGAGCGATTCGTGGAAAGCTGGTGAGTACGAGGCGTTCGCCAAGGTGTTCAACCCGACGAACTACAATCCCCGCGAATGGGCGAAGCTCGCGAAACGTGCGGGGATGAAATACGCCGTCCTCACGTCGCGCCACCACGACGGCTTCTGCATGTTCGACAGCCACTTCACGGACTACAAGATCACGAACACCCCCTACGGGCGCGACATCGTTCGCGAGTTTGTCGAGGCGTTCCGCGCCGAAGGGCTTAAGGTCGGCTTCTACCATTCGCTCCCAGATTGGACGCACCCCGGCTATTCCGATCCCGAGACGCCGGCTGTCATGCAGGGGCGTCCTGTGCACAAGTCGACGCCGGAAGAGTACGCCGCCTTCAAGGAACTTGTCGCCAACCACGTGCGTCAGCTGATGACGGAGTATGGAAAGATAGACCTTCTCTTTCTCGACTACACGAGCAAGTACAAGCAGGATGGCGACTACTTCGACCGCGAGCGGCTTTTGAAGATCGCCTATGAAAACCAGCCGGGAATCATTGTGAACGACCGCCTTTCCTTCTGGAAGGACAATGTTCGCGACTTCGACTACTACACGCCGGAGATCTGCGTTCCAAGCAAGCCAATCCGCGTAAAGGGGCGCGAGGTTCCGTGGGAGACGTGTGCGACGATCAACGGCAATTGGGGCTATTGCGCGGAAGACAACAACTGGAAGACGCCGGAAGCACTTGTCGCCGGACTCGTCGGGTGCGTCTCTCGCGACGGCAATCTGCTGCTCAATGTCGGACCTATGTCAGACGGCAAGATTCCCGCTCCCGCCGTGGAGCGGCTGAACGCGCTCGGCGACTGGTATGCCGCGAATGGCGAATCCATATTCGGTTGCGGGAAGTCGAAATTCACGCCCCCCTTCGGCTGCGCCTACACGCAGAAGGGGAACACTCTCTACTGCCACTTTCTCCAGCAGCCCTTGGGCGATGTCATCCTCCCTGGACTCAAAGGCAGAGTTGCCAAGGCGACGCTGCTCAGAACTGGCGAGACTGTCAATTGCATCGACCAGTGGGGCTTTGAACTTTTGGAGAAAGACGACCAGCGCATTAGACCCAAGGGCATTGTCCCCGGCGATGTAAAGCAGAACAAGCGAAAAAAGGTCGTCGGACAAAGTAAATGCAATTACAACCATTTCCCGCCGACAACCCAACCACGCCCCAACCGTCCTTGTCCTGTCCTATCCACCATACATCCATCCGTACAACCACGACTCAACCATCCTTCGTGTCGAGGGGAAGGGTGATGGTGAAGGTCGTGCCTTTCCCGAGAGTTGAGTCGACCTTGATCTTTCCTTTGTAGCGTCGTGTGACTATTTCATGCACTGTCGAAAGGCCAAGGCCGGTGCCAGGGACGCCAGAGGAGTTTTCAGCGCGGAAGAATCGGTCGAATATGCGCTTCAGATCCTTCTTGGGGATGCCGCGCCCTGTGTCGGAGACGGTCAATACGGCGTTCTTCCCGCGTGTGGAGATTGACACCGAGATCGATCCCCTGTCTGTATACTTTGCCGCGTTCTCAAGGAGATTCCCGACGAGTTCTGCGACGAGCGTAGGATGTGCCCTGATGAACAGGTCCTTCGCAGGGACGGAGCACTTCACGTCGACGTGAGTTTCGCGCATCCGCATGTCCGCTGCCATGCGGCATACTGCGGCGGTGAGGTTCAGGCATTCCGACGAGTCGCGGCTGTATCCGGCAAAATCTTTTGCAAGCAGCATGTATGTGTCTATTTTCTTTGTCTCGCCGCGGCTTATCGCATCGATCTTCTCTGCGGACAGCTTCGCGTCTGACTCGCCCATCATCACGTTCGTTGCCTCGACGTCTATCGTGGAAAGAGAACGCGATACGTCGTGCAGGACGCATCGCACGAGACCTTCCATCTCGTCGCCGAGGGCTTCCTGCCTCCTTCGCCCGAACCAAACTGCGAAGACAAGGATCAGGAGAAGGGCGATGGTGCCGGAAAAGTAGTTTCTGGATGTGTCGATGCCGTCTGCAATCTGCCGCGCAAGCACATCGCGGTTTCTTTCGCTCCAGGGCGTCCTCAGTGCCGTTAGTGCGGAGTTGGCGGAACGGTAGTACCCGACTGCGAGGCAGACTGCCACGAGGGGAATGACGCCCAACGTGAACGCTCGACCGAGTCTTTTGCCAAAGCCCGTCTTAGCAGTCGCGAAGCGCATATCCGAAGCCCCTGTTTGTGTCTATTATGTCGCGTGGAGCTCCAAGCGCGGCGAATTTGTCGCGGAGAGCCTTGATCTTCAGCTCCAGGCGGATTGAAGTCCTGTTGATGTCTCCCCATGCCGCCTTTTCGAGTACGTCGCCGCACACGGACTTGCCTTGGGCGTTTACGAGCGTGAGGAGGATGTTGAATTCCTTGTCGGAGAGTTGCATCTTAGTCTTGCGGTAGTGGACCGAGTGCTCGCTGATGTTTACGCTTATGCCGCGCCATGCGGCGGTCTTCTTGGCATTGGCCACGCTGCCGTGCCACATCGCTCGCTTCACCCTCGCCTGGAAGGTGTCTTTGTTGAACCTCTTTTCAATGAAGTCGTCTGCCCCGAGATTGATGCACTCGGCCTCTCCGTGGACGCCAGCGAATGCACTTACGACTATAATTGGAAGGTATGGCTTGGCTCTGCGGACTGCCTTGACGATTTCGCGCCCGTTAAGCTTCGGCAGTTCCACGTCAATTATCGCCACATCGTAGTCGGAGTTGAGAAGCTTCTTCAGCGCGTCGTCGCCAAACGCCTCGCGATCAACGTCAAGGCTCATTTCCTCGAGGTACGACTTGAACATCTTGAAATGTTCATCGTTGTCCTCCGCGACCAGTGCTTTTTTGCGCTTCATGACGTTGCCTATTATACCATTTAGCGGGCGTCGTGTGCCACGTGAAATTATTGTAGACGATAACTCCAGGGCGGTTTTTCTCGCAAACGAAAAGCAGACGATAAATTGGCGCTTTGTCATCGGTAGTATAAGCTCGTTGTATTATGGTATAATGCAGTTGAATTAGCGGAAACCTTATGGAAACATACAAGACAATATCTTTCGCTTTGCTTGCGACGTTGGCAACGAGCTCCCTTGCCGACGACGCTGTTGGGCTGGTGCGCGTAGACGCCGGGACAAACGGAGTCGTCGAAACCGAGATGCCGTTCTCGCCCATCGGCGATTCCGGGCCGCTCGGCTATGTCTCAGGCGCGTTCCTCGGCGACGGTGGAAGTCTCTCCGATCAGCTCTGCAGATATGACGCTTCGACCGGCGAGACGACAAATGCAGTGTGGTCCGCAAGTGCGTGGCTTGACCCGTTTACGTGGCTTCCCTCCTTCATGCGGGCGTTTCCCGGCGACTCGCTGTCCCTGCTTAGGGCCGATAGCGAGCCGTTCTCGTTCTATCTTTTCGGTCGCGCCCCGGATGTCTCCGTTCATTCCGGCGCGCCTTGCGTCCAGTCGCTCTCCGTCGATCCGGAAGGGGGCTTTGCCGACCTCACGGTTTCCACCCAGGGGTTCGCGACGGACATGTTTGCCGCGGATTTCGCGACGAACCTGTCCGATGCCGCGACATGGGTCTACTACGGGCGGTATCCTGGGCAGCCGCCGACATTCTCCCTGCGCGACGACTCCCTGCCGCCCTCGGGCGGACGCGTCTACCTCGCCGCCGACGCGACGCGCGACACCGACGGCGACGGGCTCCCGGACGAGATGGAGCGGCTCGTCTACGGGACCTCCCCGTACCTCGCCGACACCGACGGCGACGGATTCCCCGACGGATTGGAGACCCTGCCGGGGCTACGCGCCGAGTTCCGCCTGACCACCGTCGACCTCTCCGCCATGCCGGACTTCCAGTCCCTGGAGCCGTTCGCCGTCGCCGTCGCGCAGACCGTCGCCTACTCCAACACCTCCTGGCCCTCGGCCGTCGTGTCGCGCGGCGACCGTTTCGCCTGCCGCATCACCGGTTTCGTGCGCGTCCCCGCCTCCGGCCTCTACACTTTCTACGTCACTTCCGACGACGGCGCGGAGTTGTCCGTCGACGGCGCCCTCGTGGTCTCCGACCCCGTGCCGCACTCCGCCCGAGAGAGGTCGGGCTCCGTCGCGCTCGAGGCAGGCTGGCGCCCCGTCGAGCTCTTGTACTACGAAAACAGGTCGCTCGCCGTCCTCTCGCTCTCGTGGAGCGGCCCCGGCCTCGCGAAGGCGGTCGTCCCCGTGTCCGCCCTCCGCCACGTCCCCGCGAACCTCGCTCCGGTCGTTTCACTCTCCGTCTCCTCCGGGCCGCATGTGGAAGGACTGCCGGTCGGGTTCTCCGCGTCCGCCCGCGACGTGGAAGGCGAAGTCGTCTCGCTCTCCCTCTACGACGGCGAGACGCTCCTCTCCGCCGCGCCGGGCGGCGCGGCGTCCGCCACGGCGACGCCCGCCGCTGGCACGCACGTATTCCGCGCCGTCGCCGAGGACGATCTTGGCGACACTTCCGAATCTTCCGTCGAGGTCGTGGTCGAGCCCTGCCCCGCGGCCTACGCGCTCGGGCTCGACGTAGCCTACTACGCCTTTGCGTCGCAGCTTCGTGACGTTCCGGACGTCTCCGGGCGCATGCCCACGGCGACGGGCGTCGTCGGGCGCATCTACTTCCCGTCCACCACCTCGCCCTGGGCCGGCGCGCCCTCCGGACTTGCCGACCGCTACGCCGCCGTCTTCGAGGGCGCGCTCCTCGTGCGCAAGGCCGGCTGGCATACGCTGTCGCTCCGCTCGGACGACGGCGCGCGGCTCTTCATAGACGGGGCCCTCGCGGTCGACAACGGCGGCTCGCACGCGATGGCCACGGCGTCCGCGTCCGTGCCGCTGTCGGCTGGCCTGCACGACCTGCGCGTCGAGTACTACGAGAACGCTGGCGGCGCGGGGCTGGAGCTCTCGTGGACTCGCCCGGGCGCGTCCTCCGAGGTCGTCCCGCCCTGCTGCCTCTTCCGGCGCGTCGGCGAGCCTGACACGGACGGCGACGGCATGCCCGACTGGTGGGAGGAGATGTACGCGCTCGACCCCGCCGACGCCTCCGATGCGACCCTGGACCCTGACGGCGACGGGCTCGACAACCTCGCCGAGTTCCGCGCAGGGTCGGATCCGCGCCGGGCGGACACGGACGGCGACGGCATGCCCGACGTCTGGGAGGCCGCGAACGGCACATATCCATTCGCGGACGACATACTCGGCGACCCTGACGGCGATGGCCTCGTCAACATGGAAGAGTTCCGCCATGGCACCGACCCGCGCAATGCCGACACTGACGGCGACGGCTGCTCGGACTACCTTGAGGTTTGCAACATCCGCGGCAATCCGCTCGTGGCAGACATCGCGTGGGGAACGCCGACCAATGTCGGCGAAAGGGTTTCCGGCTCCTCTTTCTCGTCCTTCACGGGGACATGGCAGACGGACGCCGATGGCGCGGCCTTCGCCGCCGAGCGCGCCGGTTCGCTCAGTTGGCGGCTTTCCGTCCCGCAGGGCGGCGCGGACGCGCTGGCGGTCTGCGTTGGCCAGCACAACCTCTATTCCAAGTCGGCGCTCTTCGATCTCTCGCTCTACGTGGACGGTCTCTTCGTCTCTCGCCAGACGGTCACGGCTCCGTACGGCACTAATGCCGACGCCTTTTTCTTCCTCCCCGAGATCCCCGCAGGCGAACATGACTTCAGGCTTGTCTGGCGCAATTGGGAGGTCAATACGTTTATTGCCGTCCACGACCTGCGCTTCGTGTCGTTCGGCGGCCCCGACTCCGACGGCGACGGCGTCGCGGACTGGAAGAACCACCGTGCCGCGGAGTCCACCTGCCTCGACGCACTTCCGCTTGAAAGCCTTGTCTCCCCGCTCTGCGTGGAAGGGCGCGACCTCTGGCGCGACATTCTCGAAATTGAAGTCGAGTACCCCTGGACGAACGCGGTCTATTCCACCGTCAAGACGATAGGCGACGGCTTCTACGCCGACATACCTCTTCCGACGAACGGCGCAGCGGTAGTCTCGATGCGCGACAGGGAACTTGCGGATTCCTTCTCCGTGGTGTGGAGTCCTCTGGATGTGTTCGCCGGGGACTACGCGACAAACGCCCTCGTCGTCCGAGTGGGCGACGCTATCAGGATCGCGCCATACAACGGCGATGCCGAGAGCGAGGTGATGGTAAGCCGCGCGGACGGCGGTGCCGCGTGGCTCGCCGTCACGAACTGGACCGAGACCATCGCAATGCCGTACCGCTTCGAAACGGCGGGGCTCTTCCTCGTTGCGGTGACGCACCACGGGCTCCTTTTTGACGATACTGCATACGCGCTTGTCGAAGTTGTCCAGTCGCGCTTCCCGAAGCGCAACCCCGCGGTCCTCCTCGACGCCAGGCAGACGCTCGCCTGCCCGCAGCTTTCGCCGCGCAACGTCCTGGAGCACGACTCCGAGCTCGTGGTCGATGCTGAAACATCTGGCGGCGGCGTGACGCTTTCGCTCCTGACCCATGCCGACCGCGACCTCGGGATGGTCTCCCGGCTCGCCGAGGATGGTGCGATATCGGACGCCGTGCAGGTATCGCCCGTGTGGGCGGACAACGGGACATATTACCGCATTGCCGATACATATCCAGACGGTTCGCAGCTCGTGGAGATATCGCTCCTTCTCGGTTCGGTCCCCGAGGGGATGACGGTCACGCTCTCCATATTCGTAGCCGGTGTGGCGTTCGAGGACGGGACGCGCACCAAGACCCTGACGGCGGAAGACTTCGACGCCGACGGTCACTACACGATCCGTTTCATCCGCGCGCGCGGCGTGACAACCTCGGTCTGTCACCGCACCTACATCTACCAGGACGGAAGTCTGATATATTCCAATAACTGAATTCGGGGAAAACGACGATGAAAAATTCCAAAGTGGCCGCAGATCGGACGAAGAAGTCGTGGGTTCATGTCGGCTTTGCCGCGTTGGCGTTGGCGCTTCTGCCGGCGGTGCTCCTCGGTGGGGCAACCACGCAGGCTAATCCGCCTTCCGAGTGCAACCCGGCCAACAACACCTGCGGATGCCCCGTTGGTGGCGACAGTGGCGTCGACAACGGGTGCATAAAGGCATGGCTCGGCCTCGGCGTGACGACGCCGTGGACCGGCTCGCTCGAGTGTTCGCTCAAGGTGTTCGCGGACGGCGGCTCGCCGTCGGTATTCACGCCGGAGTCACTCTACGCCGTCCTCGGCGGCTACACCTTCAAGCGGCTCGGGCAGAAGACGATGCCGGACGGGGCGACGCCGGCGGAGGTCGTCTTCTCCCACCCGAACGGCGAGCCCGTCCACTTCGTCTTCGCGAACGGCGAGTCCCTCGGGAGGCCCGATCCGGGCGTCCACGTCAAGATGGACGAGCGGCTCCAGATGGTCGACGCGGAGGGCTGGGCGACTGCGTCTGGCCCGGTCTACTACGACCTCTACGTCGGCGACGGCACCCGCCGCCGGTTCCTCGCGACGAACGCGACTGGGGCGCTCGGGGCGCTCGTCTCCGTCACCGACGCGCGCGGCAGAACCGTCACCCCGGCCGACATGGGCGTCGAGATAGTCTACGACTCCAACGGCGTTCGCCAGTTCCTGACGCCTTCGCGCCTTGCCGACGTGACGCCTGCCGCCGGCTTCTCCGGCTACGACGTCGCGGTCTACGCGCTGCAGGAGCCGCCGGCGAAGGACGCCGCGACGGGGCTGTACGCCCTACCGCAGTCCAGCCCAGTCAGGCGTCTTTCACTCCGCTCCGGCAACGGCGGGAAGCGGGCCGTCGTCACGATCCAGAGCGGCGGCGGCGAACCCGAGACGTACCAGTTCGACTACGCCCTCGGGGAGTGGTCGCTGACCAGGCCCTCTGGCGTCAGGGTGGAGAAGGGGCGCTACACGCAGGACGAGCGGGCGGCGCAGATCGTCAGCACGACGAGGTCGCCCGGCGGAGCCGTGCTCGCGCGGCGCGAGTCCAACTACAAGTGGGAGTCATGGGGCTTTGCGATGACGAACCGCGTGGAGGGCTTCGGCGGCGTAACCGACACTACGACTTGGACATACTACACTTCCGGCAACGGCAAGGGGCAGGTCAAGACTGAAAAGCGCCAGTCGGGATTGCTCATACAGTACGCCTACGACAACCTTGACCGTGTGACCTCAGAGACGCGTTCCGGTCCTGATATGATGACCGAGACGACTACCTACGACTACACCCCCGTCGATCCGAGCGACCCGGCGCTCCCCGTCGACACCCGCCCGCGCACGGTCGTGAAGAAGCTCGACGGCATCGAATGCGAGCGCACATACTATGCCTATCTGCCTTTTACCAACATCGTCGAGCGGGTTGGCGAGCAGGGCGCGGCCTACGGCGGCACCAACGTTCTCCGCACGGTGACGGCGTTCTACCCTGTAGTTGCGAACGACGCCCGCTCCGGCTTTGTCGCCTCCATCCGCCACGAGGATGGCAAGCTCGACCTCTACGATTATGAGCTTTCATCCAACATTTGGGTTCGCACCGTCACCCACCTTCACGAGCAGTCCCCCGCGCCCGTCTCTGGCAAGACGACCCGCGACATCACGATTACCAATGCTCGCGGCGAGGAAATCGAAACGCGTACCGAGGCGTACATCGACGGAATATGGTATACTATAGCTAGAAACCGCATGACATACAACTTCGAGGGCAAGCGCATCACATCCGAAAACCTCGCCGGTCAGGTCACGACCACGGCGTGGGACTGTTGCCATAAGGTTTCGGAAGTTCAGCCCGACGGCTCGACCACGACCTGGGACTACGACGACGAAGGCCGCGTGATCGCCTTTTCGCGCTTGATTCCGCTCGATATGACCAATGTCACGTGGCTCACGACCTGCTATCGTTATGACGCCCTCGGCCGCCAGACTGCCACTTGGCAAACCAATTACGCTGCTCATGTCGGCCTGCCAGCAACCCGCACGCGCTACGACCAACTCGGCCGCACCATCTCCCGCATCGACACTCTCAGCAACACAACAACGACGACCTACAGTCCAGACGGGCGAACCGTGTTCGTCCAACACCCCAACACTTCGACGGTCGTTTATTCTCGCTCCGCGTCCGGAGACAATCTCTCTATCACCGGCACCGCCATCACTCCCGAGTTCCACACCTCCGGTATGTTGTCAGACGGAACTCGCTGGTATCGCATCGTGCAGGGCGAAACTGCTTCTTCGCCTCGCTTCACCAAGCGCTACGAGAACATGCTTGGCCAGACCCTTTGTGAAGAACGCTCCGGCTTCCGAGGTGCTGTTCTCGCCACCACTCACGCCTACGACTCTTACGGTCGCCTCGTCTCCACCTCTGCCGACTACGAGCCGACTACCGAGTACACCTACGACACGCTCGGCAACCGTATCGCGACGACGCGCTTGGTAGGGGCAAGCGCCCCTGCTTGCCCGTCTGAATGGCGCAAAACCGAAACGCGTTCTTCTTTCGTTTTCTCCGACTCCTTCGTTTGGCTCACCCAAACCAACATCGTCTCCTGCTCCGACTCAGCCATCGCGCCACTCGTCACCTCTTCTGCGCAACAGCTTACCGGCCTATCCGCCGCCACTCCCGCGCGTTCCCGCTCCACCGATATTCGCGGCAACATGACAGAAAACGAAATGTTGGTTTCTTCGCCTTTTGTCGCTTCGCGTCAGACGCTTCCCTACGCGACCAACAAGCCGCTTTCGATTTCTCGCTACGGCGTCTCGCTGATGGATGTGTCTGTTTCTGCCGTAACCAACACAGTCGCATACGACTCCCTCGGTCGCCAGATTGCAAATACCGACGGACGTGGCAACACACGCCACACCGAGTACAACGCCCTCGGCCAGCGCTCTGCTTCCATTGATGCGCTTGGTAATCGTACATCCTATGCCTACGACCAGTTTGGAAATCTTGCCTCCGTCACCGATCCTCTTGGCAACGCTACGGTCTACGAATACGACCTTCGCGGCCGTAAGACATACGAAGGCGGTGCGACTTATCCCGTGCGCTACACTTACGACATCTTCGGTAATAAGGCGACCATGATGACGTACCGAAACGAATCGCTCGGCCCCAATTCAGGTGATGTCACCACCTGGCTCTACGACATCGCCTCCGGCGCGATGACGAACAAGGTATACGCCGACGGCAAGGGTCCATCCTACACCTACATTCCCGACGGCAAACTCTCTCAGCGCATCTGGGCTCGCGGCATCGTCACAGACTACTCCTATGACGAATGGGGCAGCCTCACTAACACAGTCTACTCTGACAATACACCCACGGTTTCTCTCGTATACGATGCCATTGGCCGCCAGACCGAAGCTCACGACGCCGCAGGCACAACCACCTTCCTCTACGACTCTTTCGGTTCTCTCACCAACGAAACCGTCATTGGCGTGGCCGGAACCAATACAATCATTCGCCATTGGGATAACTTCGGCCGCGATGCTGGCTATGCGTTCAATGGTGAATGGCAGACTGTGATAGGTTATGATCACGCAACAGGGCGTATTGCGTCTATGCTTGCCGCCGGTTCTGAGACCCCATTTGTGTGGTCGTATCTTCCCGGTTCAGATTTGAAATCCCTGCTCGCATACCCCAATGGCATGACCGCGTCATGGCAATACGATGCCAACAACCAGCTGCTTCAAGTTTGCAACACCACGCCAACGAATGTGATTTCACGGTACGATTATACTTACGGTGCGACGAGAAGGTGTGTTTCATGCTCGCACTCAGGTTCCTCATTTGAACAGGAAGAGGTCATTTCGTATGGCTACAACATCCGAGGTGAATTGACTAACGCCGTCGTGTCAGTAGATAGGAATTATCAATATGTCTACAAATATGATTGTATAGGCAATCGTTTGTGGTCGTTGGAAGCCACGAATCGCACAGAATATGTTGCCAACTGTCTGAACCAGTATACGCTAATATCGAATACCAGTGTTGTTGCAAATGAAAATGCTGTTTTCGGTCCACAATACGACGATGACGGCAATCAAACCCTAATCAAAGCAGATAATGGCATCTGGTCTGTCATATATAACGGCGAGAACCGCCCCGTTCAGTGGTCGAATGGTGACACGAACATCGTCATGTCATACGATCGTATGGGGCGCAGGGTGGTTAAAAACTCACAGTTCTTCACCTGTGCGGGCTATCTTCAGATTGCCGACAACAACGGAAATGTCTATGTGTGGGACCCGACGGAACCAGTCGCGACACGTCCGCTTGTGTGGCGGAACAATGCAAGCGCATCGTATTATTTTCATGATGGGAATAAGAATGTGTCTGAGGTGGCGTCAAAAAATATGTATCATTACGATTATGCTCCATTTGGAACGTGCATTAGGATGATTGATGGCGATTGTAATCCTTGGCGTTTCAGTTCTGAATATAGTGATTGCCCTTTGGGTTTATTATACTTCAATTTTCGGCATTTCCATATGGCTACTGGGCGTTGGCTGTCTTTAGATCCAATATTTGACCAATTGCTCAGTGGAGATTCAGCCTCGGGGGAAAAAGTAGTCCAGAAAATTGCATTTGCTGGTAATAATCCTATAGGTAATTTCGACCTTTTGGGACTAGCTTTATGCCAATGTTGCTTCAAATTTGGTAGAGGAAAACTCTTCATTGATAACAGTTGCAAAGGATTGTTGCGGATTTGGATAATTGACGAATACAGCAACCCGGCATACGGAGGACTGGCAGGGAAATGGCTTCTTGTTGATGGCTTTGTCATTGGCGGCACCACATACAAAGTTGATGGAAGTACTTGTGTGAAAATAAAGTGTGCGGTTAACTATTATTCAATGGAAACATGTGTTAATCACATAGCATCAGGAATAGGGAAACAACCTCCATATATAGTCCCTCCTGGCGAATTTGGTGGCCCCCCTAAGGAACCACGAGGTGGAGAGGAGCCTCCATATGTCAGATAATTGCGGAAATCTATTAAGAAGTATGTTGCAGATTGTCATTTTATTGGTGACATTCAAAATGTATGGAGAAGGGAGATGCATGACGGAGATTATTGGCTTTAGCATGCGAGGCGCATTGGTCGGCGTCGTGCTTGCAACTGGCGTTGTGTTTACAGTGTCTGTCCTGTTGTGCTTTGTCCGCATTGCGGTAAAGCAATCGTCATGCGCTGGTATTTTCGATTTCGCCGCATCCAAGATCCTGCTGGTAATATTTCTTGGGGTTGTGTTATCAGAAGCATGGATTTCTTTTGACGAGTATCGGTTTTCAAGAAAAACTTCTTACTCTGGAATAATGAAAGAGCATAGACCAAGATCCTTCCCATTCAAAGGATATGACCTTCACTATGAAAATGCAAGAGGAATATGGACTACAGATTGATATGCTAAAAGGTCTGAGTTGACAGTCCATGCTTGAGCGGTCGAGGCCGAATGATGTGAGGCGAGTGAAGTGAAACTGTGGGTATCTGCGAATTGTAAGATGACAAAATGGAAGATAGTTGCTATCTGCGGGACTGTGCTGCTGATTGCGGCGGCGGTTGTGGTCGCTTTGCGAGAGCGGCTGCAACCGGTGCCGTTGCCGGAAGTGCCGGTTGTGCAGACGCCCGCCGAGGTGCGTGTCAAGGCGGTGGAGCGCAAGCCAGAGCCATCGGATCACGAAGTCGTCGAAGCGTCCGCAGCCGTCGCAATTGTCTGCGGGGCGGATTCCGCGACCGCCGACCGCTATGAGGCGCGAAACGACGCGTTGAGGTCGATCGCGCGGAGGCGCGACTTGCCGAAGGATGACGTTGAGGCGCTGTTGACGTATCTGCGCTCGGCAGACGACGCGATGCGCGTCGAGCGCGTCGCCGCGCTCAAGAACGACGTGATGAACCTCCTCCGCAGCCAGGAGCCGCCAGTGGAAGGACTTGCGGAAACCTTGATTGTGATGTTTGAAGGACGCGGCATCTCAACTCACAACTCCTCCACTCTCAACTCACCCACTCACCCACATCCGCCTGCCGTCCTCGACTACTGCATTCAGCATCTCGGCGCGATGCTCGACGAACTTGATGAAAAGGGGCGCCTGCGCGTCCGCGCCGTGCTCGTAAAGGCGGCGAAGAGGACGAAGCAGCCCTACGCGGGAACGGCGCTGTACTCTCTTGCCGAAGACGCCCGCGCGACACCGTCGCAGGACAAGGAGCTGAAGGGGCTTGCGCTTGCCTTGTGCAAGCCGGAAGCCAACCACGCCGCGCGAATCGCCGCAATCCAGCTCGCCGGGGAGCGTGGCTTTGCCGACGCATTGCCGGTTCTCCGCGAAACCCTGTCCTCGCCGTCTCGCGACGCAGTTCTCGACACGGTCTGCATCGGGTCCATCGGGCTTCTCGGCAACGCGGATGACATCGCGCTTATAGAGCGCTTCAAGGGCGACTCCCGCCGCTCGGCCGCAGTCGAAGCGGCGATACGACGAATCAACGAACGTGCTGACTAAATGTTCTACACGTATCTACACGTTCTACACGGCTAAAAAACATGAGAAGAATAGTTGTTTTCTGTTGTCTATGTTGTCTCCCGATTCTCTCCGCCCTCTCCGCGCCTCGCCTTGCCGTTCCGCCGGAGGGCGTGGCGTTCGGCGAGATAGCCGCGGGGGAGGCGGCGACGAAGTCGGTCGAGATACGCAACGCCTCGTCCTCGCCCGTCGCCGTCTCGCAGGTTAAGGGCTGCTGCGGCACTGACGCCGTGCTGTCGGCTATGTGCATCGCACCGTCGTCTTCTGCGACACTCTCGGTTGCGCTCAAGGCCATGCTCCCAGGCGAGTTCTCCAAGCACGTCCAGATTCTTTGCGACGACCCAGAAAGCCCCGTGATAAACATTCCCGTTACTGGAATGGCCGTCGAGTCGAAGACCGCCGCCGCTGCGTCGCGCTGGACACTTCCGACCGTCGTCCTCGCGGGAATCGTCGACGGATTCAACCCCTGTTCCTTTGCGATCATGATTTCCCTTGCCGGAATCCTCGCCATCGGCGGGCGCAAGCGCAAGGCGCGAATCCTCGGCGGACTTTCTTTCTGCGCCGGAACGTTCGTCACATACATGCTGATGGGCCTTGGGCTCATGCAGGCCTTGAAGGTGTTAGAAGGGCTCCGCGTAGTCCACGACGTAGTGATGGCCCTTCTTGCGCTCTCGCTTTTCGTACTGTCGTTCCTGAGTTTCCGCGATGCGCTGCGCTTCCGCAAAATACCCGTCTTCTCCGTCGTGACTCTGAAGCTGCCGGAGGGGGTGAAGGTGCTGATACGTAAGATTGCGATGGAGAGCTGGAGCGGCCCGGCGGTTGTCCTCGCAGGATTCGGTTGCGCCTTCCTCGTGACGCTGCTCGACGCACTCTGCACGGGGCAGGTCTACGTGCCTGTCCTCGCACTCATATCTCGCGAGCCTGGGGCATGGCGTTCCTTCGCTCTGCTCGCGCTCTACAATCTTGCGTTCGTCTTTCCGCTTGTCGCCGTGTTCGTCCTCGCCTCGAAGACGACCGACGCATTCCAGATGGCGAAATGGTCGTCGCGCAACGTGATCCCCGCGAAGATCGCGATTGGCCTCGTCTTTGCACTCCTCGGTGTTCTTATCCTCATAACAATGCTGCATCTTTGGTAGTTGGTGACTTGGCAAGTTATCGCCGCCGTTATATGCCACGGAGTTATCTTATTCGATAACTTCTGAGTCGTTTTTCTCGTAACAGAAAAGCTAACGATAAGTTGACATCCCCTCGTTGATGGTATACTGTCAGCGACTTCTCAGGAAAGGAGTGTGCAGGGGATGAATAAGATGCTTTTGACGACGCTTTTGCCGACGACAACAAAATATAATAATTGCGAATGTCTCCTTGAATTGTCGCGAGGCGTTGGGCTTCAACAATGGCAATGTGTTCCATAATGGAAAGAAGTTATCAACAGGGAAAGGAATCAAGTAATGTCGAAAATAAAAATGCAAATAGAAAACTGTTATGGGATTGGCAAACTTGAACATGAGTTTGAGTTTACGTCGGATTGCCCATATTCTGTTGTCTATGCGCCTAACGGGACAATGAAAACATCATTAACCAAGACGTTCCAGGCATATGCTCGTGGGCTTGCTCCTGGCGATTTGGTTTATCCGGATAGGGAAAGCGTGGCAATTTTTCGTGAAGGGAATGGTGCGGCTCTTGCCCCTGAAAGTGTATATGTTGTTGACCCGGAGAATTTTGTTTCTGCTGAAAAGAGTGTTTCCGCATTTCTTGCCAGCGAAGAATTGAAGCGTGAATATGATGCTGTATATCAAGAATTGAGTGCTGCGCTAGATCGATTTTTTGGCGAGTTAAAAACTGTTTCGCAAAGTTCTGACTGTAGTGTTGAATTGAGAGAGGCATTTGCTGTTAATAGTCAAGAGACAGATTTAGAGATTTTAGAGCGCATATTTGATGGAATTGACGACGTTGCTCCCCCCGAATACTCTTTTAAGTATAACGATATTTTTGATAGAGGCGGTAAAGTCCGTGAGTTCCTTCAAAAACATCGGCAGAGCATAGAGGAGTATTTTAGGGAGTACAATAATGTTTTGACTCAGTCGGATTTCTTTAAGGTCGTCGGCAATGTTGTATTTGGTACGGAGCAGGCAGATGCAATTTCGAAGAGTTTAAAGGATAATTCTTTTTTCAAGGTTGGACATAAAATTACATTAGATAGTGGCGTTAATCTAAATACATACGAAGAGTTCAAGAGTAAATACGATGGAGAATTAGCGCGAGTGGTCAACGAGCCCGCTGTTAGGAGAGTCTTTGATAAGATTGATGGCGCTATTGGGAAAAATAAGGAATTAAGGGCTTTTAAGGCGGCAATATTCGCACACAACGAGTACCTTGTTGATCTTTTGGATTATGATGCTTTTCGCAAGAAGGTTTGGTATTCTTATTTGCGAAGGGTCGCAGAATCATATCGACAATTGATTGATTTGTACAGACAAAGAAAGTCTACGCTCCGGAATATTCTAAATCGCGCGGGACAAGAGCAGGCCATATGGAGACACATCATTGATTTATTTAATGACAGATTTCATGCTCCATTTAAAGTTGAGATTGAGAATCAGCAGAATGTTCTTGTTAATCATGAAGATGCCAAGCTGAAGTTTTATTACTGCGATGATTCTAATAATGCAGTCCCTGTCGAGCGCACTTCGGACGCTTTATTGGGCGACGTGTTAAGCAAGGGGGAGCGTAGGGCGTTTTGTTTGTTGCAGATTCTGTTTGAAATTGAAGTGCGCAAAACGAGTCCATTGCTTTTAATCTTTGATGATGTGGCTGATTCATTTGACTATAAAAACAAATATGCCATTATTGAATATATTCAGGACTTAAGTATGAACTCCATGGTTCGTACGATTATATTAACTCACAATCTAGATTTTTACAGGACAGTATGTTCCCGGCTAGGCTTGAAAAGAGCGCAGAATGTATTTATGGCTACAAAGGATCCATTAACCAGGGAGATAAAACTGTCGGGAGGGCACTTCTTAAGAAATCTTCTCCAAACTTGGATTGCGAACCCCACTAATAGAATATTGTTGGCTATGCTGCCATTTGTCCGTAATCTAATAGAGTATATCCAAGGCGATAGTTCCTCAGATTATTTGCTTCTAACATCATGCTTGCATGACATCAAGCATGAAGACCCCATGCTGCGGATTACAAGGTCAGTGCTTGCAAGTGAAGTCAAAAATGTTTATCTCAAAACATTGCCGCGGATTTCGAATATAGACCTGTTTTGGCCGAATATGGATATGCCGTGGGTTGACATATTGTTCGCCGAGGCTAGGCGAATATCAGAAGAGCTGGGACAAGGGCAGCTTGACGAAATCAAACTTGAGAACAAGGTAGTTCTTGCAATGACTATACGCTTAATGGCAGAGTCCTTTATGGAAGCAATGCTAATAGAGAGGGGCCAGCCTCGTGTAAGTGGCCGGAGTCGATTTGGGAAGTTGTTTAAGTCGTTTCGCTCGCAGAATCTTGGCACGGAAGCAGAACGCACTATTTTGAATAAGGTTTCTTTAATGACGCCTGAGCAAATACATTTGAATTCATTTATGTACGAACCGTTGGTGGACATGTCAATAAGATCATTGCAAGAACTCTATGATGACATTAGTGGGTGGCATGTTGCTTTATGAGAGAAAGGCGGCTCTTTTGGGTCGGATTAATGTTTTGTGTTCGATGTCTGTCTCATTTGTTGTGTCAGCGGATGCGGGGTTTGTAAGGTAGCACGGCGATGAACTGGCATTTCCTTGGGAGTTGCTTTGTCGTTGCCGAGTGCGTCTGCATATTCGCGTTCCTTGTTCGTATCAATGTTCGTGCACTTCGCAGACTGTCGGCTTCGCTACTCCTCGCGCTTTCGCTTCTCGCCGTCGGCACGTCGCTCGATGCGCAGAAGACGAACAATGTGCCGCCGAATATGAATCAGCCGCAGATGATGCAGGGGCCTTCTTTTCAGACAGGATTGACAGGATTGTTAGGGATTGGTAATCTTATAAACCTTGTGAATCCTGTCCAGGCGACTATTGATGACATTTCTCGCGGTTGGCGAGTGGAGAGCGTCACGACTAACGCGGCGGTTTCGTATGCGATGCCGACGAACGCAGCGCTTGTCGGGAACTGGCACATCCACGGCGCGACATCGTCGTTTGGAAACAACAGGATTGATTTTGGCGATTGGGCATTCCCGCTCGGCACGAACGACGAGGCGTTTTCATCGTTTTGGTATTTCATCGATGGTCGCATTCGCCCAACTCCGCGAGATGCTGCGCACGAAATCTGCGCTGTCGGCGTCCCGATGTTTGCTGTTCCAGGCCAAAGCCAGTTCTGGCAGCTTGATGGCGATGATGGCAGCCGCGTTCTAACATGGGAAAACTTCTTCCTCGACGGCGACACGAACAGCCCCGTAAATGCGCAGATCGTCCTTTCTCCCAACGGCGACTTCGTAACGCGTTCGAACGAGGTCGAGACAGTCTGCCGCCGCGTCAACCCCGACGATTGGGATGATGACGGAATCCATAACGAGCGAGATGCGAATCCTACAAGCTGCGACGGAGATTTCTTTGGCGTGGCAAATGCCTTGCCGCCAAACGCGAACCCCGATGCCTACTACTTGCTTGATCTTTCGGTGACAGGGGTTCTCGGAGTTGCGACGATCCGCGTCACTTGCGATGGAGCGAGCGACCTTGGCGACCATGTGATCATTGCGCGGACAAACCAAGTCTGCCACGTCCCGCTTCTCGCTGGCGCGACATACACAGTCGAAAGCGACTTGCCGATTGACTACTCTGCCGTGTCGAGCGAATACGCGGAGATCGTGACGAACGCCGAGAATCGCCTGACCGTTTCTTTGCCTTTGGAACTTTCCCTGGTGCGAATACAGACGAGAAGCGCAGGGTCTACAGGCAACTATGGCGCGGCATCTTCGCCGATTAATGTACGCCCCTCGATTATCGCCTGTCTCGGAGGGTGTTGCTCGCGGGAGGTTGTTGACGGTATATTGCAGTGGTCGTGTTCCTTGACGTGTACTTGCGGAGGAGTGTATCATAGTTTTGAAACGACTGCGCTGTGGGAAGGGTATTCCAAGTTGTTCATTGGTTATGCCTCGTGTGGATGCTGGGAAGATGCGCCAGACCCAACGCCGACACCATCGGCCGCTCCGTATGCGGCATCTGTCTCTGCCAATTTCAGCAAGGATGCGGTCATATTCGAGGATGGATACGAAAACTCGCCTGGCGAGTGGGTTTCGCGGCGCTCGACGGCGACGATGCTGACTATCAGTGCCAACGGCGGAACTAATGGCGCCGTGCTGTCCGTGTCCGCGACGAACCTTGGCAAGTTACAGAAGAACTCGGGTCCTGCCTTCCCCTCGCAGTCGGTGTCTGTTCCGGCAAGGCAGTCGATAACGTATGCAATGAACTACGTGGGGCTGTCGGCGAGCGATACGGCTGACGACATCGAGGTTATCGCTACGCTGACCGACAATGTCACTGGAGAGTCGATTACAAACGACTGCCATGCCACGTCTGTTCGCGTGGAACTCGCCGCGGTCTGGGAAGCACCCGAAAACCCATGCACCAACCGCCATGTCTATGGCGTAGGGGAACGGGTTCAGTTTCGCAGTTTCCCCGAAAGTGTGGCGACAAGTGTTCAGCTGACGCGCATTGATACAAACGAGCTGTATCATTATGACAATATCATAGATTCTGCGGGGAAAATATATGCGTGCCCAATCTACTCGGTGACGCCAAATCTGAAAGTCGTGTGCCGCGAGGCTGAGTATAGGCCTGAGATGACAATTGTCGAGCCGAAGGAAATAATAAGCCCAAATGCTTTCTGGGATTCATACTATGCGCCTTGTCGTTCTCCGGGATCAGTCGGGGGAACTTTGCTTGCGATTACGAACTATGTCGGCCCGATGAACGTGTCGTTCCACGGAATCATGGTGTCCGAGATCCCATGCACTCACACCAATATGCCATCTGGTTATTTTGCAACGACAAACTACACTGGGCAATGGACGCACTGGCGTATATTTGACTACGGTTGGGGCATGGCGACTCGAATAGCGACAAATAACTATTGGACAGTTGATAGAGCCGGACATCCCTTGGAATATGAGAATTGGTCCGCTGGACGTCTCGTTTGGGACATCCCCATAGGGTGGGTCAGAATGCGGTTTGACGGCGACGACAGGCACGGGGTTCGTGAGGCAGAGCATGAGATCAATGCTGACAATGACAATTTATCACGAATCTTGTTGATAGGCGGGAAACAAGACGCATATCAGCAAATTTTTTCCATTTCCGACGATGGAACGGCATCGATCGAGAAACACGGGCATACCATGTCGCGCGGTCGATTCTGCCGGATTATAGTAGACGGCAAAACCATTCAATGGGTGCATTGACATGAAAAAGACATTATTGACACTGACATTGCTGATCGTTGCTGCATGCGGCATATTCATCGTTCGTCGTATTCTCATGCCGAAGCATGTTAAGTCGGCTTCTAATGAGACATCGACACCAGATGCGGCAGCGCCGTTGAAAGAATGGATAAACAACAGCATCGACGAAGATTGCCCACCCGGCGATCTCTTGCGTTATCATCCTGAATGGGTGAGCGATGCAGAACGTGCGCAATTGGAATCAGTATGGACGGCTGCCGCGACAAACCTTCTGAATGGGAATGTTCGGGGCATGAAGGATTGCGTCGCGACCGTTTCGGAGAGGATGAAGGGTATATCCGCCGGACACTATTACGACATAGTAAGACCTTGCGCTGGCGCCATTAGCCGCGAGTTTAAGGGCGGGATTTTGTCGCGCTCGTATGCAACACCGGAAGAGTTTAAGGCATGCGTTATCGATTGCATTGAGGGAATGAATCTCTTGGGCGATATTGAGCGCTCCGCAGTATTGGTTCCGAGGCAAGGGGCATATTTTGAGGCAGATGCGTTGGCCATGATAAGGAAATGCATCCGGAAGTTTACAGACGAGGGACGCGAGGATTTCGCATTGGTCGCCAAGGAGCTCGAGGAAATGATAATTAATCAGATTGAGTCCGAGAATGGGTTGACGCGGCGGTACATGAATGCAGACTTGAAGGGGCAGATGCTCCTTTACGAACGCGGCTATTCAACGCGGGAGAACGTCATTCGCGGCGTGCGGACTCTTGCTCAGTATCTTGAAAACACCACCGGCTACATCCCCAAGTGGCTGGATGAATTCAAATGATGATTGGGACAGGGTGCAATGAGGTGGGAGGGACAGCCGCCGTCAAACCATTATGAAAGAACCAGCTTGCAAGTTGCTTCAGACTTGCGCGGTGGATTTGCCGCGCTCCGCATATCTCCTAATTTAAGAGGCGCCTTGCCTCGCCGTGTGCCATGAAGTTATCGCAGACGATAACTCCTGCGTCGTTTTTCCCGCAAACGAAAAGTTTACGATAAGTTGACATCCCCTCTTTGATGGTATACTGTCGGCGCCTTCTCAGGAGAAAGGAGTGTGCAGGGGATGAAGAAGATTCTTTTGACGACGCTTTTTGCCGTCGCCGCGCACCTTGCGCCGACGGTCTGCGCGGCTGCGGAATATCCGCTGCCGCAGCTTCCTGACGGCGTTATGCCGAATACAGAGGTGTCGACAAATCTCCCGCTGCACGTCAAGGCCGAGAGAGTGCGGGAATTCGGTCTGACTCTGGACGCGGGGAACTGTGTCTCAAACGAGGTGCTTGTCGCAATTGGCTGCGATGCCGACGGGAACGGCGATCTTTCGTTTGAAGAGACGGCATTCGTTTTCGGCTGCGATTGCGGGGAGCGGTATCTTGTGGACTACGTTTCCGGCACAGTGGACGACACTGTCGGCGAAACGGTTGTCGTCGGTTGGCGCAGCTTCGACCCAGCATGGAACATGGCCAAAGTCGTGAAGCGAGGCGCGGGGACAGTCGGAGAGACGATTGTAGAGACGGTTCTAAACAAGCGGTTTGACATAACCATCAGATAGTGCGGAGGGCAACATGCGCATCGACTGGAATGTTGTCGGGATATGCGCCGCAGTGGTTTTCTGCGGCATGCTTTTGCTGAAGCCACTGGTCTGTGGATTTGAACGGCTAAAGAGTCTGCCGAGGGAATTGCTGGTCCTTTTCTTGTCGTTTGCCATCATCGCGGCGGTCGAGGCGGACAAGACGAACTCTACGACGAGGGCACTGATGCGTCAGCTTGTGGGGCTTCCCGCGATGGTGACGCAGGAGGAGATCGCGCGTGGCTACCGGCTTGGGTATGTGACCAATGACGCGGGGCATTCCTTCGCTATGCCGACCAATGCCGTCTATCTCGGCAACGCGCATATGCGCGGAGCGGCGTCGGGCTTTGGCCGCAATCGGCTCGACTTCGGGGAATGGTCGTTTCCGTTCGGGTCGAACGACACTTCGTATTCGTCGATCTGGTGGTTCCACGACGGCCGAATCAGGATGAGCCCGCGCAACCCTTCGGGCGAGATATCGTCTGGTGCGAGCAACGTCGTCGCAGTACAGGGGGAGAGCCGCATCTGGTGGGCTCCAGGAGATGGCGACGAGCGGATTGTCGGATGGGAGAACGTCTTTCCAAATGCCGACACCAACGACAGCGTGAACCTGCAGATTGTGCTTCGTCGTGGCGGCGACTTTGAGACGTGGTTGAACGATGCCGCGAATGTCTACAGGAGGATCGACCCTAACGACTGGGATGGCGATGGTCTTGACAACACCATAGACCCTGAGCCGACCGTATATGGCGGCGACTGTTTCGGGACTGGGGCGGATTGGCTGAACGCAAACTGCGGCGCGGTGCTGTCGGCAAGTGCCGGCATCAACGGCGAGCCCGTCGTGGCATGGCACACAAA
The DNA here is from genome assembly GCA_902761275.1 of uncultured bacterium. Classification (GTDB taxonomy): domain Bacteria; phylum Verrucomicrobiota; class Kiritimatiellia; order RFP12; family UBA1067; genus UBA1067. The sequence goes on along the minus strand of CACWJS010000001.1, from coordinate 59,266 downwards.
TGTGTGCGCGGCCGCGTACTATTGGCTTGAGTTTTCGGCGCTATCCGACGCCACGCGCGTTACGATAGACTGCGAGGGCGAGAGCAATCTCGGGGACATGGTGGTGATCGCGAACTCAAATCAGGTATGTCGGGTCCCGCTTCTGATGGGGCCACGCTACCACGTGGCGGCAAATGGTCCGCTGTCTGACGTGGCGACGAGCGACGCAGCTGCGGAGATAACGACGTCGATGCCTCTTAGGAGGGGCGGTGCCGCGCAGGGCTCAGATTTCTATGTGCAGAGGCAGGTTGAGCTTGGCTTCACAGGAACTGCGCCAAACCTTGTCCTTTATACTTTGCCATACGTAGGTGCGTCAATTTCGTGCTTCACCGGCGGATGCTGCCAGGCGGTGTTTGACGGCGTGTCGCTGACCTGGACGTGCGACCCGAATTGCTCGTGTGGCGGGTTCTCGCATGTCGGTCTTGACGCGGCGGCGACATGGGAGGGATACACGCAGAGTTTCCTGTGGGAGCAGGGCTGTGAATGCCAGGAATATAACAAGGAGCATCCCGAGGCGTGGCTTGGGATGTCTGTCTCGCCAGTGGTTATGCTTCACGGCGACATGGGCGTCCTGTCGGTTGGCTATAGCCCCTGCGGAGAGCCATCAGGCACCGTGACGCTGCGTTGCACGGCGGGATCTGGGAAGGTCGCGCTTTGGGCGGACACCAACAAGACGCATTCAGTGACGCTGCCGATGGCATGGAGCGCGGCGATTCAGAGCGGCACGACAATCTTTGTCGAGGGCGAGGAGCTAAGCGAGAGTGTCGGCGATGTGGTGTTTGAATGCGAACTTGCATTGCAGGGCGATGATGCACGTACCGTCATGCGATCCATGACGGTTGCGCGTGTCAAGCAGATGAACGTCAGCTCGGCTGTCGCCGGCGTGAGCACGAATCCCCCGCCGTTCCTGACTGGAGTGGACTATCCATTCGCGGTGACAAACAGCCCGTCGCCCGACAAGCATCTCGTGGTTCCGTTTGAGAATGTGGCGACACTTGGCACAAACGGATTCAGCATCGCGGACTTCCATATTGACATGGCTCTCGAGCTTGAGCCGGCGGGTGTCTCAACGAGTGGCCTGTCAGCGTCGTGGAGCATAGTGGAGGCAACGCCGCAAATGAGCGGTGCGCTAGTGGGCTCGGGTAGTCTGTCGGCGCGGTTCGTAAACCCGAAGCTGGGTGGCGTCTACCGCTTCAAGGCCGAGGCCGCCGGTTCGTCAAATACCTACGCGACCGTCGTGCTGCCGCTCTCGGGCGCGGAGGTCAGCGGAGTGTTCGAGGCCGATTTTGCCCTTTACGCCGCCGCGATGTCGAATCTCAACGCGCGAACGGGCAGATTTGAAAGGCAGACGCCAAGCTTTGGGAAGAGATGGTTTAAGAACGGTGGTGCTGTCGATTATCTCGGACGAGTCGACAACGTCTCGCGTCCGACCGTGTGGTTCTACAATCAGGTTGATGATATCAGAGGGATGGGGGCTGTTGCGTCTTTCTACGGAGTGCCCATGCGGATGGCGAAGCTTGGCAATTTTCTCGCTGGATACGGAACGGAGTTCCTTGGCGTTTGGGGTGTGTCGCAGTGGCTCGCACAGGGTATTGGCACCTTCAACGACGAAACGGCGTCTATGAGTTGGGACGCAGGGACGGCTGTCGCTTCCGGCACTGGAGTGGTGACGGCGGCAACCACGCTTTCCACCAACATGTGGGATTATGCGGACGTCAAGGTTAGGCGGCTATGGCCGAACCACGTGCCAACCGACAATCACGCTGTTTTTTCATCAAGCTTCGACTTCAACTACAACTTCTGTTCGCCGGGTGTGGTGGAGGGAAGGATACGGTGAGAACAAATAACGTAAACAGAAAGGAAAAATCATGAAGACATTGGCAACTGCGGCAATGGCATTGGCCTTGGCGCTTTCGGCACGCGCCGTTCCCACTGAGAATACCTTTGCGGCGGTAACGAATGACTGGTACGTCGGCAAGTGGACGAATGTCCTGGAACTTGCACAGACGCGACTTGCGGCGAATTCCAATGACCTCGTCGGCGCACATCTCGTGGTGTCATACGACGTGTTGTTCTCGGACATTCCAGCCATTTCAAACTCCGTGACGCGACTGATCGGCGCGATGGATGCGTCGAGCGAGCCGGCGATAACAAATCTTCTCTCAGAGCTAAGGCCAGGATGGGTGTATTTCCGCGACGAGTTTCTCCCGCGCCAGACGGCCGCAGATGTCCAGGCGCAGCACGAGAAGTCGTCTATCACCAACAAGACCCTCGACTGCGATTTCATCCTCAAGCAGATCTGGGACAACGGGTTGTGGTAGAGGGGATATTAGCGGGAATATATCATCGGTATTACTTATTTATGAGATCGGTATTAGCAGATTAAACTACGTAAGCTTTGAAAGAGAAAGGAGACACAAAACATGGAAAAATATATGGCATTGGATGGGATTAAATCTGAAAAGGCGCCAATCACAGCGATTGCGTCTTTTGCGTTGTTGAAAGCATTGAACGATTCGGGGAAATATAAAAGCCCTTATCAATTGCTGTCAAATTTTATTGGGTACATCGTCTATGATGAGCATTTACATACTTTCACACTTCCCGAGATGAGAGATAGATTGCAAAGCCATTTTGGATTCAAAATACCTGAAGCGGTCATAAAAACTGCTTTGAAAACGTTAGGTTTTATCAACAGAGTCAACAATGCTTACCAAGTTGATGATTCGCTATGCAATGACGACGGTCAATTTGTTGAAGTGAAGAATAACAAAGAGACGAAATATGACGAAATTGCAGACAAAATATTTGATTGCATCCGCAAAGAGCATCCGGATGCTGATAGAAAACGAGTGGTAAGGGCCATTGTGTCATATCTTGTTGATGGTGTTGGCAGCACTGAATACAGCGAAACAATTAGTGCATTTATTGTTGAAAATGAGGATGATAAAGAATTGCAGGCTTTTTTGGATTCGGTTCGCGAAGGCGGGATTCTTTACCTTGGCATAAATCGTAACATCAGCGAATGGGGAGGCTTGAAACATTCACTAACATTGTATCTGGACACAGAGATATTGTTTGACTTGACCGGGTATAATGGCAGTGTGTATAAAGAACTTGCAGAAGATTTTTACCAATTGGTAAAGGATGGAAATCGCAAGGGGAAGATTGCTTTGAGATATTTTTCTGAAGTGAAATCTGAGATAGAGCGATTTTTCAAAAGTGCCGAAATGATTGTTGAGGGACGTTCGCTGGCTTATGTGGAGAAACCGGCGATGAAACAGATTGTAAATGGGAGCCGAACGTCTTCAGACGTGCGAATCAAGATGGCGGACTTGTTTGCCAAGTTAAGGTCGCTTGGAGTGTGCGAAGACGAGAAATACGATTATGATTCAGAAGATTTAAAAAAATACGATTTAATGCCATCCGGTTGCTGCAGTGAACGAGATATAGAAGGCTGGGAGGCGATTAGTCGTGTAAATAAGTTGCGTCGTGGACGAGTCGCCGGATTTGAATTGGACTCAAGGTATCTAATTGTAAGTGACTCTGGGAATGTCCTTGGTGCCTCCGATACTCAATATGCGAATGATAAAAAGACGCGTCCGGCGAATAGTTGTGCACGATATGCGATGTCATTAAACCATATTGTAAACTTGTTGTGGTACAAACTTGATGGAGGTTTTGGTGGTGATAAGTTTCCTGTTAATGCGGAGGTTTTGCTAAAAGCGCGAATCGTTATTTCGAAGATTGTCGCACAAAAAGTAAGTGACATTTACCAAGATAGTATGCTCAAGTATAAAAAGGGGGAGATCAATCAAGAACAGTTGGGTGCACGTATCCTAGCTTTGAGCGAAAAACCATTGCTACCTGAAGAGATACAGAATGATAATTGCGAAGAAGCTCTTGATTTCTCGGCTGAAACCATTGGTCGTCTAGAGGTCGAAATACAGTCGAATAGACAGTATCGTTTAGAACATGAGAAATTTGTTCAGGCAATTCAGGCCGAAAATCAAAAGATTATAGCTGAAAAGACAGAAGAGATAAAAGAAAAAGATGAGATAATAACAAAACAACAAAATGAGTTGCTCGTGTTGCAGCAAAAAGAAAGATTGCGCGAGAAGAAAAGGTCAAAGATATTAAAGATTGTTAAACTCTGTTTGAAGATTGCCTTCTCTTTGGCACTTTTTGTCATTGTGTATTACGCCAACTTTAAATGCGAGAATTTAAATAAATGGATTAGCGGAACAGTTAATGCCGGATCGCTTATAGGCTTTTGTGTGATGTTAATTGACTGGTTGCGTTCTGTTTTACGAAAGGATACCACGAAGTAACTCTTGAACGAATCATAAAGATGATGCATGAATGAACAGACGCCACTGCGCCTATTTCGCTTTGCGGGTTGTGGTTGAGAAGTGGTTTGGTTGTTGTCGGGTTTGGGGAATCGTGGATTGAGGATGGTTGTGTCGGAATCGTTATTGGATTCGACACGAAGGGTGGTTGAGTCGTGGTTGTACGGATGGATGAATGGCGGACAGGACAAGGACGGTTGGGGCGTGGTTGGGTTGTCGGCGGGAAATGGTTGTAATTGCATTGTGGTTGGGTTGTCGGCGGGAAATGGTTGTAATTGCATTTACTTTGTCCGACGACCTTTTTTCGCTTGTTCTGCTGAGGGGCTGTTTTGTCGGCGGCGGACATGGCCACCGTTAGAACTTCAGCTTGCAGCCGACGTAGACCATCGTTCCCGGCATTTCATAGCCGGGGAAATATTCGTAGTGGCGGTTGAAGGCGTTTTCTGCGGCGACATAGACTTCTCCGTCGAGCGGCGAGAACGCCTTGAGGTCGCAGGCGAGGCGAATGTTCGCAGTCCAGAAGCACGGCACCTTCGCAAGGTCGGCGGGATCGGCCGAGCGCACCGTGTAGGCGTACATCGACGAGGAGTATTCGACGTCTGCGTCAAGGTGAAGATGGGTGAGGAACCGCCAGCTCGCGCCGACTACTCCAGTCGCCTCGGGAAGACGCGAAACGGGATGTGTTTCCGCTATTGTGTATGTCGCGCCCGCGAAGAGCGCGAGATCGTCGGTGGGCGTTGCGCGTGCGGTCAGTTCGAAGCCCGTCGCTTTTAGGTCGCTCGCGTTGTGGTACTGGCCTGCCGCATCGAGGTCGAAGCGGTCGTCGATCTCGTTCCTGTACGCCGAGGCGTGGATTGTCAGCCATTCCGTCGGCGCGGCGCGAACGCCGACAGTGAACGTGTCCATCGTCTCCGCATCGATCTTGTTCCACGCAGTCGTGTTGGCGCGGAAGACGAGCCCCGGATAGTGGACTGCCCGCGCGTATGATGCAAATACGCCGAACGCGTCGGTACCGATCGTAATTGCCGCAGACGGCGCCCATTCGCCGTGGAGGTCGCTCATGAAGTGATAGCGCGTGCCAGCAGAAGGCGTGAGCGTCCAGCCGTCGCCGAGCGCGAAGTCGTAGCGCGCCGCCGCGTAGGGCGAGGTGAGAAACTGGTACTTTTCGCCGGGCGCCCATGTGCGCGCGCCAGTCCGCTCGTTTATCGTCCTCGTGCGGCCGCGTTCCACCATCTCGTCGAGGCCGAGCGTAAAAGTCGCGTCGCCGACGATAAAATCATATAGTCCGCGATAGCCCCAGGTCTGCCAGTCTGTCTTTGACCAGCCGTAGGGGGAGTTGAGGTTTGTGTCGGAGATGTGATCCTTGTGCCAGCGGATGCGTCCGTCGGTCACATAGACGAGTGAGTGTCCCTTCATCCACTCGCGGTCGGAGTCGAGCCGGAGGGCGTAGGAGTCCATATCTGTGTCGAACTGGTCGCGGATCGGCGTCGGCTCTCCTTTCGCGCCGGGATCCTGCACCTTCGATTCGGCGCGGCGGTAGATGAACGTGAGATAGTCCGCTTCGGTGAGTTCTATGCCGCCGCGCGCGAACGCGTTCCTGAGCTCGGCCATGTTGTGGTCGCGCTTTCCTTCGCTGTAGCGGTATGCCGCGCCTGCGGCGAAGTCGAAGGGTCCTTCCTTAACGCCCGCCTTCGCGCTCGCGACGAGCGTCGAGAAGCGGCCGTAGGCGAGATCAGTCTCGCCCGAAAAACCCTCTTCGCGCTGCCGCCATGTCGTCATGTCTATCGCGGTGAACGAATTCGGCGTGGTGCGCGGACGAGGCGACTTCGTGATTTCGATTGACTCTGCGAAGTCTATCGGGTTTAGGTCAAGCAATGGATGACTGAAGAAACTTCCTACGGCGGGAACGCCGTCTTGAAAGACGGTGAGCGACGATCCCGGGCGGCTTTCGCCTGTGCCGCGTACGTAGACGCTCCCGCCCTGCGCGCCGCCGTACGAGCCAATCGGCGCATAGCGCGAGATCGACACTCCCGGCACATGGCGAAGCGCCGTCGGGAGGTCTTGCGCGGTGAGACGCGCAGTCTGGTCGGAGCCGACGAAAGTCACTTCCGCGCCGTCAGGCGTAAAGCGCTCTTCCTTTGCGATGGGCGAGGCCGTCACGACGACGGGCTCGAGTTCCGCTACTGTGTTTGTCGCGGTGGTTTCTCCGAAAAGCGGCATCGCCGCGAAAGCGACGAACGAGAGGGTCGTTGCGGGGAGGTGCTTCATGGTGTATAGAAGTATATCAAATTCGTGCGTCGTTTGCGCTGTGCCGCCTGTCCTTACGATATGGTATAATATCACGCCTATGAAGAAGAAAGCAGCGAAAGTGCCGAACGAGGCGAAGATTGCTAAGCTCGTGAAGGATCTCCTCGTCGAGCTTGGCGAGGACCCCGGACGCGACGGACTAAAGAAGACCCCCGAGAGGGTCGCGAGGTCGCTTTCGTTCCTGACGCGCGGCTACAGGCAGGACATCGCCAAGGTCGTGAACGGCGCGCGGTTCAAGTCGGGCACGAACCACATGGTGATCCTGAAGGACATCGAGCTCTACTCTCTTTGCGAGCACCACATGCTGCCTTTCTACGGCAAGTGCGCAATCGGCTACATTTCCCAGGGCAAGGTGCTCGGCGTCTCGAAACTTGCGCGCATAGTCGACATGTACGCGCGGCGGCTTCAGATACAGGAGCGCATGACCGAGGAGATCGCGGACGCGGTGATGGCCGAGACTGGCGCGGAAGGCGTTGGCGTCGTCATCAAGGCGAAGCACCTCTGTATGATGATGCGCGGCGTCGAGAAACAGAACAGCGAAATGACGACTTCGGCTGTTCTCGGCACGTTCAGGACCGACGAGAAGGTTCGCCAGGAATTTCTGTCGCTCATCAAGTGAAAGGTTTAAGATGAAACGGCTTCTTACGATACAGGACATCTCTTGCGTAGGGCAGTGCTCCACCACGGTCGCGCTCCCGCTCGTCTCCGCATGCGGCGTCGAGTGCGCCGTCCTTCCGCCCGCGATCCTCTCTAACCACACCGGCGGCTTCAAGTCGTGGACTTTCGCAGACTTGACTGGCGAACTTCCCAAGGTCGAGGCGAAGTGGATCGAGCATGGCATCCGCTTTGACGCGTTCTACACGGGCTATGTCTGCGAAAGCCACATCGACCCGATTCTCTCGATCTTCAAGACGTGCGCCGAGAAGGACGCGATTCGCGTCGTCGATCCTGCGATGGCCGACAACGGCGTTCTCTACGCCGGCTTCGCGCCCGACTTCCCCTCGAAGATGGCGCGGCTCGTCAATGGTGCGGACTACATTCTTCCGAATCTCACCGAGGCGGCGCTGCTCGTCGGCGAAAAGCCGAAGCTCTCCGGCTATACGAAGGGCGAGCTTGAGTCGCTGATTGCGAAGCTTCACGCGCTCGGCGCGAAGAATGTCGTCCTCACGGGAGTCAGCTTCTCGCCGGACGAGCTCGGAAGCGCCGTTTCCGACGGTTCGACGGTGCAGTACGATTTCAATCCGAAGCTTGAGAAGATGAGCCACGGAACGGGCGATGTCTATGCGTCTGTCTTTGCAGGCGCGGTGCTGCGCGGCAAGACGGCGCTTGAAGCCGCAGCTCTCGCGGCCGATGTCGTCTGTGAGGCGATCAAGGCGACCGAGGATGGTCATTGGTATGGCGTTAGCTTCGAGCGCGCCATCCCGTTCCTCGTGCAGCAGCTTTCTGGGCTGTAATTTAACCCAAAAGCACAAAGACTCAGAGAATATAACTCTGTGCCTTCGAGCTTTCGTGGGGACAAGGCCCCACAAAAGCCTTATTTTTCAGTGCCCCTCTATCGTTGATCTATCCGCCACCGAGGAGATGTGTCCGCGTCGGACTTGAAACCTGGGGACAAAAGGCGTAAGGGTTCGAATCACTTTTGAGGCACTAAAGATATGGTATAATAGCTATAGAATTAAATTGAAGGAGAGGAATCAGGACAATGAAAGGTGACCTGCTTTTGATAATCGACATGCAGAACGTCTACGCAAAGGGCGGGGCGTGGGAATGCATGGATGCCGCGGGCGCTGCCGAAAACATTCGGCGTATCGTTGAAAGCGGCGCCGTGGATTCCGCTATCATTACGAAGTTCATCGCGGGCGAGAATCCACAAGGGGTCTGGAAAGAATATAATCAGAAGTACAAGACCATCAACGAGGACCTGCATGCGAATGAGCTTTTGCCGCAGATTGCCGCGCTGGCGGGCCGATTCCCGGTTTATTCGAAGTCTGAGTACTCGTCACTTTGCGTCCCGCAAGTCCGGGATGCATGTCGAAGGGCGAAGAGGGTCGTGGTGACCGGAGTTGTCGACGACTGCTGTGTTCTGTCCACCGTTTTCGGCTTGATCGATGCAGGGGTGTATGCCGTTTATCTTACCGATGCGACGAGCGGCCTAGACAAGGAAAAGGCCGCGGCGACGCGAGTGGTTCTGGCAGGATTGGCGCCGTTGCATGTCAAATTGATGTCCACGGATGAATATCTTGCGGAAAGGTAACTACATGTCCGAAACGAATGATAGACCCAAGCTGGTGGTCCTTGCCGCGGCGCTTTGTTGGCTCGTTCCGCTTGCGGTGCTGGCGATAACGAATCCGCTGCACGAGGAAAATCAGTGCTAACCCGTCTCCCACTTGACCTTGTCTGCGATTTTTAGGATAATACCGACCTATGGCAGACAAGATCAGTTTTGAGCCGCCTCGCGGAATGAGGGACTTCTATCCCGAGGACATGGCGTGGCGCAGCCGCGTTTTCGACGCGTTTCGCGCCGCGGGGGCGGCGGCGGGGTTCCGTCAGTACGATGCGTGCGTCGTCGAGAGCTACGAGCTACTTGCCCGCAAGGCGGGCGAGGAAGTCGGCGAGCAGATTTACCACTTTTTCGACAAGTCAGAGCGCCACTTAGCCCTTAGGGCCGAGATGACGCCCACGCTCGCGCGTATGGTCGCGCAGCGCCAGAAGGAACTATCCTTCCCTCTCAAGTGGACGACTATCGCGCAATGCTTCCGCTACGAGCGCATGACGAAGGGCCGCAAGCGCGAGCACTACCAGTGGAACCTCGACATCATAGGAGAGGACTCCGTGCTTGCGGAAGCCGAAGTCATCGGCGCCGCCTGCGACGCGCTCCGCCGCATGGGCCTCTCGTCCTCCGACTTCAAGGTGCATGTCTCGTCCAGAAAGTTCCTCGGCGAACTCCTCGCGAAGAGCGGCATCGCCGCGGACCGCCACGCCCAGGTGTTCCTTGCGCTCGACAAGCGCGGCAAGATGCCCGACGCAGAAATCGCCGCGATGCTAAAGGACGGCGGGCTTTCGGACGCCGAGATCGAGGCGACCTTTGCCATCATGGAGACGAAGGACTACTCCGCCTGCCCCGAGCTCGTCGAGCTTTTCCGCCTTGCGGAGATCGCCGGCTTCTCGGACTGCCTCGAGTTCGACATCTCCGTGATCCGCGGTCTCAGCTACTACACTGGCGTCGTCTTCGAGTGCTTCGACACTAAGGGCGAGTTCCGTGCGATCTTCGGCGGCGGCAGGTACGACAACCTTCTGACGACTATCGGCGGCGAGCCGACGAGCGCCGTTGGCCTCGGGTTTGGCGACGTTGTAGTCACCGAGCTTCTCAAGGCGCGGCTCGGCGAGGACGCGGCGGCCGCGAGGAAGGGCGTCGCCATCGGCTTCATGTTCCCCGAGCAGCGCGACGCGGCGGTGTCGCTTGCGGCGCGGCTCAGGAAGTCGGGCGAGTGCGTTGACCTCGCGCTTCGCAGCCAGAAGCCAAAGAAGTTCTTCTCGCACGCGGCGGAGTCAGGTGCCGCGAAGGCAGTGTTCCTTGGCCCGGACGACGTTGAGAAAGGCGTCGCGCGGATGAAGGACCTCGCCACGCGCGAAGAGAAGGAGATCTCGCTTTCGCAATGAAAAGGATATTTGCAGCCGCGCTCTGCGCCCTCGCACTAGTCCCCGCGTCCTTCGCGGCGAGCAAGTCGTCCGATGCGATAGTTCGGCTCCTCAATTCCAGGGCGTCTGGAAGTCGCAGCGAATTCAAGGAGGCGGCGAAGATAGTTGCCGCGGACGCGAAGGAGGGTCGCCCGCTTCAGCAGTTTGTCATTGCGCTTGTCGCAAACGACAGCGACCTCCCGAAGAAACTTCGCCTCACCCCAGAGAAGCGCAAGGAGTATCTCGACCAGGCGAGGGACAAGATACGCCGCCTCGCCGAGGAGAAGAACAACGCCCTTGCGTGGTATCTCCTTTCGCTCGAGAAGAACGACATGTCGTTCCTGAAGCGCGCGGCAGACGGCGACAACGTCCAGGCGCTGAACGCATGGGGCACCATAACGCTGACAAAAGCGCTCAGGAGCCCGTCGATGGAGACGAACGAAGTGGAGCGCGTCCTCGTAAAGTGCTTCGGCATCTTCAAGAAGGCGGCCGACGCAGGCGACGCCAACGGGCTTTACAACCTCGGTATGTGCTATATGCAGGGCTACGGCTGCGTGGTGGACGAGGATCTTGCCTACAAATGCTTTTGCGCGAGCGCGGAGGCGGGGCATCCCGAGTCGATCAACAACATCGGAGGGTTCTACCGCGACGGCATAGTCGTGCGGGCAAATCCCGCGACTGCGGCAAAGTGGTTTGCGAGGAGCGCCGATCTCGGCAATGCCTACGGCATGTTCAACTACGCTCTCGCCCTGCAGCGCGGAGAAGGCGTCGAGAAGGACGCCAAGAAGGCCGTCGAGCTGCTGAAGGAGGCCTCTGAGCTCGGCAACGCCGAGGCGATGAACGCATACGGCATGTGCTGCTACAACGGCGACGGTGTCGCGAAGGACGAGGCGGAGGCGGTGAAGTGGTATCGCGCCGCTGCGGCCCGCGGTTTCGCTCCCGCCATGGACAACCTCTCGTCGTGCTACAGTCTCGGCACCGGCGTCAGGAAGGACGAAAAAGAGAGTCTCGCCTGGAAGGTGCGCGGCATGGCCGCGCGCGGCGACAGGAACGCCGCGGCGTGGCTCCAGCAGAACGGCTACTGATCAAGACAGTGAAGATACTGATGATAGGCGACGTCGTCGGCAGCCCCGGACGGCGAATTCTTGCGAAGGAGCTCAAGCGCCTCAGGCGCGAGCTCTTGCTTGCCGCCGTCGTCGTGAACGCCGAGAACTGCGCGGCGGGCTCTGGCCTTACCGCGGCGCTCGCGAAGGAGATTTTCGATTCTGGCGCCGATGCGATCACGCTTGGCGACCACACCTGGGGGCAGAAGGAGTTTGCCGGGCAGATTGGCTCCCTTGAGCGCGTCGTCAGGCCCGCGAACTTCGCCCCCGAATGCCCTGGCCGCGGGTGGACGCTTGTAACTGCGCCGACGTTCCAGTTCGCCGTCGTCAACGTGCAGGGACGCGTCTTCATGCAGGCCGTCGACTGTCCGTTCAAGGCAATCGACCGAGTCCTCGCAGAGATTCCGAAGAACGTTTCCGTGTTCGTCGACTTCCACGCCGAGGCGACGAGCGAGAAGATGACGATGGCGCACTACGTAGACGGACGCGTGACGGCGATAGTCGGCACGCATACGCACGTCCAGACGTCGGACGCACGGCTTCTCCCTAAGGGAACGGCGTACATCACCGACCTCGGCATGACGGGTCCCTATATTTCGTCGATAGGGCGCGACCTCGCTCCCGTCACGAAGAAGTTCGTCACGGGAATCCCTGCGCGCTTCGAGGTCGCGGAAGGCCCCTGCGTCCTCGAGGGCGCGATAGTTGACTTCGACCCGGCGACGAAGAAGCCAACGTCGATAGAGGCGTTCAGGATACGCGAGTGAGATGGGCGGCCTCGTCGAGAACCTGAAGCGCCGAGCGGAGATCATTCGAGCCGTCCGCGCGTTTTTCGACAATCGCGGCTTCACGGAAGTGTCGACGCCTGTCTTGATTTCCGCGCCCGCGCCCGAGCCGCACATCGACTGCCCGCCGTGCGGGAAGGGATTTCTTCGCGCGTCGCCCGAGCTCCAGATGAAAAAGCTCCTTGCCGCCGGCATGGACAGAATCTACCAGATCGGCCCGTGCTTTCGCGACGGCGAACTCGGCGCGCGCCACAACCCAGAGTTTACGATGATCGAGTGGTATCGCCTCGGCGCGACCTATCTCGACATCGCGGCCGACGCGGAAGCGCTGCTTCGTGAAATAATACCCGATAGCGCCGCGCCCCTGCGGATTACGGTGCGAGAGGCGTACTTGAAGTGGGCGGGGTGGGACCCGTGGGCTGAATGGAACCAGAACCGCTTCGACTTTGACATGGCTGCGAAGATAGAGCCGAGTCTTCCGAAGGACCCCGTGTTTCTCATGGACTATCCGAAGGAGGCCGCGTCGCTCGCGCGGCTTCGCGGCGATGTCGCTGAGCGTTGGGAACTCTACATGGGCGGCGTCGAACTTGCGAACTGCTTCACCGAGCTTTGCGACGGCGCGGAGCAGAGACGGCGCTTTCTCGCGGCGAAGGAGGAGAGGCGTCTTCTCGGGGAAAGCGACTATCCCGTCGACGAGGAGTTTCTCGAACTTCTGCCGCTCGTCGGAAGCGCGTCGGGCGTTGCGCTCGGCGTCGACCGGTTCGTCGCGCTCGCTCTCGGCGAAGCCGATATCCACTCCGCCATGTGCGGCGAGTGAATTATGGTATAATACTACCCTTGACTCTAATTGCCACTATATTGCTTGCGACGCTTACCAAAGCCGAGATCATCGACCGCTTCAGAGCCGCGCCGGTGACGCAGCTTGATGGCCTCGTCCAGGTCTACGGCGACTGTCCCGCGGACATGCGCCGCGACTTCCAGCTTCCAGTCGCGTCTTTCACCTCTGGCATCTGCCGCAAACTGTATGCCGCCGAGAACAAGAAGCAGCTGAAGTTTGCAGAACCGGGCATAATCGTCCGCATCGGGGACGTCCGCACCAACCTCACCGACGTGATTGCGCGCCCTGCTACGCGTACTGGCGGCATGAAGTTCACGCGCATCTACCTGCCGTCGCCGTCTGGAGCGGACCTCGGGAAGTTCCGCCACGAAGTCGTCCGCGCGTTCTACCGCGCCGTAGACGGCGTTGACCTTGACGACGCAGGCGTCACGAAGAAGCTGCGCGAGGCCGACCCGGTGACGCGCGTCGAGGACATTCAGTCCGAGGTCGCCGCCTGGCGCGAGCGCGGCGAATACGCCGCGGGCAAGACGGATGAAGACTACCTGAAGCTGCTGCGCGGCGTCCACCTGCCGGGAGTGGCTACAAAGGACGACGTCATGACCTTTGCCTCGCGGCTTTTCCTGTATCCCGAGCTTTATGCCATGCCTTTCTGCGGCAAATACGCCGCGTGCTCTTTCCGGGATGCGGTTCTGTTTGCGAAGGAAGACCCGTTTGTCCGGCTTGCCGCATACCAGAAGATACAGTCGCTGATGCTGTTCGGCTCGGGCCACGGCGACAAGATGAACGAGGCGGTAGAGGCATACGCGAAGTTCCTGGTCGAACTCGCGAGGTTCAAGCTCTCTGGCGAGGAGCTGCTGAAGCTTTTAGACGATGCGGATGCGAAATTGAAAGGAGTGCTCGAAGAATGAAGACGAAGAAGACGATCACCGACTCCACGGTAGACCCAGACGTTCTCGCCTACACGGTGGGCGACGATCCCGTTCTCGATCTTGCGCTTGCGAAGTGGGACTGTATGGGCACCGCCGCACACGTGACGATGCTTTCGGAGATGAAGGGGCTCAAGCGCCCCGTCGTCACGAAGCAAGAGGCCGCGAAGGTCAGGAAGGCGCTTGGCCGCGTCGTCGCGCTCGCGGATAAGGGGAAGTTCACGATTCGCGAAGACGACCAGGATGTTCACATGGCCGTCGAGCGCCTTCTTACCGAGGAACTCGGCGACCTTGGCAAGAAGATACACACGGGTCGCAGCCGCAACGACCAGGTTGCAGTTGACGTCCGGCTTCACATAAAGGACGAGATCCTTGCCGCAGAGGGAGAGCTTGGCGCTCTTGCCGCGGAGCTCTGCTACTTCGGCTGGTGCGCGGGCGCGATTCCGCTCGTCGGGCGCACGCATCTCCAGCCGGCGATGCCGTCTACCGTCGAGATGTGGGCGACCGGCCACGCCGAGATGGTGCTCGACCAGCTTGCGAACCTCGAGGCGGCCTACGCGCTCGCAGACGCGAATCCCCTCGGGAGCGCCGCTGGATACGGCGTTCCGCTGCCGCTCGACCGCACGCGCACGACGAAGCTCCTCGGCTTTTCCCGCACGATCCACAATTGCTTCGGCGCTTCGATGGCGCGCGGCGAATGCGAGGCGGCGCTTCTTTCGGCGCTCGCGCAGCTGATGGCCGTCCTCTCGCGCCTCGCCGAGGACATGATCCTTTTCTCGATGCCAGAGTTCGCGTACTTCCGCCTGCCGCGCGAGTACTGCACCGGTTCGTCGATTATGCCGCAGAAGTTCAACCCAGACGTGCTCGAGCTCGTCCGCTCGAAGGCTGCCCAGGTCCTCGGGCTCCAGACGGCTTCGCTTTCGCTTCTCCACGCGATGCCTGGCGGCTACAACCGCGACCTGCAGGATTGCAAGTGGCTCTATATGAAGGGTCTCGACATCACGCGCACGACACTGAGAATTCTCGCGAAGGTCGTCAAGGGGATGAAGGTAGATCCCGCCGCGTGCCGCGCCGCGTTTACGCCTGGAGTTTTTGCGACGGACGTCGCGCTTCGCAAGGTCGCGAAGGGAACGCCGTGGCGTGACGCATACCACGACGTACGGGACCATCTCGAACAGCTCGACGCCGAGAACCCTGACGAGGCCGTTGCCCTCAAGAAACACGAGGGCACATGCCTCGGGCTCGACCACGATCTTTACCGCTCGCGCATCGCCACCGCCTGCGAATCGGCGGAGAGGCGTCGCCGTGAACTTGATGCAAACTGCCGGAGGCTGCTGAAATGAACAAACTGCTTGAAGTCGAAGATCTGCATGTGAAGTATGGCTCGTTCGAGGCCGTAAAGGGCGTTTCGTTCTCGCTTGGCGAGGGCGAGATGCTTGGGATCGTCGGCGAGTCGGGTTCAGGGAAGTCGACTATCGCGAAGACGCTCGTGGGGCTCGAAAGCCCCTCGGCGGGCAAGATCACTATCGCGCCCGGAGTCGGCCTCCAGATGATTTTCCAGGACGCCGTCGGCTCGCTCAATCCGCGCATGACCGTGCGCCAGATGCTCGACGAGACCCTTCACCATGCGACGCGCAAGGCGAAGGGTGGCGCGATTGACTTGAAGGGCGCGACGGATGCCGGCGGGCTTGTCACCCTCGTGGGGCTTTCGAAGGCCGTTCTCGACCAGTATCCGCGCGAGCTTTCCGGCGGTCAGTGCCAGCGTGTCTCAGTCGCGCGCGCACTTGCATGCCAGCCAAAGGTGCTAATCGCCGACGAGCCGGTTTCGGCGCTTGACGTGTCGGTGCAGGCGCGAGTCCTGAACCTCCTCAGGGACCTTCGCCGCGACCTCGGACTTTCGATTCTCCTCGTGGCGCACGACCTCGCCGTCGTCAAGAATGTGTGTGATAATGTCTGTGTAATGGAGAAGGGGCTTTTTGTCGATGCTGGAACCTCTGAAGAGGTCTTTGCGAACCCAAAGAGCGAATATACTAAACATTTGCTTGAGGTCGTTCCCAAAATACCCAGTTTTTGATATAATTTGTTCAAATGGCCGAAAGTATACAGGTCGTCGCCTTTGAGGGCGGCGAATTGCGCCCGCTTGGCTCGGAAATAGTTCCTGGCGAAGCGGTGCTGGCCTTGCCTTTGTCGCGTCTCGTCGTCAAGATGGTGAGGGTTCCCGAAGAGGCGGACGCCGTGGAGACGGCGTCTGGGATCCTTGCCGCCGTCTCACCGTTCCCCGACGAACCGCTTACCGTGTCTTGCGAGACTGTTCGCGAATCGGAAAAGGGACGCGTAGTTCTCGCAGCAGCGCTCCCCGAGGGAGCCGCAGACGACATTGCGGATGCTCTCGATGCCGCTAAAATCAACGTTACCCGTGTCGACATCCTCTCGCTTGGCGAATTGCGCGGGCTTTGGTCGCAGCTTTCCGACGGACGCACCGGGGTTCGTCGCCTTGTCCTTCTGAAGGGCGCCGACTGCCTTTCGCTTTTCGTGCTCGACGACGACCAGCCGTCCGCAGTGCGCGCGATCACGTCCGAGGGCGACTTGCGGCGCGAAGTGATGCTTTCGCTTCTCGAGGCCGAGGACTTCGGTGGCGCGAAGCCGCTTTCCGAGATCGTCGTATCGGGCGATGTAGACGCGTCGAGTCTTGAGCCGTTCGCCCCAGTGCGCCGCATAGAGGCGGGCGAAGACCGCATCGCGCTTGCGCTCAAGGGCGTAGAGGAACGCTCTGGCGAGCCGTCTTCCCTTGACGCGCTGCCAGAGAGCTGGCGCGAGGTGCTCGATGAGACGCGCTTTAAGGCGAAGCTCAAGAAGTTCCTCGCGATCGCCGGCGGAATCTGGGCGTTTGTCATGTTGATCCTTTTCGGCGTGCCCGTGGTGTTCGGTCTCCTGACAGACCGGCAGAAGAGCCTTTGCAGGGAGCACTCGCGCCAGTACAAGTCCGTTCTCGCGATGAAGGAGAAGGTAGACCTTGTTCGCAAGTATTCCGACCACGCGCGTGGTGCCTTGGAGACGATGAAGATGGTCTCCGACCTCCTGCCGCTTCCCGACGGGGCCGACTCGTCCTGCATCGAGCTAAATTCCTGGAACTTCAGGCGCGAGGACGGCGAACGTTCGGGTGGCGTGAAGTTCTCTGGCGAGGCCGATTCCACCGCGCTCGTCTACCAGTTCAAGGACGCGCTCGTCGACTGCGGCCTTTTCGCGCAGGTCGACTTGCAGGGCCCGTCCGCAGGCAAGGGCGGCCGTCAACGCTTTGACATCGACTGCCGTTTCGAGGGGGAGGAGCAAGAATGAACAACAAGTCCCTTCGCGAAAAGGCGGTTGTTGCGGCCGTCGTGGTGCTTGCGCTCTACGCGATGGCGGTGGTCTTGTGGTTCGTGAGCCAGCAGGACGCGTGGAAGCGGGCTGCGAAAGTGTATGCCGGGGCCAAGAAGACGTACGAGTCCGAGCGCAAGCTCATCGGCGAGCGCCAGAAGTGGAACGACGCCTACGAGGAGGAGAAGGCGCAGATGCCGACTTTCGCGTTCGGCAAGGCGACGGATACTACATGGCTCCAGAAGCTCGACGAACTCGCAGAGAAGCATCACATCTCCATTTCCCAGCGCCAGCCCGGCAAGGAGATCGAGAAGGGCGACGTCCTTGAGCTCCAGATCGAGGTGAGGAACTGGGAGGGCGCGCTCGAATCGCTCGTAAAGTTCATGCACGAGCTCGAGAACACATCCGAGGGGATGTTTGACGTCGGATACCTCAATTTCAAGCCAAGTTCGAAGAAGGGCTACATGAAAGGGTCGTTTACGCTGACCTGCGCCTATATGAGGGAGGACTGATCTTATGAAAAAAACGCTTGTCTGCAGCATCGCGCTGCTCGTCTCGGCAATGGCGTCCGCACAGGACGCCGAGCCCAAGGAGGCACCAGCGCTCAACTGGGACGCCACGCCCGTCGACATCGTCTTCCAGACGTACGGTGAGCAGGTTGGGAAGACGATCCTGAAGGACCCCGCCGTTCCGAACGCGACGATCACCCTCAAGTCGCGCGAGGGGCAGAAGCTCTCCAAGGAGGAGTACCTTGAGGCAATCGAGGTCGTGCTCGAGATGAACGGCATCCACTTGGAGCCTTACGGCGAGAAGTTCATCCGCGCCGTTCCGCGCGGCAAGGCCCGCAAGGAGGGCATCCCGCTCTACATGGACATCACCGACGTTCCCGAGAATGCAAAGGACGGCAGGGTGATTTCCGTGATGATATCGTTCAAGTCAATCGCGACCGGCGAGGCGCAGAAGGCGCTCGAGAACTTCAAGTCGGATACCGGCATCCTCAATGTCTTCGAGCGTACGAACTCGATACTCGTGACCGACACGTGGCAGAACATCAAGCGCATGGACGAGATCGCGAGGGCGATGGACATCTCCTCTCCAGTCCTTGAACAGGTGTTCGTCTACCAGGTCGAGAATGCTTCCGCGAGCGACATCAAGCAGGCGCTCGAACAGATCGTACAGGAGTCGCAGAAGGAGCAGGAGAAGAACGGCAAGGCCGTGCAGAACAATGCCGGTTCGCAGAATGGCTTCACCCGCCCGGCGTCGATCGGCGGCCCACGGCTCCTCGGTGCCAACCGCAATCAGCCAGAGGCGCCGAAGCCCTTGGAGTCGACTGTGACGGCGATGTCCGACGCTGACCGCGGGATGATCCGCGGCAAGGTGCTCATCCTCGCCGACGAGCGCTCGAACAAGCTTGTGATAATAACGTCCAAGTCGAACTACGACTTTTTCGAAAAGGTGATCAAGCAGCTAGACGTCGAGACTACGCCCGACACGGTAGTCAAGGTCTATCGTCTCAAGTACGCCGAGGCAGAGGAAGTCTCGGACATGATCAACGACCTCATCGGCAACGCGCCGTCGTCGAAGAGTAATTCCAAGAGCAACCAGAACGCCGCCGCAAAGGGGCAGGGCGGCACGACCCGCGTCTCCTCTCCGACAGGTGCGGCAGCGGCGACCGCGACGCGGAAGAGCGCCAACCAGCGCACTGGCGAGGCGAAGGCTGGCGAGCTTTCCAAGGAGAATACGACTGTCCTCGCCGACAAGAGGATCAACGGGCTTGTCGTAATGACGAACAAGGACCTTGTCCCCGTCGTCGAAAGCATCATCGAGGCGATGGACGTGAAGCTCAGCCAGGTTCTCATCGAGACGGTCATCATCGAGGTCACGCTTGGCGACGAGCTCCAGACGGGCGTGGACTGGGTCATGCGCGGACGTGGGCGAAAATCGGAGCAGCGGAAGAACAGCATGGGCCAGCCGCTATACTACATGCAGCGAAAGACTACGACGACAGTTGACGGCGAAGAAACTGGATCGTCGACGTCAATTTTGGGCAACCTCGTTGCAGAGGGCTACGAGAAGTCGTCTTCGTCGACGAGAACGAGCACTAGTGCAGATGGCAGCGAAAGTACGATTACGACGATCATCGAGGACACTGCCAGCACGTTCTTTCCGACGGTTTCCAAGGTTGCGCGCGACGGTCTTGTCAACAACGGAAATTTTGGGCTCGGCGGCGGTGGCGGCAGCACGGCTTCGTCTGCGCTCCTTAGCACCGTCATGAACGTCAGCAGCAATGCCACCTCGGCATACTTTGGTGGCGCAACCCCAATCGGGAGCGGCATCAACTACATTCTGAAGTCCGACAAGCTCAACCTCGCTGCCATAATCCAGGCGTCGAAGACGGACAATCACGCGAAGTACATCGCCTCGCCGATCGTGATGACGGTCGACAACAAGGAGGCGACGATCGAGGCGACGGAGTCCCGCAAGTTCTACAGCGGCTCGACGTCGACTTCCGGCTACGGCAGCAGCAACCCGACTGTCACGTACAACTACTCCGACAAGGACATCGGCATCAAGATCAAGGTAACGCCGAAGATCAACCCGAACGGGACTGTCATGCTTGAGATTGAGGAGGAATACTCGCAGCTCGGCGCGGGGCAGACGGTGCTGGTCAGCGGTTCCAACGGCGGCACCGGCAAGGAGAACATCGACACGGCCCTTACGCGCAAGATGTCGGCCGACATACTGCTTGAGAACATGCAGACGGTCGTCTTGGGCGGACTTACCGAGACGTTTACCCAGGAAGAAGAGACCGGCATCCCGATATTGAAGGACATTCCGTGGATAGGCAAGTGGCTGTTTGGCACGGTTTCGCAGTCCGAGAACCGCAAGGAGCTTCTCGTGTTCATGACTCCGTATGTGCTTGAAGAGGGCGAGGCCGCGCAGGCCGAGGCGCTCCGCCGCAAGAAGGCGCTCAGCGACACGCGTCCTTGGGACGACCACGGCTGGTCCGCGTCGCCCATCGCCGACCCCGTCTCGAGGAAGGAGCAGATGCGCAAGCTCAAGGACGAGTGGAAGAACCAGGACGAGGAACGCAAGACCAAGCTCGCCATAGAGGACGAGAAGGTCAAGCGCGCCAAGGCGCTTGAGCAGATGAGCAAAGAAGAGCGCAATCACTGGCTCGAGATGCACAAGGACGAGCTTGACAAAGAGGGGAAGAAGGATGAGCTAAAGGCGCTGAAGGAGAAGATGAAGTCGCGCGACGACGACGACCAGACGATGCTATCCGATCTGGCGGCCGAGGTCCGCTCGAGTAAGCTCGCCGAGGCTGAGGCGGAGATCAAGGCCGCCGACGAGGCCGCGCAGGCCGAGAACGAGAACGCGAAGCTCAAGGCCGAGAAGGCGGCGAAGGAGGCACCTGCCGAGCCGGAAGAGGCGGCGAAGGCGGAGCCCGAAGCGGAGCCTGCTGCCGAAGCGGCAAAGGAAGAGACGAAGGCCGAACCTATGGCAGAAGAATCAAAAGAGGAGGAGTCCACGACCAAATGACGCCTCGGCTTAGGATGGTCGCGGGGCCGAACGGCTCCGGCAAGACGACGCTGATGCGCCGCCTTGCCGCTGACTATGCCGTGAACTTCTACGACGTCATAAACGCCGACGACATATTCGCGGAGGTCTCGCGTACCGGTGCGTATGCACCTCACATGTCTCTTTTGGATGGCATCCTGCGCAGCTATGCCGAAACAACGTCATATCCCGAAGATGTCAAGTCGCTTTTCCGCGACGGTTCGATAACGCTTGAATCGGACTTGATCCGCTTCGCTCCAGATGCCGTCAATTCATACACCGTCGCCCTTGTCGCTTCTTTTCTCCAGTCAATGCACATTCTCCTGAAGTCAAGCTTCTCGCAGGAGTCTGTGTTCTCCCATGTGTCCAAGGTCGACGCGCTGCGCGAGGCGCGGAAGAACGGGTTTCGGACGTATCTCTATTTTGTCGCGACCGAGAGTGCGGTCATCAATGCTGCCCGCGTCGAGAATCGCACGGCGCTCGGCGGACACTCCGTGCCGCCGGATAAGATCGCGTCGAGGTTTCCGCTTTCCGTGGCGAACGCCGCAGCAGCACTGCCACACCTCTCCAGAGCGTACTTCTTCGACAACAGCGGCGAGACGATGCGGTTCTTCGCCGAATGGGACGAGGAAACCGGGTTGATGTCGTCGGACGAAGCGAATGGCGGATTCCCCAAGTGGTTTGCGCCAATAGCAGATGCCGCAAAGAAGATAACTGTTCCCGGCGGCAGATTTAACATGCAGCCCAATCCCGCTCTGTCGGAGCCTGCGGCTGTGGCAAGTCACGATGCCATTGCGCGTGCATTTGCGGCGGGGCTCACGGTCACCGTCATGCGCGGCGGAAAGATCGTGCGTGTGTCGCCGGACGGAACGGAAACAGAAGTGAAAGGTGATCTGTCATGAATGCGAAGATCGTGGCCATAGTCGCGGTATGCGTCGCCGTCATCGCGGCGGGCATCTCTGGTGTCGTGATCTCCATGCAGCGCGCCGACGCCGCGCGTGCGGCGGCCGACAAGGCCGCGAGCGAGGAGACGATTGCGTCGAAGCGTGCGCGCGAGGCCGAGCTCGAGCGCGCAACTGCCGCGGCGAACGCGCGCGAGGCCGAGGCAAAGGAGAAGAGCGCAGCGACCGCCCTTGCAGCGGCGGAGGCGGAGAACGAGAAACTAAAGCTTGAGAACGAGAACCTCGCGGAGAAGAAGGCGATTGCCGCCGACGAACGTGCGACGGCCGAGGCCGAGGCGAAGAAGGCGGCAGACCTCAAGGCGGCAAAGGACGCGGAACTGAAGACCGCCAAGGAGAACGCCGATGCAGAACGGGCGAAGGCGCAGGCGGCGGCCGACGAGCTTGCTCGCGCCGAGGCGACAAGGGCGATACGTGAGGCCGAGACGCTGAAGCTAAAGGTCTCGATGGCCGAACTTGCCGAGGAACGGCAGCGCTATGAGGCGCTGAACGCTGAGCTTTTGGACTACCAGAAGGAGCTTGACGAGCGCGAGCGCGCGCTGAGGCCCGAGAAGACGATAGCGGACCTCTCGTGGCTTCCCGACGAGGACACGGAGATCGACGAGAACGGCAGGGCTCGCCCGCGCAAGAAGGAGCCAAAGCTACCCGAGAACGATCCGGCGCTTTCGAAGGAGACGCGTGCGCTGGCCAAGGCTAACCGCATAAGGGCGCAGGCGGACGGCCTTCTAGCGGAAGCCTCGCGCGCTCGCATCGTAGCCCCGATTGAAAAGCTCTTTGTCGCCGCCCTGAAGGAGGGGCGCACAGTGGACGCGGAGTACTACCGCGCAGTCCTAAAGTCCATGTATCCCGATTGGGAATACAAGGGGGAGAATAATGAATAATTAAAACCTTTCAACCCTTCAACTTTTCAACCCTTCAACTTTTCAACCTGTAAAATGAGTCTTTCAGTTGGTATTGTAGGTCTTCCAAACGTCGGCAAGTCCACATTGTTCAACGCGCTTACCAAGAAGCAGCAGGCGGCGGCCGAGAACTACCCGTTCTGCACGATTGAGCCCAACTCCGCCATTGTCGAAGTTGCAGACCTGCGACTTGAGGCGCTTGCGAAGATCGTAAGCCCGCAGCAGATAATCCGCGCGACGGTCGAGTTCACCGACATCGCCGGTCTCGTCAAGGGTGCGTCCAAGGGCGAGGGGCTTGGCAACAAGTTCCTCGCGAACATCCGCGAGTGCGACGCGATACTGCACGTCGTCAGGTGCTTCGAGAACGACGACATCATCCATGTCCAGGAAGGCGGCAACAAGTCGGCGCCGATCGACCCCGTGGGCGACGCCGAGGTGATTGAGACTGAGCTTGTCCTTGCCGACATGGAGCAGCTGCAGAAGCGCTACGACCGCATCAAGAAGGAGGCGCAGGCGAAGCCCGCGATGCGCCCGGAGGCCGAGGCCTGCGCGGCGCTTTTGAAGCATCTCGAGGAGGGGAAATCCGTCCGCTCGTTCCCGAGGAAGGAAGGCGACGCGATTCTCGACGTCCTGAAGGAACTCCATTTCCTCACCGACAAGAAGGTCATCTACTGCGCGAACGTCGCCGACGACAACGTGACGGGCGAAGGCAATGCACATGTGGACGCGCTTAAGGCATATGCCGCGAAGGAGGGCGCGGAGTGCGTAGTCGTGTGCGCCCAGATGGAGGCCGATCTCGCGGGGCTCTCGGATGCCGAGGCAAAGGAGTTCCTCGAAAGCTACGGGCTCACGGAGTCGTCGCTCGACAGGACGATCAAGCTTGCATACCACACGCTGGGTCTCGCGAGTTTCCTAACTGCGGGGCCAAAGGAAGTCCGCGCGTGGACTTTCCGCCGTGGCTGGAAGGCGCCGAAGTGCGCCGGCGTCATTCACACCGATTTCGAAAAGGGCTTCATCAGGGCCCAGGTCGTTTCGTTTGACGACTACGTCAAGTACGGCGGCGAGAAGGGCGCTCGCGAGGCGGGAGCGCTTCGCCCCGAGGGCAAGGAGTACGAGATGCAGGATGGGGATGTCGTGGAGTTTATGTTTAATTAGGAGTTGGAGTTCAGAGTTGGAGTTGGAGAATGGAATTGATATCTTTTTTATCAGAATTTTTAACGCAGAGGCGCAGAGACGCAGAGTACGCAGAGAGGTTTTGGGAAGTTGGATAGCGGAGAAGTTAGGGGTTAGGAGTCAGGAGTAAGAAGTTAGGAGTTGGGAAATGAAATATGTTTCTACAAGAAAGGGAATTGAGGCGACGGCGCCTGAAACAGTTTTTCAGGGCCTTGCGCCCGATGGCGGTCTTTATGTGCCGGTTATAGGGTTAGGTAGTGATGTGACTCTAAATGACCCTAATCTGACGACCTTGGGCAAGGCAGAGGATTTTGTTTTGTCTCGCCTTTTCGGCGATTTCCCTGAAGAGGTCCGCAAGTCTGCAATCGACCGCCTCTCCTCTCGCTTCCCGGCCGAAGACCCTGTTCCTCTCGTCGAGAAGGACGGGCTTCACATGCTCGAGCTTTTCCACGGCAAGACCGGCGCCTTCAAGGACGTCGCGCTTTCGATGCTCCCCGTCTTCATGCGCCACGCAGCCGGCGGCCGTCGCGTTCTCGTCCTTACGGCGACGAGCGGCGACACCGGATCAGCCGCGATGCAGGGCTTCGCCGGCGTTGACGGCACCGAGATCGTCGTCTTCTATCCCGCTACCGGCACCTCGCGCATCCAGCGGCTCCAGATGACTACTCCCGCCGAGGCGAACGTCCACGCCGTCGGCATCCGCGGCAACTTCGACGACGCGCAGGCGGCGGTGAAGCGCATCTTCGCCGACCCCGCGATCCGCGCCGAGGCCGCCGCGCACGGCATCACTCTCTCGAGCGCCAATTCGATAAACACGGGGCGGCTTGTGCCGCAGATCGCCTACTACGTTCTTGCAGGGGCTAAACTGAATGGAACGGACGGGGGTTATGGCACCCCCGCACCCCGGCCCAAGGATGGTGGAGTTTTTGACGTTGTCGTGCCCTCTGGCAACTTTGGCAATATTCTCGCGGCGTACTACGCGAAGCTTCTTGGAAGCCCGATTCGCAAGTTCATCGTCGCGTCCAACGTGAACGACGTCCTCGCGCGTTTCGTGAAGACCGGCATCTACGACCCCGGCCCGAATTTCACCGTCACGAACTCCCCCTCGATGGACATCAGGAAGTCTTCGAACGTCGAGCGCCTTCTCTGGATGATTTCAGGGGGGCTTGACGGCGATATCGAACGCGCCTGCGCAGAAACGACGCGCATGATGAAGAATCTTGCCGAAAAAGGGCGGTACGAGCTTTCGGAGAGCGCGAAGGGGCGCCTTTTCGCAGATTTCGAGGGCGGTGTCGCGACACCCGAGGAGACAGAAGCGGAAATGCGCCGCATGCGCGAGGCCGCCGGCTACCTTGTCGATCCGCATACCGCCGTCGCTACGTTCGTCGCGAAGAAACTGGGTCTGCCGGACGGCGCGCCGTGCGTCGTCGCCGCTACCGCGACGCCGTACAAGTTCCCGGAGACCTGCCTCAGGGCCTATGGCGAGGACGTGCTTGTTGCCCCGCCGCCGTCCGTCGCCGAGCTTGAGAAGCTGCCCATCGCGCAGACGCGCGTTTGCGACGTGGACGCGATCGACGGCGAAGTGACTCGCCTGTTCTGACCAAGTGGGAGGGCTATGGACGGATTTTCGATAAGGCAGGCACGACTCGGCGACGCGGAGGGCGTCTATGCCCTCATCGGTGCAAATGTCGATCGCCTTGTGCCGAGGTCGCTCGGGAATATCGTAGAGTCGATAGACAGGTTCGTCGTCGCGGAGGCGGGCGGCAAGATGGCCGGTTGCGCGTCATACCAGATACATCCAGAGATAGGCGCTCCCGAGGCGGCGACAGTCGAGATCGTCTCGGTTGCCGTGAAAGAGGACTTCAGGCGGCGCGGCATCGGGCGCGCGCTCGTCGAGGCCGTCGCAGAACGCGCCGCGGCGTTTTCGCCGCGCGAGCTCGTTACGCTTACGTTCACCCCCGAGTTCTTCGCCTCACTTGGTTTCGTCGAGGTCCCGAAGACGAAGATCATGCACAAGCTCTACACGGGGTGCATAAACTGCACAAAGCACGCCGATCCATTCACCTGCCCGGAGAAAGCGATGATTCGCCGCGTGCGCGAGCGGAATTTATGATATAATATGCACCTATTTTTCGAAAGGAGAGGCAAATGGCCGATACGGAAGCGTTGGTGAATCAGTTGAACGAGTGCGCGGAGAAGCAAGACTTCGAAGGGGCTTTTCGGCTCGTGCGCGAAAACAGGGCAGAACTTGACAAGAAGATCCGCGCGACGGGTATAAGGGACGCATTGAAGAAGACGACAAGAGATCGTCTTCTTCTTTCTTTTTTGGATGGCGTTGGCTTTGGCGAGAGTCCACTTGACGAGTCTCTCGTGAAGCTCGAGAAGCTCGTTGGCTTCCAGCCAGGCGCGCTCGTTCTCAGCAAGGCTTGGGGCATCGGCAAGGTGAAACGCCTCGACTACTTCTACAAGCGCATCACCGTCGACTTCAAGACGAAGAAGGGCCACCAGTTCACTTACGCCGCCGCGTGCGATATGCTCGAGGGCGCGCCGGAAGGCCACATCCTCGTTCTCCGTGAGGCCGACCCTGCGGCGTTCGAGGCGATGCTCAAGGAGCGCCCCGGCGACTTCGTGAAGGAAGTCCTCAAGAGCTACGGCGATATGACGATCGTCCGCCTCGAGGATATCTGCGTCCAGAACGGCTTCGTCAAGTCCGTCAACTGGAAGAAGTTCTGGGAAGAGGCGAGAAAGGCGCTTCACCAGGACAAGCTCGTCGAGATTCCCGCGAAGCGCACCGACCCGATTCGCCTCAAGGCGTCCGTCGAGGACTATGGCGACGGCTGGCTCACGGCGTTCTCGCACGAGACCGACCCGAAGCTTATCCTCGCGGCTGTTCGCGAATATGTCTCGCAGGGCCGCTTCAAGACCGCCACCGACGATGCAAAGTCCAAGATCGCCGACCGACTCGAGTTCGCGGTGACCGCCGCGCGCAACGTCGACGACGCGCTGTATGCGCGCCTCGCCTCGCTCGTCCTTGAGCTTGGCTTTGCGCGTCCTGCCGCGGCTGACATGCGCGCGTACCTCTGGGAGCGCAAGCGCTACATCGCCGCAGCGTCGTCCCTGCCGGCTCGCGAGGTTGGCGCGATGATCTCTTTCCTCGCGGACTCCGACGAGGCGAAGGCAAAGCTTTACGCCGCGGTTCCCGAGCTCTGCTTCACGGCCGTCTCCGAGATCGTTTCGCGCTTCGGCGCCGAGGTGGCGTGCCGTGCCGCGCTCGGTGGTTTCATGAAGGACACGCAGGCGCCTGCGACGCTCGTCACACTCATCGTCGGAAAGATCGAACAGTTCGGCAAGTTCGAGTACGCCGATGTTCCGATTGACGGCAAGAACATCAAGGTGCTCAAGTCCTACGAGCTGTGGCCCGAGCTCCCGCCGGTCGCGACGATCCTCACCCACGCGATTGCGCTCGGCGAGGGCAGGCGCGGCGGCGAGACGCTCAAGATGCAGAACATCGTCCGCCGCCTCTTTGGCGACAGGGCATGGCTCGAGAAGATGTTCAAGCTCCTGAAGCCCGCCGACCAGGTGCTGTTCTTCGAGCGCTTCCAGGCGTCCATCGCGTGGGACCCGTCGACCCACCACACTATCGTCGTGAGGATGACGCACATCGTTCCCGCGCTCGAGAGCCACCTCGTCAAGACCGAGAAGAAGAAGGAGTATGCGCGCGTCACTTCGCTCCGCAGCTACGGCCTCAGGAAGCAGGAGTACCTCAAGCTCATCAACGAGGACATGCCCGCGAACGTCAAGCGCATCGAGTTCGCGAAGAGCTACGGCGACCTCTCGGAGAACGCGGAGTACCAGTACGCAAAGGACGAGCAGCGCGTGCTGATGCAGAAGCAGACCGTCATGCAGGCTGAGCTCGAGGCCGTCAAGCCCGGTGACTTCTCGGACGCCAAGACCGACGAGGTGATGCCAGGCGTCACCGTCGTGATCGAGGGTCCGGAAGGGCGCAAGGCCTATACGGTCCTCGGAGAGTGGGACAACGACATCGAGAAGTGCATCCTCGCGTCCAAGACGCGTCTCGCGCAGAATATGCTCGGCAAGAAGGTCGGCGACCAGTTTGAGCTTCCCGGCGCGGAGGGCGAGGTGAAGTTCGCCACGGTCGTAGAGATACAGCCGCTGTCGGATGAAATTCGCGAGTGGATGAAGCTTCCACCCGGCGTCCAAATATGATAGAATAGAGACGTTGTCAAACAGAAGAATTTATAGAGAGGAGGCCAATCATGGGAGTCAGCATCAAGAAGTCCTCGAAGGCAAAGAAGCCGGTTGCGAAGAAGCCGGCCAAGAAGGTCGCCGCCAAGAAGCCGGCCAAGAAGCCCGTTGCAAAGAAGCCAGCTGCGAAGAAACCGGCGGCGAAGGCGAAGAAGCCTGTCGCCAAGAAGCCGGCTAAGAAAGTTGCCGCGAAGAAGCCTGTCAAGCCAGTCGCCAAGAAGACGAAGACGGAGATCAAGCGCGTTCCTCCGCGCATCACGCGTCGCGTGGTAGCAGTGGAGAAGCCGGTCTCGCCCGATGTAGA
Source organism: uncultured bacterium (assembly GCA_902761275.1). Classification (GTDB taxonomy): domain Bacteria; phylum Verrucomicrobiota; class Kiritimatiellia; order RFP12; family UBA1067; genus UBA1067. Next base: position 30,725 of record CACWJS010000001.1, on the reverse strand, counting down.
GGCGATGGACACCGCCAAGGCCGTCGAGTTCGCGATGTCGATCGCCGAGGAGATGAAGCGCTCTGCGGCGATGGCCGACAAGGTTCGCACCGGCAACGAAATCAAGCTTTCGCGTCGCCCCACGACTCGCGCACAGGGCAAGTCGACGGTCAAGTTCCCCGCAGCCGACCTCAAGGATTTCCGCAAGCGTCTCATCGAAGCCCGCGCTGCGGCGCTCTCGGGCGTCAACGCGATGAAGGCAACCGGCTTCAACGAGGCCGAGGATCATGAGTCCGACGGCGGAGACGGCACCAACCAGACGCTGCGTCTCCAGGCGCTCGGCCAGATGGGCAACATCAATCGCACCATCCAGCAGATCGAAGAGGCGCTTCATCGCATCGACGACGGGTCGTACGGCGTCTGCACCGTCTGCGGCCAGCTGATTCGCAAACCCCGTCTCCTCAACCAGCCGTTCGTTCTGACGTGCATGGAGTGCCAGAGCGAGATGGAGCGCAATCGTAGCTGATGAGGCGCTACCTCGTCGTCTTTGCCGTCGTCGTGCACCTCGTTCTCGCGGATGCGGTGGCGAAGGAGCTTGCGGCGGGCTATCTCAAGGGGGCTTCTTCGCTACCAATCATCCCTGGTTTCTTCGACCTTGCGTATGTCGAGAACAGGGGTTGCGCGTGGGGCATGTTCCAGGGGCAGGTCTGGCCGCTCGCCGCGTTTGCGGTTGTCGCGCTTGCGTTCCTCCTTTGGAAGCGGAAGTCCATCTTCGGCGACGGGCGTGCGGCGGCGGTCGCCGAGGTGCTTCTCTATGCCGGCATCGTCGGCAATCTCATCGACCGCGTCTTCCGCGGCTTCGTCATCGACTTCTTCGACTTTCACTGGAAGGCCGCGTACCACTTCCCCTGCTTCAACCTCGCCGACACATTTATCACGGTCGCGGCGGGGCTTCTTATCCTATGCTCGTTCGGGAAGCGTACATCCTAGCCGGGCCGACTGCGAGCGGCAAGAGCGACATCGCGGCCGCGCTTGCGCGTGAAATGGGCGCGTGGATCCTGAGTGCAGACTCTATGCTCGTATATCGCGGCATGGACATTGGGACCGCAAAGCCGTCGGCTGCCGAGCGCGAGGAGTTCCACATGGGTGGGGTAGACGTCGTGACGCCAGCAGAGGAGTTTTCTTCCGGTGCGTGGCTTAGGGCCGCTTCGGCATGGGCGGCGGCTGTTCCAAAGGATGTTCCGATAGTGATCGTCGGCGGTACGGGGCTCTATTTTTCCGCGCTTCTCCGCGGGCTTGACCGGCGCTGGGAGAAGCCGCCGCCTGAGTATCCGGTGATCCGCATCGACCGTGCAGTGGTGCGTGCGCGTATCGCCGCGCGGTTAGATGCGATGTTCATGGCCGGGCTCGATGCCGAGAAACGGCGGCTGAAGGAGATGTATCCCGTCTGGTCGAGAACGGCCTCTCTCGCAATCGGCTACCGCGAGGGCGATGACCGTGCAAAGATCCTTACGCGCACCTGCCAGCTCGCGAAGCGCCAGGACACGTGGTTTCGCCACCAGGCGACGCCAATATACGTCGATCCATCCGTTGAGGCCGTCCGGGAGTGCTGGCAATCCCGCGGTCCGTGGAAAGTCTCGTTTCCCACTTGATTTCCGCGGCAGAATTCGGTATCATATTCACAACTTCACACATAGGAGAAAAAGATGAAAATTTCAACGTTGATGGTAGTTGTCGCAGTTGCCCTTTCCTTCGCGGTCTCGGGCTGCAAATACAACAAGACTAACACGGGCGCAAAAGACGGTTCCGGTTCTGGTCTTGGCGCCGCAGGTGGTTCCGACATCTCCACCCTCGTGGACAATCAGGAGGGCTTGATTGACGGCACCGGCGTTGGTGAGCGTCCGTTCGAGGAATACTGCACGCGCTGCACCGACGTCGACTTCGCGCCGGTATACTTCGGCTTTGACTCGACCGTCGTTCCTCAGGGCGAAATCGGCAAGATCGACGAGGTTGCGCAGCATCTCGGCTCGCACGCCGACCGCGTGGTCGTCGTCGAGGGCAACTGCGACGAGCGCGGCTCGAACGAGTACAACATGGCGCTCGGCGAGAACCGCGCAAGCATCATCCGCAACTATCTTGTCCAGAGCGGTGTCGATGCTTCCCGCATTCAGACGCGCAGCTTCGGCGAGGAGAAGCCGGCGGTTGTCGGCAGCGACGAGTCCGCGTGGGCGAAGAACCGCCGCGGCGAGTTCGTAATCTACCAGCCGTGATTTTTTGCAGATGACGCTGGCGGTCATTTTCGACAGCATCGGCTTCGGCGAGTGGTTTGTGCTGCTCGCCGTCATTCTTGTTGTTGTCGGCCCCAAGCGGCTCCCTTCGGCGGCCCGCACGGTCGGCCAGTACTATTCAAAGTTCCGTCGCGCCGCCGAGAACTTCAAGCGCCAGCTCCTCGACATGGACACCGAGTTCACCAAGGCCGTGCAGGAAGTCGAGAAGCAGCCGGAGGACGCATTCACCGTAGGTTCCGCGAACGCTGAGCCCGCGACCGCAAGTGACGATACAGGCGGTACTGTGCCTGTCGAGCCGCCTGCTACGGGCATGCCGCCAGTGGAGGGCGCGTAATGGCAATCGCTCTGCTAAAAGACCCAGACGCCAGGAACGACCCGCCGCGTCCGCTCCTCGAGCACCTGCTTGCCCTGCGCGACATGCTCGTTTTCGGCGCGGTCGCCTGGGCGATTTGCGCCGTCATCGCTGGGTGTTGCACGCCGTGGATACTTGAATGGCTAAAGAGTCCTGCTGGCGAGAGCGAGGAACTCCTACAGGGTCTAGACCTTACTACCGGCGTCTCAACGATAATCTCCATCGCTGGCTGGGGCGGCACGGCGCTTGCGTTTCCGTTCATAATGTACGCGATCCTCCGCTTTATCTTCCCGGCGCTCACAAACCGCGAGAAGGTCGTCTTGATGTCGATACTCGTCGCGGGAAGCGGTTTCTTCCTCGTCGGCCTTGGCGTCGCGTACGCGAAGACGCTGCCGATGGTCGTGAGGGCGTTCAGGGCGATCAACGAATGGTGCGGAATCCCTTCGACGATCATCCGGCTCGAGGGCTACATCTCCATCGTCCTCAAGACGATCATCGCCTTCGGTCTCGTCTTCCAGCTGCCGCTCATTATCTTCGTCCTCGGGTGGTTTGGAGTCGTCACCTCGAAGGGGCTCAGGGAAAAGCGCCGCATTGCGATTGTGATGTCGTTCGTCCTCTCGATGTTCCTTACGCCGCCCGATCCGATGAGCCAGATCTTCATGGCCGTTCCTCTCTGCCTCCTCTACGAGCTGTCCGTCTGGATGGTGTGGCTTAAGGAGAAGGGTACTTTCGGAAAATGAAAAGCCGCATTTCCTTCGCGCTCGGCTTTCTTGCGCTGATCGCGGTCGGTGCAATCGTCCTCGCGCTTCCATGTTGCCGCGCAGACAACATGCGCGGCGACTTCGTCACGTCCCTATTTACGGCGTTTTCGGCCGTGTGCGTGACTGGGCTCACGGTCGTCGACATCGGGCGCGAGTTCTCCACGACAGGCCAGGTGGTTTTGATGGTGCTCGTCGAGCTTGGGTGTCTTGGGCTCATGACGTGCGGCACTTTCTTTCTCGTCGCGATAGGGCGGCGCATCTCGCTCGTGAGCGAGTTCTCGCTTATGAACGCCTACGGGGTCAGGCAGATCCAGGGGCTTAGGGGGCTCATCTGCTGGATCGTCGGCTCGATGCTCGTAATAGAGGGTGTCTTCACGCTGGCGCTCTATCCGCATTTCGGCAACTGGTACGAGGCGGTGTTCTACTCGATAATGAGCTTCTGCAACGCCGGCTTCGGCCTCGAGTCCGACTCTCTTGCGAAGTTCCCGCGCAGCTGGCCCGTCATAGTGATGGGCATCGAGACGATTCTCGGTGGCATTGGCTTTCTTGTCATCTACAACCTCTGCACGTTCAAATTTCTCCACCGCATTTCCGGCGCTCGCGGACGCCTTTCGCTCCACACGCGCGTCGTCCTGCGGTTCACGTTCTATCTGCTCGCCCTGACTTTCATCGCGTTCCTCGCCGTCGAGTGGAACCTCTCGCTGAAGGACATGAGCCTCTCCGACAAGGCGGTTGTCGGCTTCTACCAGGCCGTCACGCCGAGGACGTGCGGCTTCTGCGTGATTCCGACTGAGTCGCTCCACCCGCTGACGCGCCTCATCTACGAGTGCCTCATGTTCATCGGCGGCGCGCCAGGTTCCGCCGCGGCCGGCATGAAGGTGACGACGCTTGCGGTCATCATCTACACGGCGACGGCGATGTGCCGCGGTGAGACCGAGACCGTTATGGACGGAAGGTTGATCCCGACCGAAATCGTGCGCGAGGCCCTCGTGATCCTGATGGCGATAGTAATGTTCGCCGTTGTCGTGACTGGTGCGCTTTTCGTCACCGAGGCGAATTCCGGCATCTCGTCCGACGCGCTCTTCTTTGAGGCAGTCTCGGCCGTCACCACGACGGGGCTTGCGGTAGGCGATACCACGGCATCGCTCTCCACTCCAGGCCGATTTGTGATAATGGTGGCGATGTTCATCGGTCGTCTCGGTGCGCTTACCGTCGTCTTGATGATCGGCGACCGCGAGTCGAAGCGGCACGTGCGCTTCCCGTCTGAGGAAATCGTCGTCGGCTGATCCACATGAGGTCGCTAACTGTAATATGGCTGCATGCTTCGCGCGAAGACGACGCGAGGCATCTTCCCGTTGTAGAACACGGGATGTCCGATGCGTTCCGTGACTTCTGCGCCGAGGCGTTCAACGTCCGCATGCCCCTCGAGTATCCGCCGCTCAAGCTTACGACGGTTTCGTCTGCCGATGCGCTTCCAGACGCGCTGTTCATCGACGGCGATCCGTCGAGGGGAATGACTGAAGGCGGCGACGACATCTGCCTGTTCATGGTCGACGACGCCTTGTATTCCGGGTCCGTCCGCGGCGTCTTGCTTAAGGATTGGCTGAAGACATATCTTCCTGCGATCCCAAAGGTCGTGGTGACTTATCCTGGAAACGCTCCCGTGGTCGTTCCGCAAAGGCGATGGTCGAAGAAGGGTGCGGAGGTGCTTGCAAACCCTGCCGTCCACCACGAGCGGATCGTACATCTCTTCAAGTCGTTCTGGCTGCCGCGCTTCTGGAGCGCGATGCGCCAGTACGTGCAGGTCAAGGCGGGCACCAACTGGCACACCCCAGGGCACAACGGAGGCAACGCCTTCTCGGCCTCGCCGTTCCTGCGCGGCCTCCACGAGGCGTTCGGCTCGATGATCTTCAGGTCCGACCTTTCGGTGTCTGTCGAGTCTCTTGGCGATCTTTCGAGCCCGGAGGTGCAGACGCCGCTTTCCGAGGCGCAGAAGATGTCTTCCGAAATCTTCGGGAGCGCGCTTAGCCGGTATGTGACGAATGGCACTTCGACCTCCAACAAGGCGATGCTGATGACGCTTCTAAAGCCGGGGGAGGTAGTGCTTGTCGACCGCAACTGCCACAAGTCGGTTCATCACGCGATCGTCACCTCGGGCGCCGTGCCGCACTACTTGCCGTCGCGCTGGAACGCGCGCCTCGGCGTGTGGGGCCCCGTGTCGCTCGCGGACATAGAGGCCGAGCTTGCGAAGACGGCGACAATGCCAGAGCGTCGCGTACCGGATGCGTCGAGCCCCATTTCTTCTCGGCCGCGGTTGCTGATACTTACCACGTGCACCTACGAGGGGGTCCTGTATCCAGTCTGGGAGGTCGCGCGGCTCTGCGAAAGGGCTGGCGTGCTTTTCTACGCGGACGAAGCCTGGGCCGCGTATATGGGCTTCCATCCGTTCTACACGCACACCGACCCTGTCACCGGCCTCGCGATGCGCTACAACGCGGTCAACGAGCGGGCGGGCGCGCACTTTGCCGTGCAGTCGACCCACAAGACGATGGCGTCTTTTTCCCAGGCGTCAATGATTCACGTCTCGACGCGCTTCAAGCAACTGCTTGAAGAGGACGCGTCACCGCAGTTCCGCTGGCTTAGACGGCGCTTCGCGCTGAACGGCCATGGCTCTTTCGAGAAGTTCACCCACGACCTGCACGAGTTCCTCCGCTACTGGCACTCGACGTCGCCGCACTATCCGTTCCTCGCGACCCTTGACGTGGCGGGTGTGCAGATGCGCCTCGAGGGGATGAAGCTAATCGACGAGCGCCTGAAGTGGGCGGCGGAATTCCGTGCGCGCGTCGCCGCCGAGTGCGGTCTTCCCGAGGAGGAATGTTTCGCTGACCTTACGGACATCGCAGGCGGCGACCAGGATTGGAGCGGCGCAGGGTTCCTCAAGGATCCGCTCAAGATTGTCCTGATGCTCCGGAGCCCCGCTGCGTGCGCGGCTTTTCGCAAGGCGCTTCTAAAGTCTCACATCCAGTGGGAGAAGGCGACTTCGACGACGATTCTCTTCCTCGTGACAGTCGGGACGGCCGAGGAGCATTTCGAAGACCTCTTCCGAGTCTGCCGCCTCAACCGCGAACTTATCGGGTGCCCCACGCAAGTTCTCGACGATGGCGGCGTTGGCGGCGCTGTAGCGGGACAGCCAGTCGTCCTGCCCAGGGATGCGGCTCTCTGCGACGGCGAGTTCGTGACGCTCGAGTCGTCCGTCGGCCGCATTGCCTCGCAGTTCCTTGTGCCATATCCGCCGGGGATCCCCGTTTTCGTTCCCGGTCTCAGGATAACTGAGGCGATGGTCTCGCTCGTGAAGGGCGTGATCGAGACCGAGGGCGTCGCGGCGGTGCACGGACTCTTCTGCAGGGGTGGTCACGCCCCGTACTATGTAGAGGTGTTGAATCGCGACGAGGGGAAGCGCCTCGAGTGCGGCATCACCCTCGTGCCCTGAAAATGGACGCCCCTGTTTTTTGGTATACTATCTGTCGTGATGAGTGATGATATATTGTTTCCGCCGCCTGGCAAGACGCCGAAGGAAGACACCGCGGCGGTGATGAAGTTCTACAAGCTGCCAAAGGCGTTTCCCCCGGCTGTTCTCGCCGAGGCGAGGCGCATTTCGGCGCGACCGATTTCCGATGCAGAGATAAAGCGCTCCGGGCGGCTCGACTTGAGGCGCAAGTTCATCTTCACCTGCGACCCGCAGTCGGCGCGCGACTACGACGACGCGCTTTCCCTCGAGACCGACCGCAAGGGCAACCGCGTGCTCGGTGTTCACATCGCGGACGTCTCGCACTACGTTAAGCCGGGGAGCGCGATCGACCGCGAGGCGTATCGTCGTTCCACGAGCGTATATCTCTGCGACAGGGTCGTGCCGATGCTCCCCGAGGAACTCTGCAACGGCGTCTGCTCGCTCGTTCCCGACGAAGACCGTCTCGCCTTTTCCGTTTTTCTCACGTTTGACAAGAATGGCGAGGTCGTCAAGCGTTCGTTCTCGAAGTCTGTCATCCGCTCGAAGGCGCGGTTCACCTACGAGCAGGTGATGGCCGTCATCCGCGGCAAATCCGACGCGAGGATCGCCTCGCGCGAGGCGAAGACGATACGCGCGATTTCCACGCTCGCCCAGCAGATACGCGCAAAGCGGTTTGCGGCGGGTGCGCTTGACATCGAAATCCCCGAGGCCGAGGTTATCCTCGACTCGAACGGGGAGATGACGGGTCTCGTCACGCGCCCCTACGACGAGTCGCACCAGATGATCGAGGAGTGCATGGTCGCTGCGAACGAAGCTGTCGCGAAGGAGCTATGGACGAAGGGCATCAAGATCCTCGCCCGACTCCACGAGCCGCCGGACGACGAGAAGATCGACATGCTCCGCGCCGAGCTGAAGGGTCTCGGCATAAAGGCGGGGAATATCTCGAACCCCCATGTCTTCGCGCAGTTGCTCCAGACTATCAAGCGCAATCCCCTCTATCCTACGCTTGCGATGATGGTCCTTCGCTCGATGAAGCGCGCGGTCTACGACGCGTCGGCAATCGGCCACTTCGGGCTTGCGAAGCGCTACTACGCGCACTTCACCTCGCCGATACGCCGCTATCCCGACCTGACGCTCCACCGCCAACTTGCCGACTATCTCTCGGGCGGTTCCGCCAAGCGTCCGCCGAAGCTTCTCGCCACTTGGGCGAAGCACACGTCCGAGCGCGAAGAGATCGCGGCCGAGGCAGAACGCGGGCTTCTCGAAATAAAGAAATACCGGCTTTTGGAAGACCAGCTCAAGACGCGCCAGGTGCTCGACTACGACGCGGTCGTTTCGAAGTGCACGCCGTTCGGATGCTTCGTCGAAATCCCGGAGCTCGCCGTTTCTGGGCTTGTCCACGTAAGTCTTCTGTCGCGGCGGTTCGTCAAGTACAACGAACACGACCAGTCGCTTTCTGCGCCGGGCGGCGGCAGCTGGAGGGCAGGCTCGCGCCTCAAGGTGCATGTTGCCAAGGTTGACTTTCGCCAGCGGAGGGTAGACTTCACGCCATGCTCGCGCTGATACTTCCATTGATGCTTTCAGCGTGTGATCTTGGTACGCATTTCGCCAAACCCGACGCCTGGGAGGAGTCTGCCGTCGATTTCGCGGTAGACCACCAGAAGGACGGCTTCGGCTTCGCAAGCCAGAAGCGCGACATCGTGAACTGCATGAAGCGAGGTGCCTGCACTTGGCATGGGCTTGAAGTGTGGGAGGCGAGGATATACTATGGTGCCGACGGTGCGACACGTGTCGAGATGTCGCTCTATAACCGTGGCGACGACAGGGGTTCTGTCGGCCTCGATTCGGAAGGACTCAAAAAACTCCTTAACGCTATTGCCGCGAAGGCGCAGCCGGGCGGGAAGATCGGGGCGAACCCCGAGAAGAAGAAGCTAAAGACGGGCGGTTACCAGTATTCGAAGAAGTGGAACAAGGGCGACTGCGACATTGACCTCGTCTGGGGAGTGGACGGCGTGAAGGAGAAGGATTTGACCGCAGACTACGTTCGCGTCACGATGCACCCAAAGGGCGGCGCGAAGGTAAAGGCGTCCGCGAAGTCGGGCGGGATCGTCTCGAAGACAAAGACCAAGGCACACGTTAAGAAGAATTCCGACGGCGACGTCTGGATAGACGGCGTGCCGATGGTCGACCAGGGGCGGAAGGGCTACTGTGCGGCGGCAACGAGCGAGCGCGTCCTCAGGTACTATGGCTTCACCATAGACGAGCACGAGATCGCCCAGGCCGCAGGCACTACGGCGCGCGGCGGCACTTCCATCTCGGACATGAAGGAGGCGGTAAAGGCGGTCGGCTCGAAGTGTCGGCTTGGCTACCAGGACATCGTGACGATGACCAGCTCCTTCGAGGACTTGGAGAAGGACATCGAGCAGTACAACAAGGCGGCGAAATCAGAGGGCGAGAGCGAGATATCCATCAACAGTTTCATGCGCGGCAATTCTGTCAACGTCGGCGAGATACTTGCGGCGATGAAGCCGAAGGTCGTGAAGAAGATGAGGATGAAGGACTTTCGCTACAAGAAGTTCATGACTGGCGTAAAGGCGCAGGTCGACCAGGGGGTTCCCGTCTTCTGGGGCGTCACGCTCGGCATGTTCCCGGAGCCTGGTCTCCCGCAGGTCGCTGGCGGGCACATACGGCTAATAATCGGCTATGTCGAGGGCAAGGACCCGAAGACGAAAAAGACCGAGCTAAAGGAAATTCTATACACCGACTCATGGGGAGCCGGACACGAACTCAAACGCATGCCCGCAGACTGGGCTTTCGCAATAACGCACGACGCATTCTACCTGAAACCGCTATAATGAAAACAACAGCAATCCTCCTATCCGCAATCTCCGTCGCCGCAACGTCCGTGGCGCAAATCCCAGCACAGGAACAGTCTCCCGCAGTCCGCGATTGGTCAGAGATATATCTTGCCGAGTCGCCGTCTGTCTCGCCCGATGGTTCGTTTTTCGTGTTCGCGTGGTGTGGGCGCGTCTGGCGCGCGTCGACTTCCGGCGGTGCGGCGATTCCGCTTGGTGACGGAATTGGCACCGACAGGTCGCCGGTCCTGTCGCCCGACGGGAAAAAGGTCGCGTTCCTTTCGAGTAGGGCGGGGGCTGATATGCCGTTCGAACTTTCGCTTGCCCCAGACGGCCTTTCAGCAGGCGGTCTTCGACAGCTTTCGTTCCACACCCAGGGCTGCGTTCCGTGCGCATACTCGTCGGATGGCTCAAGCTTGCTCATCACCGCGTCCCGCGACAATTCGTCCGAGAGCGTGACGAGCGTGCGCAACTCGCGCCGTGCCATTCTCGTTCCCCTCGCCGTCCGTGGCGCCGAGGTGACGCTCTTCGACGCGCCCGCATGTTCGCCTTCGCTTTCGCCTGATGGCCGCAAGGTGCTTTTCGTCGACAAGTGCGAAGGCGGGATTCGCGATCTGCGCAAGCGTCGTCCCGGCTCGTCCTCGTCGTTCGCCGGCGAGATATGGCTCTACGACCGCGACAGCGGCAAGTTCTCGGCCATGGTGACAGGTCGCGACGGCGCGTATGATCCGATTTGGGCTCCCGACGGCAAGTCGTTTTACTACCTCTCCGGCGCAGGCGGAATCAGGAATGTCCACCGCCGCGACCTGAAGTCTGGCGATGATCGCGTGATTACCGCGTTTTCGGATGATCATGTCCGCACGCCTTCGCTTTCGCACGATGGGCGCACGATGGTTTTCTGCAAGGGGCTCGATTTCTGGCGGCTTGACCCGACGGCCAAGAAGCCGGTGGCGACGCGCATCGCCGTCAGGCCTGCCGGCTTCGACCCGGCGTCGCCGCGGACGGTGTGCCACAGGTATTCAAATGCAGACAACAACTACGGGCTTGGTAACTACGCGTTCCTGCCGGACGGCAAGGGCGTCGCGTTCACTGCCGGCGGCGATGTCTGGGCGATGGAGCTTTCCGACGAGGAAAAGAACAGGCGCCCCGTACTGATACACGGCTCGTCGCGGACGCACGAGCGCGACTGCGCGTTCTCGCCTGACGGCGAGACGCTCTACTACCTCTCTGACCATGGCGATGGCGCCGACGTGTGGCGTGCCAGGCGCGCCGACCCTTCCCTCGCATGGTGGAAGAACGTGTCGTTCGTCCGCGAGCGGATTGTCAGCGGCGACGTCTGCCGCAGGACTCTATCCGTCTCCCCCGACGGCGGCTCTCTCGCCTGGGCCGATCTTGCCGGACATCTTTCGTTTGCCGACACGAACGGCGTAGTGCGCCATGTCGCGCCACTTCAGTCTTCCGACTGCTACAGCTACGTGTGGTCGCCAGACGGCCGCTATGTCGCAGCGACGCTGCGCGATGGCTACGGCAACTGCGACGTGTGGATAATCCCGACCTGGGCGAAGGGCGAAGACGGCACCCCGACGCCAGCGCCGTACAACGTCTCGCGCAACTACGACTGGGATGGCGATCCAACGTGGTCGTCTGACGGTCGCGTCCTTGCGTTTTCTGGAAAGCGCGCGGCAAGCGGACGAGATCCGCGCATATTCTACGTCTATCTCGATCCAGAGGACGAGGCGTACGAGAAGGCGGAACGAGGCATCAGGGAAGGGTCGTATCGCATTGTCTTCGACGGGCTCTTCGAGCGTGTCAGGAAACTGGACATGAGAGGCGAGGATCCTCTCTTCGCGCCGGATGGCCGCACCCTCGGCTGGAACTGGAACGGCAAGACGTGGAAGGCGAAGATCACCGACGACAAGGACAAGGAGATGTTCGGCAAGTCGGTTCTCCTGAGGTCGTGGACGAAGACTGGAGACGACACTAATGCCGAGGAGACGATACTCGGCATCCTTGACGGCCTGCCGGCGCGCGGCGACAAGTCGTTCGGATTCACGGTCTACCAGACAATCGACGTCGCAGACTGGCAGGAACTCGCCTTCCTGATTGCGTGGGCAGACATGAGAGACGGGTTCTGCGATCCGGCGACCCACGGAACGGACTGGCAGGCGGTCAGGGAGAAATACAGGCTTGCCGCCCGCAATGCGCCGGCGTGGAGCGTCTTTGCCCGCATCATGGAGATGATGTATGGCGAGGTAGACGGCTCTCACTTCGGCTTTTGGGCGAACAACGCGACGCGGGCGCGCTGGATTCCCGCGGCAAGCGCAAGCGACTGGAAGCCGATTACCGCGCATCTCGGCGCCCGCTTTGATCCCGACTGGAAGGGCGAAGGATGGCGCGTAAAGGACATTATACGCGATTCGCCTGCCGATCGCGGCAAAGAGGGGTTGCTTGCGGGAGACATAGTCCTTTCGGTAGACGGCAAGGAAGTCTTCCCAGGAATGGACTACGCCGAGGCGATGACAGTTCCCCTGCCGCACAGGTTCACGCTCTCTGTCAAGCGCGAGGGCGAGACGAATTCCCTCGTGCGCGAAGTCGAGGGAATACACTTCTTGACGGCGCGCCGTCTCCTTCGCGCGGCAGAGGTCATCGAGACGCGCAGGAGCGTGCGCGAGAAGGGCAACTTCGGCTATCTCGCCATAGACGCTATGCGAGACGATGCGGCGGATGCGTTCACTGATGCGGTGTTCGCGGAATGCTTCGGCAAGGACGGTGTGATCATCGACGTGCGCTTCAATACCGGCGGTCACACGGCAGACCGCCTCATCGACATACTCTGCGGCCGTCGCCACGTCCGCACGCTCTATCGCGGCGTCGAGGAAGAGGGCTATATCATCTCGCGCTTCGGGAGGCCTGTCATAACGTCGCTTCCTGTCGTCGTGCTCGCAAACGAGCGCAGCCAGTCGAATGCCGAGGAGTTCACCCACGCGATGAAGACGCTCGGCCGTGCCAAGGTCGTCGGCACCGAGACGGCGGGCGACGTGATCGGAACTTTCGACCTGAACCTTCTTGACTATGGTGTCATGAGGCGTCCTCGCATCGGCTTCTTCCGTCCCGACGGAACCGACATGGAGTGTCACGGCGCGAAGCCCGACATCGAGGTCGAGACGACGCCGGCCGACATCGCCGCAGGCCGCGACCCGCAGCTTGAAGCGGCGGTTGACGCGCTTGCAAAGGAGGCCGCCGCTCGCAAGGCCGCACCTCCCCCTCCGCTGAAATTCGCCGAATAAACGGGATGTAACTTCTGCTTCGCGTACGGCTTATGTAGCCCGGTGACATTTTCGCCGCGCGCGTGCATTCTCCCTTGTGATGACAACGGAGAATGGAGAGTTTTACGGACACTTGGCGCGGCGAATCCTGTTTGTGGCGGCGGCGACGGGCGTGTATGGCGCGGTCTTGGCCGTGTGGCGCTCGCCGCTCATGGCGGCGTATGTGGCGGTGAAGCTCCCTGTGGTGTTTGTCGGCGCGACGCTAATTGTTTCGCTTTTCTGTTGGATGGCCGCTCTCGCTACGGGCGCAGGGCTAAGGTATCGCGAGGTCCTTGAAGCCGTTTTCTTCGCGATGTCCGTCGCTGGCGCAATACTTCTTGCGGCGGCGCCTGTCGTTTTGTTCTTCGTCTTTTCCGCCGCGCCGGATTCTGGCACGCGCGAGACGATGCGTCTTGCGCATGCCGCGATGATGCTTGCGCACATCGTCGTAATGGGAAGCGCCGGAACCGTCGGGGTCTCGCTTCTCTATAGGAGTCTCAAGAGGCGAGTCTCGGCGGACTGCCGGCTCGTCCTCATGATGGGGCTTTGGCTTGTGGCATTTGCCGTCGTCGGATGTCAGCTTGGATGGATCATGCGTCCGCTTGTCGGGAGCCCAAACATATCCGTCGAGTTTCTCCGCTCCGACGCTCTTGAAAGCAACTTTCTTGAATCCCTCTTCACCCAGATCATACCACACCTAATCAACGGAGGAGTAGTAAAATGAATAACGAGAAAACACCAGGGCTTGGCGAACTGCTGCGCGCGCCTGGCGAGGTTATGGGCTTTGCGGACGGCAGGGCACACTACTGGCGGCTTGCCGTATTTCTTGCGCTTGTGTCGGCAGTTGGATGTGCGCTATTCGGATTTGCCATCGGGTCGTTTGTGGACCTGAAGGTCGCGGCTCTTGACGCGGCAAAGATGGTTGGCATTGCGGCGTTTTCGTTCGTCCTCTGTTTTCCAACGCTGTATGTCTTTGCGACGATCAGCGGGTCGAAGCTCTCGGCGGCGCGGCTCGCCGTCATCGGACTCGTCTGCACGGCGACGCTTGGAAGTCTCCTCGCGGCGCTGTCGCCGATTCTGTGGCTTTTCTCCGTGTCGACGGAAAATGTTGCGTTCATCGTTGTCCTGTCATGCTTCCTTGCCGCGCTGTCGCTTGCGTTCGTGGTGTGCCCGATTACGGCGGCGGCGGAGAAGAAAATCGTCGCTAACAAGGCCGGTCTTCATCTGTGGCTCGTCGTCTTCGCCGTCGTCGCGCTTCAGACTGTCACGCTCGTTCGTCCGATGCTCGCGCCAATCGGCACGCCGCGCACGCCCGAGGGCAAATGCTTCTTCCTCATGCACTTCGGAGATTCCGTCGGCCTCAAAGCCGCCTCGGCACGGTGAGCGTCATTGCATTATGAAAGTGGAGAATGCTGAGTTATACGGGCGCCTGGCGCGGTGGGTGCTCCGTTGCGTCGCTGGCGTGATATGCGCCTTGTCGTGCTGGCAGTTCGCAACGTTATTATGGCCTGAAATCGCCTTCACCCTCCATGTTTTCCAAAAGGAGTTTGCGGAGTATGACTTTAACCGAGTCATTGCGGGAGCGGCGATGGATCAAAGTGGGCTTACCAAGATTGCGGTCATCATTCTTCTGACAGAGGCCTGGACTATTTTCAATTGGCATATGTGCGGACTGATTTCGCGGTGTCGAATATGGCGGCTTGCGCACACATCTGTTTTCCTGATTGCCTTTGCGCTGCCGCTCATGTGGTCGATGTGGTTCACTTGGGAGTTATGGCGATATATTGCCGTCATGGGAATTACCGTTAATCGCGCAAAAGCCGTGCTCCTTGCGATTCTGTTTTTCTTCTCTCCGGCGTTTTGCGCGGTTAAATGGATTGTCGGCCGGATGCCGCGGACAAAGAACTTGCGAGCGGCTGTGATTTGCCTTTTCGTGGCGCTTGCTGCCGTTTTAGGGATCAATGTTGCCGCACGACTCTCGCTCGCCAGTCATCCGCGTCCGACCATCTGCGAACCATACGGCGTTTCCGTGCCTCCTGCGCGATGATTGGGCTCGCGTCTCCTTGCGCAGCTGTCCGTGGATTTGGTATAATATCATTGTGATGTCAAAATGATATCTAATTAGGAGCTGATTGCCATGGCAAATCTTACATTGAGGAATCTCCCGGAGTCAACATTGGCTGGGTTGCGAAATAGGGCTGCTGCTAATCACAGAAGCATAAACGGCGAGTTGTTGGCGATCATAGACTTTGTTGTGGCGCATCCAGAGAAAGTGTCTGTAGACGATTATTTGTGGACAGATCCAATAGCCGCTCAAAGGCGTGATATCCTTGCCGCTGCTGGGACTTGGCGTGATTCGCGCACCGAGGCCGAAGTTATAAAGGACATAGAATCCCATCGGACAAAGGGCCGAGAGGTGTCGCTATGATATTGCTTGATACGAACATCTGCATAGGGATATTGCACGCCAATCCCAAGGTGCTCGGACATGTGCAAGTGGCGAACGAAGTGATCGGGATTCCTGCCATGGTAGAAGGAGAGCTTTACTACGGCGTCGAGAAATCTTATTTCAGGGAAGAGAACCTCGTTGCCACCAACAAGCTGCTGAAAAGTCTGGTTGTCTATCATACCACTGATGAAATCATGCGGAAATTCGGCGATCTCAAGGCGTCGTTAGAGCGTCAGGGACGGCGGGTTGACGACGCGGATGTCATAATCGCGGCGACGGCATTGACGCTTGACGCGACATTGGCGACTGGCAACACCGGACACTTTGCCCGCTTTGATGGACTTAAAATCGAGAATTGGTTTTCTTAACCCCCCACGATGTTAAGCGCTATGCTTGAGACTGGAAGACAGATTGGACCCTATCGCATCGTGCGCCTGCTCGGGAAGGGGGGGATGGCCGAGGTGTACGAAGTCGAGAACGAACGGCTCGGAGCGCACTTTGCGTTGAAGGCGTTCACGCTTGACCACGGCGAGGTCGAGTTCTTGCGCAAGCGCTTCCAGGTCGAAGGGCGGCTTCTCGCGCGCCTGTCACATCCGCGCATCGTGCGCGTCTATGACATGGATGTTGACTCTGAGACCGGCCTCCCTTACTATGTCATGGACCTCGTTCTCGACGAGTCTGGGCGTCCGCGCTCGCTGAAGGACGCGCTCGAGAGCGGCGAGGCGACGGAGGAGCTTGCGGCGAATTGGTACGAAGATCTCCGCGAGGGATTGGAATACATCCACGCGATGGGTGTCGTCCATCGAGACGTCACGCTTGAAAACGTGCTCGTCGGTTCGGACGGACGCGCGGTTCTTTCCGACTTCGGTGTATCGAAGATCCTGCCGCGCGACTTGCGCGCGGAGCTGAAAGAGACTGTCAACACGCTCGTGCGCGGCGAAAAGCCGTTGATGGGCAAGTCGTTCTATATCGCGCCCGAAGTCGCGGACGGAGGCGACGAATCCGCTGCGTCCGATTTCTATTCGCTTGGCGTGATGATGCTGCGACTCCTCACACAGGTGTGGTACGCGCCCGGCGTTAAACTGGACGACCTGCTCCTTCCGCTCGACCCGCAGTGGCGGCGTCTCATTCCGGCGCTTCTTGCTGAAAAACCAACTGAGCGTAGGCTTCTCGCCTGGCGGAAGCCGGACAAGAATCCGTTTCGGTCGCTCGTCACAGCGGGCGGCGGCGGAAACGACGTCATGTTGCGAATTCGTTTTCCGCATTGGATTCTCGCGGGACTCATGCTTTTCGCAGCCGCGGCATTTGCGGCGGTCGCGATCTATGCGGCGTACGAGCGCGGACAGCGCAAGATGGCCGAGCGCGAGTTAAGGGAACTGCGCGAGAGAATGTCTGTGCTGGAGGCGAAATGAGCGCATTCCCGGAGACACCCGCGACGCTTCTCGTCAAACTCGCTGCGCAGGTAACGGGCGAGGACGAGGCGAACTGGGTGCGTTTCGCCGACCTGTATGTTCCTGCGATACGCGAGTTTGCGCGGCGACGCGGCGACGGACGCGACGTGGACGACGTAGTGCAGGAAGTGCTCGTTGGGCTTGTGCGCATTTTCCGCGGCAACAAGTTCTCCGTGCGCGAAGGAAAGGGGAACTTTCGCGCGTATCTCGCGAAGATGATCCGCAGCCAGCTCTACATGGCGTATCGCCGCGAAAAGGCGCGCGGGCTCGGACTCAATGTTCCGCTCGATGACGCGGAGCCGAGCATCCCTGCGGACAGCGTGACTGCGGCGATGGACGCGGAGTGGGCGATGGCGCGGCATCGCGCGGCCGAAGAACATGTCCTTACGAAGACGCTCGTATCTGACCTCAACAAGCGCCTCTATCGTGCGTATGTCGTCGAGGAGCGTCCAATCGACGAAGTCGCGCGCGAGTTTGGTGTTACGCGCAACCAGGTGAGCCAGGCGAAGACGCGCATCGGCCGCATGGTCGCTGCGATAGAGGGCGTGTAGAAAGGGACGACATGGACACGGTGAGCAAGGAGAAGCGGTCGAAGATAATGTCGGCGATACACTCGCGCGACACGCTGCCGGAAGTCGTCGTTCGCAAAATGCTCTGGGAGAACGGCTACCGCTTCCGCGTCTGCGACAAGCGCATCGTGGGCCATCCAGACATCGTGATTCCAAAGTGCCGCGCACTCATCGAGGTTCGTGGCTGCTTCTGGCACCAGCATGGGTGGGAGTGGGATGGCCGCAAGCTTGTCCAAACCGCCATCTGCGCGACCGCCACGAGGCCGAAGTCAAACCGCGCGTTTTGGAACGCGAAGTTCCGGCGAAATGTCCGCCGCGACGCGGAACACGAAAAGGCGTGGACGGCAGATGGATGGAACCTCATCGTCATTTGGGAATGTGGTCTCAAGACAGCGAAGGAGCGTGAAAAGACATTTGCATTTGTCCTCAGGAATCTTGCAGAGTGGGGGAAGAAGGTGTAGGACAGGATTAACAAGATTGACAGGATTAGGGGAAGAGGATGGAAATCTTAATCTTGTAAATCCTGTAAATCCTGTCTAAAAAACGCGAAAGGAACAAACGAAATGAAAAAGCTAAAAATGTTTGCACTGGTTGTTGCGGGGGTGACGATCTTTGTCTCGGCGTTCGGCGCTGCGGAAGAGCAGGCGACGCGCGTGGACACGACGGCGAGACCTGAGAAGTGGGCTGTGCCGATGACCTGCGCGGGCGTTCCCAATTTGCATAAAGTCTCGGACCGGCTTTATCGTAGCGCGCAGCCGACGGCGGAGGGGATGACAAATCTCGTTGCGCTCGGCATAAAGACGGTAGTGAACCTGCGCGACAACCATTCCGATTCTGACGAGATCGGCGGTCTTCCGCTTAAGGCACGTCGCATTGAGATTTTCACGGGGAACATGAAGGACAAGTATGTCACTGATTTCCTCTCGGTCTTGGACGACACAAATGCCGTTCCGGTCTTGGTGCATTGCCAGCACGGGGCGGACCGAACCGGGACGATGTGCGCGATGTATCGCATTTTGCGCGAGGGCTGGACGGTGGACGACGCGATTGACGAGATGAGAAATGGCGGCTACGGCTATCATTCCGTCTGGAGCAACCTCCCGCGCTACATTCGCAAGGCCTCCGAGCGGCTGAAGCAGAAGTGAAATTGGGCAGGATTAACCCTAAAAACGGCAGTTCATTTTTTAACGCAGAGGCGCGTAACCGCCGCGCAAGCGGGGCTCGCGATTCGTAGCGAGCCAAGCCGAGCAGAGCGAGTGCCGAGAGACGCAAAGTGCGCAGAGAATGAAATTTGTTGTGAAAATGCTGAATTCCAAACGCTGTCCGAGAGCATGAGCCATCACCAATTGGGTGAATGATGTTGTCAGCGCCTACAAGGAGATGTCTTCTCAAAATGCATAAAACTCTCCGCGTTCTCTGCGTCTCTGCGCCTCTGCGTTAAACACTACCCCATCCAACTACCGAATATAGGTTGAAAACAATCCTGTAAATCCTGTCTAAACTCGAAATGAGGTTTCCAACTAAAGAGAATCTTGGGTGAGCATTGTCTTTCGCGGGAATTGTATGGTATAATGCCCTCAGATTGTGCAGAGAAATCTAATGAAATGGAGGATTAATATGCGTAAGACAACTGGATTCACGAAATTGCTGTTTTGCTTTGTCTTGGGTGTGGGGTTGATGGTTCTCGTCGACGGCTGCGACAAGGCGGAGGATATGGGGCGCAAGGTCGCGCGCAAGAGCGGCGATCTCGTCGGCAAGGGCGCGACGGAATTCTTCTCCGGCGTCGGAGAAGGCGTTGATGCGGTCAAGGTGAAGGGACCGGACGTCCTGACCGCGATCTCGACGCGCAAGTCCATCCGCAAGTTTGACGCATCCAAGCCCGTCGAGGATGACAAGGTAGAGAAGATGCTGCGCGCCGCGATGTGCGCGCCGACGGCGATGGACAAGCGTCCATGGGAATTCGTTGTCGTCAAGGATCCCGCGAAACTTGCGGCACTCGCCGCGCGGCTTCCATATTCGCGTGTTGGCAATGGCGCGAAACTTGCGATTGTCGTCTGCGGATCGCTTGACAACGGACTGCCTGGCCGCGGCAAGGAATACTGGATTCATGACTGCTCGGCGGCGACTATGAATCTTCTCCTGGCGGCGCATGCCCAAGGGCTGGGGGCTGTTTGGACGGGTGTGTTTCCTGGAGAAGACCGCATTGCCGCCGTCCGCGAGATTTTATCCATACCCGATGGCTACATGCCGCTCAATGTCATCCCCGTTGGCTATCCCGCCGAGAATCCGCCAGCCAAGGACAAGTGGAATCCGGCGAAGATTCACTACGACAAGTGGTGACGCGATTCCCTGTCTCTGTAGATTCGCTGTAAATGTGTGGAGATTCAAAAGCGATGGAAAAGAAGAATGCCAATTGTTCATCGACGAGTCATAAGGTAATTGGCTCAGGGTGTGGCATTTTCGTCGCTCTCATTTTCGCTGCTCCGCTCGCGCTCATATATTACTTGTTCTTTTCTGCTAACGCGGTTGGAGACTTTCGAGCTAAAGGTTTTGTTCTTCTGGCGATTTTCACCCTTGCCTTTGGTTTCGGCATATTTCTGGGCATCCGCGATGCCGTGCGTCGGTGGCGGGAGATATCGAAGATACAGGAAATCCTTGGCGCAATGACCGACGAGGAACGAAAGGAATTTGACGATGCCATCGTTCAGGGAGATGTCGAGCTTTGCACCGATGAAACTGGTAAAACCCATTCCATTCCGCTTGATCATTGATCTGTAGCAGGGAAGCCAACGACATGAAAGTGCGGATGATGTTTGTTGCAATTGTGGCGGTGATGATTGCCGTAGGATTGTTGGCTATTATCAATATGCAAAAGAACCCAGGTGGTGAAAGGGAGATGACAATGAACGATGAAAAACTTCAACTGTCAAAAGAATGCTCCAGACTGCTTGATGCCTCGATAAAAAGTAATATTCCAATCGTCCTTGACATGGGCGAGGACTTTTGCCCGACGCTATATGTGACCGAGGGAGAACGCGGCACATTCTACAATCTGGCTGGCTTTGACTCTATTGAGGAACTTCGCGCCAAATCAAAGGAGGCGTTGGCTAACATGCCCTCCGCCAAGGCCTATCTCTTGGCATACGCGCCGTCCTATGAGATAGATGGAGCACGCAAAGTTTTGCTCGTCATGGAAACAGCCGATAGGAGCGATGCCAACGCAACGGTGGTTGCGGTTGCATGCGATGTCGATAAGAAAAAGGCGGATGACGGGCTGAAGTTGTTGCCCCAGACCAATTCACTCTTCAAGTAGTGCACAGCGCTGTTTATAGTGCATGGGGCTGAAGCAGACTTATGCCACTTGCATAAGGGCGTAATTTTTGGTAGAATCTACTCAGTAAATCAAGTGAAGGTTGATTAACTGTGGATATTTTGCAAAGAGAAAGGTTGCTGAAGTTTGGTGCTGTACCATTCACCACCGATGTTATCGCGGGTGAATTGGATGACTATTCGGCTGTGCTTGCCAAAATTGCCGCGCTTGTTGATGAGGGCAGTCTTGTCCGCATCAAGCGCGGACTTTACTGTCTTTCCCCGAAAATCAGCGGACATGATCTTGATTCGCGTGTCGTTGCGAATGCATTGTATGGCCCGTCGTATGTGTCGTTTGAAACGGCGCTTTCGATGTATGGCCTCATCCCAGAGCGCGTGACTGCAACGATGTCGGCTTGTGTCAAGCGCGCAAAGCGGTTTGCAACACCAATCGGAGAATTCTCGTATCGCACGGTACCTAGTGACTGGTTCTCGATAGGCGTTCGGACGGTGGATAACGGTGAAGGCGGCTTTCTCGTCGCGTCGCCGGAAAAGGCGCTTGGTGATCTGCTCTTGTCGAGATCCAACCTGAGAATCTCGTCGCCCGATTCACTAAGGGCGTTTCTGGAGGACGACATGCGTTTTGATTTCGATGTATTTGGAAGTCCGGACAAGACAATCTTAAGGGAAATGGCGGCGTGTGGACACAAGCCGCTTTTGATGAAGGCATTGGAAAGGATGTTCTCATGACGCTCTACGATTCCATGGTTGAAAGCTATGCGCCGAAGTCTGCTGCCGAGCGGCTTGTCGTTCAGCAGGAGGTTATGCAGCTTATTGCGCTTGCGGGACTTGCGCGAGGCGGATTTTTTGAGAAGGCGGCGTTCTATGGCGGAACATGTCTGCACCTCTTCTACGGAATGGAACGGTTTTCCGAGGACATGGATTTTTCTCTCCTCAAGCCAGACCCTTCGTTTGATTTCGAATCGTATTTTCCGGCGATAAAGGAGGAGTTCGCCCTCGCGGGGAAGGAGGTGGAGATCCAGTTGAAGCACAAGGGGCGGCCGTCGTCCGTGGAGAGCGCGTTTCTCAAGGAATCGTCAGAAGTGTTCAAGATCGGCTTCACGACGCAAAAGCAGATCAAGGTCAAGATCGAGGTAGACATTGATCCGCCGCCGGGCTTTTCGACAGAGCAGAAGTTGCTGGTCAAGCCGGTGTCGCGCTGGATTCGCGCCTATTCGATAGGCGATCTGTTTGCCGGTAAGGTCAGTGCAGCGCTCTTTCGCGCCTGGCGCACGCGTACAAAGGGGCGAGACTGGTACGATCTCGAGTGGTATGTGAGGAACGGCTATGCCTGCCATTTGGGGCACCTTGTGGAGCGGTGCAAGGAGTCCGCTCCCGAAACCGATCTTTCTTCACGAGAAGCACTTGTCGCCGCGTTTAGGAAGCGCATTGCGACAATCGACTTCAAGGCGGCGAGCGACGATGTCCGTCCGTTCCTAAAGGATACTTCATGCCTCGACATCTGGAGCCAGGAATACTTCAACTCGCTTGTAGATATGATCAAGGTGGAGTAGTGAATAGATATTTATGCGAGCCGTCGTGTGAGGTGTTTAGACAGGATTTACAGGATTAACAGGATTAAGAAAGGGGCGATAAAATGAATACATTAGCTTGTGAAACCATATTGCGTGTGCTTGTGTTGGGCGCTGCTTGCACTTTGCTTTTTCTGCTTCCTATCTTGCTCCTTTGGGCGGGGATGAAAAAGAGTAGTCGGTGGTGCATTGTGGCGGGTGCGATATGGCTTCTGTTGTCATGTGGGTTTGTGGCATTCGTTGCAGACATGTTTGGCGCGCGGCATGAGTGCATACTCGATCATGGCAAGACGCCAAGTGGACGCGAATATGTCTTGTTCCAGGTCTGCACTGGCGAGCCATACAGTGTCGAATTGTACGTCCGTAATACAAGGGGAGAATGGCAGTTTCATTATGTCGATCACGAAGTGTGGCCTTGGCGACATGGTGGGCGGCTGGATTTCTCCAGCGGGGAAGTCCGCGTCTTTTGCGGAGATGAGCCATTTCAGACAATAGACATAGAGGAGAGCGACGGCCCAGGGCCTTCGGATTATCCTGCCGCTATGACTGCGGAAGAAGTGTTCGGCTGTTGTAGAGGTAATTGAGACCAGAAGGAGAAGAATCGAATGAAAGGAACATCATGAACGATTTTGAAGAGTATATCAAGGCTGGCGAGCCGGGGCGGCGCGAGCGCGCCGAGGCGTGGGCGACCGCGATAGGGTTGCAGCAAGTGGACGGGCTAGTGCCGTCGCAATTCCTGTTCAATACTGCAATCGAACACATCGAAGGACGCATTACCCAGAACCAGGCGCGGCGGCGCATCCGCGACTATTACGCCTCGCAAGGCGAAACGACGGAGCGCGATCCCGACAAGGAGGAGGCCGACAAGGTTTCGGAGCGGATCGTTGCTGTCATCAACGACGGTGGCTTTGAGTTCACGCCCGAATACTATATCTCCATGAACTGTCGGAATGCAAGCGGAAGGAAGGTTGTCAGAAAAAGGTTGTCAGAAAAAGGTTGTCAGAAAACTCTCGCGTTAAAACGTCGGACAAGTTGTTGGCATTGCTGAAAGAACAGCCGCATCTTACGCAAGAGGGCATGGCAAGGGCGATGGGCATTTCTAGGCAAGCAATCCAAAAGCATCTCGCAAGGTTCAAGGCATCCGGCCGTCTTCGCCGCGTCGGCCCCGATAAAGGTGGTCACTGGGAGATGGCGGAGTGAAGTGGGAAGATTCTCGCGCGGGTCGTCGCGGGAAGGTTTTTAGACAGGATTTACAAGATTTACAGGATTAAGAAAGAACAGGAGAATGAGGAAAGATTTGGAAGCATTGCTTGAATTGCAGCGCAAGACGAAGGCGGGCGAAGTCGCACCGCTTGTCGATGTTGCAATCAAGCACTTCTGGCCGTGGCCCGGCAAGGCGTATCGGGCGTATCAGCGCAAGGGCGAGATTGCCATTGAGCAACTTGAACTGCGCAGGCGAGTTGGTTTTCCAAAGGACGAGAGGGTCGCAAATGTCGTTACTTTGTTCAGTCAATTATATGATGAGGCATCGTGGATGGAAGGCGGGGAGATGTTCGCGTATGTCATGGCCGAGGACGCATGGCAGATGGTTGATTGGCTCGTCGATTATTTGTCTTGGGATGATTTGGGTTCCATTCGCTTCTTTGAAAAAGTTGATCAACAATACGGAAAGCTGACAAGCGAAGAATTTGAGTTTTGTGTTAGATGCAAAACTGTTGGCGAAGTGGCGGAATTTTTGACGAAGATCGCAAGCGAGGGGCGGGAAAAAGCTTCGCCGCGCAAAAGGGAAAGTAGTCTGTGGCGGGAACGAGTATGGTGGCTTTTTTCGATACTCTGCGCATTTGGATTCCTCTGGTTTGTTGGACACGGCATCGTGAAATTGGTGCGGTGGATTGCTGCATAATTTGAGTGAAGTGAATGTTTTGTGCGGGATAAAGCGATGGACGTGAGCTGTCGTATTTACATCACCGTCGTAAAATCAGCTGCGTATTTTACGGTAGCGATGTAAATTACGCATTGATTTGTCTGCGTGGATATGATAGAATGTCTGCATGAAAAATAGGTTTATAACACAATCTTCTGGAAGTTTCTTCCTGTTTGGACCTCGTGGCACGGGCAAAAGTACATGGTTGGAAGCCGCTTTGCCAGAGGCGTATACCGTTAATTTGCTATTGGCGGATGTTCGGCGTCAATTGACTGGCAACCCCGAGCGTCTCCATTCCATAGTTGCAGAACATCCTGATAAAAGCGTGTTTGTCATTGACGAAATTCAACGTGTTCCCGATTTGCTAGACTCCGTACACGACATAATGGAGAAGTCGCCGCATCTGAAGTTTGTGTTAACGGGATCGAGTGCGCGCAAGTTGAAGCGCGCCGGGAAGGATACGGACATGCTTGGCGGGCGCGCGGTGAAGCGGACTTGCCATCCGTTCATGGCTGCCGAGATGGGGACGGACTTCAACCTGCCTGATGCGCTGCGCCTGGGAATGATACCGTTGGTGCGATACCCAAGCAACAACACAAGCGAAGAGGTCTTGGGAACGTATCTGGATGTCTATCTTCAAGAGGAGATCGTGAACGAGGGACTTGTTAGGAAGCTCGACGATTTCGCGCGCTTTCTCGAAATGGCTTCGTTTTCGCATGGTTCGATTCTGTCTATGAGCGACATTGCGCGCGAGGCTGAGGTGAAACGCTCCACTGTCGACGGATACTTTTCGATATTGGAGTCTCTTATGGTGGCGTATCGGTTGCCGGTTTTCACGAAGCGAGCGCGTCGCCAGCTTGTTGGACATGACAAGTTCTATCTGTTCGACGCTGGCGTGTACCGTACATTGCGTCCGAAGGGTCCATTGGACCGTCCGGAGGAAATAGATGGTGCGGCATTGGAGGGACTTGTCCATCAACACCTCAGGGCATGGCTTGACTATTCGCTTGTTCGAGGTGGGCTTTATTTCTGGCGGACGCGGGCTGGCACGGAAGTCGACTTCGTCGTCTATACGGATAATGGATTCTGGGCAATAGAGGTGAAGAACGCGAAGAAGGTGTCCGGCGGAGACTTCTCGGGGCTTAAAGCATTCCACGAAGATTATCCGGAGGCAAAAACCATATTGCTATATCGAGGCGAGGAGAGCAAGGTTCAAGACGGGACGATGGTGCTGCCTGTTGAGAAGTTCTTGCAGAGCCTCCGCCCCGGGGTGCCGCTTGTTGAATAAGAGAATGGAGTCATAAGAGATGAGTCTTTTCTCGAAGAAGATGTGCGGCGCTTTCTCTATAACGTCAACCTCGCCCATCTGTATGTCGCTTCCAAAGACGACGCAAGGGAGTCGGCGGGAGGTTTTTAGACAGGATTAACAAGATTTACAGGATTAAGAAAGGAATGGAGTAATGAGGAAAATACTATTTGTCGCGATTGCAGCTGTGATGGTGTGCGGTTGCGTGAATAACGATTGTTCGGAAATGCTTCCCATTCGGGAAGTGTTCGGGGCGAAACTTGACGAACCTTGGGGAGGGGAACTTATGCTTAACGATCTTGGTCGTGGCGGTGCAGACGATGTCAGCGAGTGGCAAGATTTTGAGCAGTCTTATGTCGTTTGGACAAATGATGTGCAGCTGTCAAGATTTTGTGGTCGTGGCTATTATTATAGCGATACCGCATGTAACGGAGTGGAAGACCCAAGGCGTGGAGGACCATTTGACGGGAAAGACGCCTGGAGGGTGTCGGTGATAGCCGACAAGTCAACTGGGATGATATTAGAAGTCTATGGCTGTATGTCTTTTTCAACGCATCGCTACAGAAGAGGATATGAAGATGATTGCGTTAGGAAAAACGGTGCCAGACTGAAGACATACCTTGAGGGGATTCTTGGCAAGCCCTGCGGCGATAGGTATCTCGACAAGTCGGCGAATGTCTGTGAGAAACCGAAGTCTGGACGATATTGCCATCAATACATTTGGAGAAAGGGTCGCCAGATAATACAACTTTCACTTTGGTATAACGACGGAAAGGATGGCTTCGACGGTGAGGTGATACTTGATGTTTTTCGAACGGATATGGGGGTCAAGCCAGTGGAATAGGAAAGGATGCCGCACGATGAATATGCGAATGATGCTTACTGTGATTGGGCTTATGGCGGTTTGGGGCGCAGAGGGGAAGCTTGCTCCGCCCAAAATTGAGGACTATACGTATGTGTGCAAGAAATGCGGCGGCGCGACGCATTATCCGAAGTCCTACACTGAGCCACGTTCAACGGTTGAAGGACTTCGCGACGGATGCGCCAAACTGCGCTCGTTCGGACTCGACATAACGCTTGACGAGTCCGTGTTGTGCCGCCACTGCGTATTGGCGGATAAGTTGAAGATACCTCGGTTCGCGACGGTGGCTCGTAGGCCCGAGAAGTCAAACTTGCGTCCCGGCGACCAGGTAGAATTCCTGTATTTCACGAACCATGAGTGGGGATGGTGGCGTGTCGTGCCTAAAGGGAACAGGGTGTGGATCAATCGCAAGTACATTGACGACGATGGAAATATCCTTGGCAACAATGTTTGCATCAGACTGCGCCCCAGCACCGAGGGCACGTGGTATAGCCATGTCAACAAGGGCACAAAGGTGAAGGTTCTGGAGGCGCGGCAAGATTGGGTTGCCGTAGAGTGGCATAATCCGTGTCCAGACATGGCCCCGCCATCGTGCTTTGGGGAGATTGAATATGGCGAAGGCGATGATGCGTCGCTGTCGCGCATCGTAAATCGCCTTGAGTGGATTATCAAAGGAAGGCGGTCGCGGGCGAATCTGAACGACATGGACCTGCTGCTGGCTTACATGCGAGGTCAAAAGGAAGTCCAAATCGGATGCCTCATGTGTCCGATAGAAGATTACAGACCGCGCATCAATGAGCTGATTTCCGCTCCTGGCGAGACCGATATCGTGGTTGCGGCACGCCGCCAGATTGGTGTCACCGTGGGATACGACCCAGCTTACCGGAAGATTGGCTATCCGGGCGGCGACGTGCCGAGGGAGAGCGGCGTCTGCACGGACGTCATCATCAGGGCGTTGCGTGATGCGCGGAAGATCGACATGCAGAAGCTTGTGCATGAAGACATGAAGACAAGTTTTTCAAAGTACCCACAAATATGGGGACTCAAGGCTCCTGATGCGAACATAGACCACAGGCGCGTGCCGAACCTGCAATGCTATTTCAAGCGGAAAGGGTATGCGCTGCCCGTATCCAAGAATGCGGCGGACTACAAGCCCGGCGACATCGTGACGGTCATGGTTGGCGGGAAGTTGCCGCACATAATGATCGTCAGCGACAGGAAGTCGGCGGCGGGAGTCCCGCTTGCCATCCACAACATCGGCTCGGGCACGCAAGAAGAAGATGTCCTTTTCGCCTATCCCCTGACCGGTCACTATCGCATTCCATAGAACGGCAACCTTACGTGGCGAAAATGCGGCTAAAAGTTTTAGACAAGATTCACAGGATTAAGGAGGTGGCTAATTGAATACGCGGATGTTGATTGTAGCGATTGCTGCGTTGGCGATGGTTGGCTGCTGCACGGAAGGAAAATTTTCGAGCGAGGCGGAATTGCCTAAGCTCGATGCGCTTGTGTTCAAAAGCGAGGGTAGCACGATCTATGGGCAAGTGCTTGTTCCGTCTGCGAAATTTGCGGGGCCAAGACCTTGCGTAATCTTCTGCCATGGATTCGCTGGCTTTACGCGTTGGGACGATGTCGCGCACGATCTTTGCCGCGCTGGTATAGCGGTTGTCCTTCCGCATCACCGCGGCGCGTGGGGGAGCGAGGGCGAGTATACGGTCAGCGGCTGCATCAAGGACGCCGAGAACCTCGCGCATTGGGCGATGGGTGCGGAAACAGCGGCAAAGTACGGACTCGACACGAACGCAGTCTATCTTGTTGGCCATTCGATGGGCGGCAACAGCGTGGTGAACGCGGCGGCGTGGCTCCCTGGCGTTAGCGGTGTCGCGCTTGTCGCGCCGTGCGAAATCGGCTACATGGCGCAGAGTATGAGCCGCGAGGAACTTAAGCGCTTCCTGATTGGCGAGGGAATGCTCGTCCTGCACCGCGCCTCCGACGATTCGATAGTCGACGACATCATCGCTCACGCGGCGGAAATGCGATTTGAAAGGGCGGCTAATGCCCTTGAAGGGAAGAAGGTCTTTCTTGCCACGGCCGAGTATGACAGAACCGTGCCGACGGAACCTCTCGATGCGTTCTGGAACAAGCTTGGCACTGGTGTCCAGAAACATCGCAAGACCTATCGCGCCGGACATTCGCTTATGGGGGCGCGACTTGCGCTTGCCGCCGATCTCAAGGATTTCATACTCGGTATGGGCAATGAATAGACGCGAATCCCATTTGAATAAAGGATGAGACGCATTTTCGCGCACAAATGGCAATCAGAAAGCCGACTCCCAAGGGAGAAAAGTCCGCCGCGATGGCGGAGCTTCTCGCCCAGGCAGGGCAGGAGTCGAAGTTCAAGAACGGCAGCCTCGTTGAAGGCACCGTCAGCGCAATCAAGGGCGATGAGGTCTTTATCGACATCGGCTATAAGTCCGAGGGGTCGATCGACATCTCCGAATTCGGCGAAGGCGCCGAAGTCAAGCCCGGCGACAAGGTAACCGTAATGCTCCGCGAGCTCGAGAACGACAAGACCGGCATGGTCGTCCTCTCCAAGCGTGCCGCGGACGAAAAGATCCGCTGGGAGAAGATCCTCGATCGTTACGTCGAAGGATGCGTCGTCACCGGCACGATCAAGAGCGCGGTCAGGGGCGGTCTCCTCGTCCAGATCGACGACGTGGAGGCGTTCCTCCCCGGCAGCCAGATCGAAGTCGCTCCCGTCAAGGACCTCGAGCCCTACGTCGGGCAGACCTACGACTTCAAGGTCATCAAGATTTCCAACGAGAGGCGCAACCTCATCGTTTCGCGTCGCGAGCTCATCGAGGGCGTCCAGGCCGAGAAGAAGGCCGAGCTCCTCGCCTCGCTCCAGAAGGGCGAGATCCGCAAGGGCCGCGTGAAGAACATCACCGACTTCGGCGCGTTCGTCTCCATCGAGGACGCGATCGACGGTCTCCTCCACATCACCGACATGAGCTGGGCGCGCATCAAGCACCCGAGCGAGATCATCAAGGTCGGCCAGGAGCTCGACGTCATGGTGCTCGACGTCGACCGCGAGCGCGAGCGCGTTTCGCTCGGCCTCAAGCAGACCATGCCCAATCCGTGGGACGCCATCCAGGACCAGTTCCCGGTCGGCGCACGCGTGCAGGGCAAGGTCGTCAACCTCGCCGCCTACGGCGCGTTCGTCGAGATCGCCCCCGGCATCGAGGGCCTCGTCCACATCTCCGAGTTCAGCTGGACCAAGCGCGTCGCCCGCGCGAGCGACATGCTCAACGTCGGCGATGAAGTCCAGGTCGTCGTTCTCTCGATCGACGTCGAGAACCAGAAGATCGCCCTCGGCATCCGCCAGACCCAGGCGAACCCCTGGGACACGGTCCAGGACCGCTTCCCGGTCGGCTCGAAGGTCAAGGGCAAGGTTCGCAACTTCACGGCGTACGGCGCGTTCGTCGAGCTCGAAGAGGGCATCGACGGCATGATCCACGTCAGCGACATGAGCTGGACCCGCAAGATCAACCATCCGTCGGAGTGTCTCCAGAAGGGCCAGGAAGTCGAGGCGGTCGTTCTCGACGTCAACCCGAAGGAGCAGCGCATCTCTCTCGGCCTCAAGCAGGCCCAGACCGATCCGTGGACGGAAATCGCCACCAAGTACCCGGTCGGCATGGTCGTCAAGGGCAAGGTCTCCAAGGTCGCCTCGTTCGGCGCGTTCGTCGAGCTCGAGGACGGCGTTGACGGTCTCGTCCACATCTCCCAGATCTCCGACCAGCGCGTCGAGAAGGTCAAGGACGCTCTCGACGTCGGCCAGGAGGTCGAGGCCAGGGTCGTCAAGGTTGACCGCGCAGAGCGCCGCATCGGCCTCTCCATCCGCGCGATGTCGATGACCGAGGACGAAATCAAGGCCCTCGAGGCAGAGGCCGCAGGCGAGACGCCCGCGTCGACCTCCACGAAGACGGCCGGCAGTGAAACGCTCGGCGGTCTTTCCGCCGCGTTCGACAACGCCTTCGCAAACGTCGAGTGGCAGCCCGGCGAGTCCAACTAACCCCCAGACGAAAGGAACACGAAAATGTCAAGAGTCTGTGAAATCTGCGGCAAGGGGCCTTCGGTCGGCAATGTCGTCGTCCGCAAGGGTTCGCCGAAGTACAAGGGCGGCATCGGTCTCCACACGACCGGCATCACGAAGCG